>DASWEE010000047.1:0-22857 GCA_036394915.1 Gaiellaceae bacterium | reverse complement strand
CGCTCACTAACCTCGGGCGCGATGGAAGACGCGCTGCGTCGCTGCGTCGCGGAGTTCATCGGCGCCTTCACGCTCATCTTCGTCGGTGCCGGCTCGATCATGCTCGGGTCCTCGACCGGCCTCGTCGGGATCGCCCTCGCCCACGGCCTCGCAATCGCGATCATGGTCTCCGCCGTCGGCCACATCTCCGGCGGTCACTTCAATCCGGCCATCACCCTCGCCTTCGTGGCCACGCGACGGATGGCGATCCGGCTCGCGTGCGGCTACTGGCTCTTCCAGTTCGGCGGCGCGGTCGTCGCCGCGCTCCTGCTCAAGTGGATCTTCCCCACGGCTGCAGTGGACGCCGCCAAGCTCGGCGTCCCGCAGCTGAACGGCCAGATCGGGCAGGGAAGAGGCGTCGTGCTCGAGATGATCATGACCTTCTTCCTCGTCTGGGTCGTCTTCGCCACCGCCGCCGATCCGAGAGGGACGTTCAAGTCGATCGCGGGCCTGGCGATCGGCCTCACGATCACGATGGACATCTTCGTCGGCGGCCCACTCACCGGAGCGGCGATGAACCCGGCCCGCGCCTTCGGGCCCCAGCTCGTGCAGAACGCCTGGGCGAACGGGTGGCTCTGGTACGTCGGGCCGGTCGTCGGCGCCGTCGTCGCCGGCCTGCTGTACGAGTGGTTCTACCTCCGCCGCCTCGGGCCCGAGCCCGTGGGGCCGCGTGAGACGGGGCTCGAGGAGCCTCGCCCGGGTCAAACCGCAGCCGGCTAGGCAGCCCGGCTCTCGGGCACCTGCGCGCCGCCGTTGGCGCGGTGCTCCCGCCGCAGCGCCCGCACGCCGACGACCGCAGGGACGAGCGGTAGCCACAGGTTGAAGAGGCGGTAGACGAAGACGGCCAGGAGCGCCGGCGCCAGCGTCGCGCCGGCCCAGAGGAGCGAAAACGGAAGCAGCGCCTCCACCACGCCCGCCCCCGCGAGAGGGAGCGTCCTTCGAGTGAGCGCATACCCCGTCGCATATCCGACGACGAGCGCGGCGATTGCCGGGCGAGGCGAGCCGAAGGCGTGCAGCGCCGCCGACAGGGAGGAGATCTCGCCCGCCCAGTAGAGGCCCATCCCGACGAACGCGCTCCCGTGGCGGAACGGCTCGAGCGAGAGCCGGCGCAGCACGGCGATCCCGTCCAGCGCGTGGGCGACCGCACCGCGCCAGCCCTCGTTCGCGTTCGCGAACTTGCTGCAGTGCCGAAGAGCGATGAAGGCCGCGACGAGCCCGAGTGGAACTCCGATCGCCCACGGGAGCGTGAAACCGATTGCGGGCTTGCTGGATCCGTGGGCGAGGAGGATGATCGCGCAGACGCAAACGGCTGGGGCAAGCAGCAGGTACTCGAGCGCTCCGAGCCCTAGCACGCGCACACGGGCGTCCCGCTTCGAGATTCCGGCTCCCCTCAGGGCGATCACGTCGGCGGAGAAGCCGCCGTGGGCGACGAAGACCCCGAAGCCGGTGAAGACGACGGCCGCAAGCCTCATCATCCCGAACTGGTGCCCACGCTCGACTCGCGCGACCTCGCGGTACGCGAGCATGTAGCCGAGGTAGGCGACGACCTGTCCGGCGAGCGCGATCGGGATCCAGAGCGGACGGACGTGCAGGAGGCGGTGAAACACCTCGCCGAACCCGGCCGCCCAGGCGACCGCGACCGTTGTTCCGAGCGCGAGCGTCGCTCCGAGTCCGATCAAGACCGCGAGCTCCCCTGTGGCGTGGTCGAAGTGGCCCTTCGGCCGGAGCCAGTTCAGTGCGTTCTTGAACGTAGGGAGTTGGCGCGTGATCACTTGGGACCCCGAGAACATGCTCGCCGCGTACCCGGATGACGGCAGAAGAAATCGGGAGTACTCAGGCTATCCTTGAATGACGCGGTGGCGGTACGTCCGCCGAAAATCTTGCGCCCGCTTCGCGGACGCTCCAATTTTCGGCGGAGCTTCTCGATCCAATGATCGTGAGCGGAAACGGGCGGAGCCCGCTTCCGCTGAGGACGCGGCTATCCTGCGAGTACGCGGTGGCGGTAGCTCAGTTGGTAGAGCCCCGGGTTGTGGTCCCGGTGGTCGTGGGTTCGAGTCCCATCCGCCACCTAGCACTCCGCGTTCGCGGAGCGCTAGCGAAACCGCGAAACGGTTTTGCTTGGCCCCGTAGCTCAGCGGATAGAGCGGCGGACTTCGAATCCGCGTGCGGAGGTTCGACTCCTCCCGGGGCCATTTTCCTAACTCGCTGTAAATCAGCAGGTTCTCTGGTACGAGAAAGCATCGACTGACTTCAATATGTCCCAAATATGTCCCGGAGCAGCCACTAGTCGAGCCAGGAGGGGCAAGATCGTACTGAGTCGATCGTGCGGCGATGCCAACAGCGGATGGGCCGTCTCGAGAAACTATGGGAGACGGTCGAGGTCAGTACCGCCCACTTCGAGTCTTGGCAGCAAGCCGATTTTGCTTGGCTAAGCCGGACAGAAGTGCCAGACATGCCGTGGATGCTCATGGCGTGCATACCCCCCGTGCATACCCGGAGAGGCGGTGTATGTCGGCGAGTTGTGTTGAGCCGACTCCAACCGAGGTAATCGCCGCTGTCAAGTCAAGTCCCTCGAGCAGGGCGGCGGCCTTCGGGAGCGGCTTGCGCAGGCGATGCCCGCAGCTTGGGCAGGCGATCACGGGCGCGCCTCCGCGCGCAATGCCTCTAGCTTCGGACGCACCTGCGCGACCATCGCCAAATTCTTCTTGCGCTCGTAGCGGTCGAGCGCCTGTTCGAGCGCGGCGACGGCTCCCTCCGTTCCGCCCGCGGCCGCCAGCACCTCGGCGAGGTCGGTGAGAGCGTAACCCCGGAAGTTGAGCGCGTCTGTCCTCTCCACGATCACAACCGCTTGGCGGGCGAGCGACTCGGCCGCGGCATGCTCGCCGCGGGAGGCATGGACGAGCGCCTGCGTCTGCCGCCACCAGGCCTGCGTCGCGATGTCGTCCTCGTCGCCGATGTCGCGACCCAGCTGCGCCAACGGTTCGGCCTCGTCGTGCCGGCCAAGGGCGCAGAGCGATCGGCCGAACCGCGGAGCGTACGTCGACAGAAAGCTTCGTTCGCCTAGTCGCTCGACGCGCTCACATTGGCGCTGAAGGTAGCTCGCCGCAAGTTCGTGGTCACCGGCCAGCGTCGCGATCTCGGCGAGCTGAGGCTCGGCAGAGGACGCGCCGCTCAGCTCGCGCGCCCGCGCCTCCGCTTCGCGCGCGACATGCCACGCGTCGTCGAATCGGGCGAGCATCGCAAGTAGCCAGGCGCGATGGAACAGCGGACGGGGAGCCGGGCTTTCGGGAAGAGCTGCATCAAGCGTGCGTAACGCTTCGTCGGCTGGCCGGGGGCCATATACGAGCGCCATGTCGAGCGTGAAAAGCTCGGAATGCGGCAGACCCGCGAGCCGAGCGTGGCGCAACGCGTTCTCTGCTGCGCGCGCCTGCTCCTCATACTGCCAGCGGAAGTTCGCGACTCCGAAGGCGAACGCGTCCCATACGCGGACGAGACCAGCGTGGTCGCCCACCTCCTCCAGCAGCGGAACGGCAGCTCGCACCAGCGCTTCGAGCTCATCGACCGCAGGCTCGGGCGCGAAGGTCATCCGGTCATGAGCGGCGACGACGCGCGCAAGCGCCTCGGCGACGAGGTTCCCGGCGCGTCGAGCGTTTTCGACGGCTCGGTCAGCGATGCGAGCGGCGTCTTGGCTGTTCGATGTGGCGGCGGCGAGGTCGAGCTCGAGATGAACGTCGGCGCGACTGGTCAACTTGAGCGCCCGCTCGAGTAGGAGCGCCGCGGAAGCCCGATCCAGCCTCCAGAGCGCCCGGCGCCCTGCCGCGGCGAGTCGCTCGGCGGCGCGCTCGGCGACCGCCTCGTCAGGCTTGCCGAGCTCGCGCCTATAGCGCGCGGCCTGCTCGAGATGGTGGCCGAGGATCTCGTCGAGCTCGACCAGGTCAGATCCGTGCCCCTGGAGCCAGGCCGCAAAGCGCTCGTGCAGCTCGGCCCGGGTTCCTTTCGGGAGGGCGTCGTAGGCGGCGTCGCGAATTAGGAGGTGCCGGAAGCGGAAGGCGTCATCGCCGGGCAGCTGGGGTTTTGCGGGACGCACGAGCTCCCTGCGGACGAGAGCCACCAGCCGCGCCGACAGCTCCGGTTCCTCGGGCGCGAGCGCCTCGACGGCGCTTCGGTGGAAGACGCGGCCCTCGATCGCTCCCCGTTCGAGCACGTGTCGTTCCGAGGGGTCGAGCTGGTCGAGCCGCGCCGCCAGGAGCGCTTGGATCGTCGGCGGAACGGCGATGTCGCCGTTTCTCGAAGCGCGCACCAGCGCGATCATCTCCTCGAGAAAGAGCGGGTTTCCGTCGGCGGTTGTGAGGATCTTGGCCCGCAGCTCCTCGTCGACACCTCCGAGTTCATCGACCAGCAGATTCATCTCCTCGGCCGAGAGCGGCTCGAGCAGGAGGGTGGTCGCATTCAGCTTCCCACCACCCCAGCCGGGCCGCCTGTCGAGAAGCTCCGGACGTGCCAGGCAAAGGAGCAGGAGTGGTGCATCACGCGACAGGTCGGCGACGTGCTCGATCAGGTCAAGGAACGTCTCCTCGCCCCAGTGGATGTCGTCGAAGACGCACACGAGCGCCTTCTCATGCGCCTGCTCCTCGAGCAGCTTCCGGAACCCCCACGCGATCTCCTCGGCCGACGTGCCTTCCTCCGACTCACGAAGCAGCGCCCGAAGCGAGGCAGCTGCCGCGGGATCCGATGGCAGGACGTCAAGTTGCTTCAGTACCTCGACCACGGGCCAGTAGGTGATCCCTTCGCCGTAGGAGAGGCAGCGCCCGCGCACGACACGTCCCTCGACTCGTTCCAGGAACTCGAACGCGAGCCTCGACTTGCCGACACCGGCCGTCCCGAGAATCGTGAACAGTTGACAGGACCGATCGACCACCCCCTGCTCGAACGCGTCACGCAGGCGGTCAAGCTCCCGCCGCCGTCCCACCAGCGGGGCCTCGTGCCGCCGTGCGGCCTCTCCTGTAACACCGAAGAGGCGGAACGCCGCCACCGGAGCGGTCTTCCCCTTGAGCTCGAGGAGCTCGGCCGGCCCCGCCTCGACCACGTACCTGACGAGGGCGAGCGTTTCCTCACCGAGCAGGATTTCTCCCGGTTGGGCGGCCTGCTCCAGGCGGGCGGCGACGTTGACCGCATCGCCGGTCGCCAGCCGCTCCTGCGTTCCGGTCACGACCTCGCCGGTGTTGACGCCGATCCGGGCCTCGACGCCGAGCTCGGGCAGGGCGTCTCGCATCTCGACGGCTGCCCTGACTGCGCGGAGGGCATCGTCCTCATGGACGGTGGGGACGCCGAAGACCGCCATGACCGCATCGCCGATGAACTTCTCGACGGTGCCGCCGTGCGACTCGACGATCGCCTTCATCCGCTCGAAGTAGCACGCGAGCACGGCACGCAGCGCCTCCGGGTCCGTCGATTCGGCGAGGGCGGTCGAGCCGGTGACATCGCAAAAGAGGACGGTGACGGTCTTTCGTTGCTCGCGTGATCGTGCGGTCTTCGTCAGTTCTGCGCCGCAGTGAGGACAGAAGGCGAAGTCGCCCTCGCTCTCGCGCCCACACTTCGCGCAGACGAGCACGTTGCAAGGCTAGACCTGTACTCCGTGGATGGCAACGGCCCAGTGGCTGCGTCGGCTCCCGAGGGGAATGGGGGGCAACAAAGGGCAACACGACGCACCGAGATCAGGCGAGATCGGCGTGCACGAAAACTCCGGGGCAAGGACCTCGTGCGGCTCACGGTTGACGTCCGCGCACGGTAGAGGGGAGCAGCTGTCCCAGCTCGTCTCCAAGATCGACGGCGTTGCCGAGACTGACGACAAACGGTGTCCCGAACCGTGTCCCGAACTGCCGAAATCCGACAGAACTGAGAGAACCTCAGAGCACGCAACAGCACCGAATATCACTCAGAGCAGGTGTTTTCGAGGAACTTCGAATCCGCGTGCGGAGGTTCGACTCCTCCCGGGGCCATCGCACTGAATCCCTGCACGCGACGAGCTCGCGGAGCGGTTAGCGCAAGGCGGGAGCAGTAGGCTTGGTGGCTCCATGCCCGAGCGGATTCGCGGCGACAACGTGCTCCTTCAGATGTTCCGCACGGGCGAGGCAGTGCGCGAGCTGATGGCGGGAGCGGTCGCCGGTACTGGGATCACGAGCAACGAGTACGCCGTGCTCGGCGCGATCGCCTCGCTGCGCTCGGTCTCTCCCACGGAACTCGCGTCCCTCCTCAGGGTCCCTCCGACCACGATCTCGCGGCATGTCGCCCGGATGGTGGACGCGGAGCTGGCCGTTCGGTCGCCCAACCCGAGCGACCGCAGGTCGTACCTGCTCGAGCTCACCGACGAGGGGCGCAGTGTCGTCCGAGTGATCGCCCCCCGAATTCGAGCGCTCGTCCAGCAGCTTCGTGGGCGGGTGAACGTCGACGAGATCGGGGCCGCGCTCACCGAGCTGGAGGAGGCAGCGCGTGCCGTTGCGCTTGACAGTACTACCATTCGGCAGTAAAGTACTGCCGAGTGGTAGGAGATCGTGTGGTGCGCGCCGTCGCCCTCGTGGTCGTGGCGAGCTCGATCGGCTCGGCGCGCGGGGCTGACTCAGTCGCCGCAGTTCTTCCGCCCGCTTCCCGAGTCTTCGGTCCGGCCGCAGTGGTTGCAAAGATCAGAACGGGTTCACGACCCTGCTTGGCGGCCCAGATTCGCGCCGCGGTCTGGGTCTCCAACTTCGGCAGCGGTGACCTCGTCCGGATCAACCCCGCCACCAACAGGTTCGTCGGACGCAGGATCCGCGTCGGTTCTCAGCCCTGCGGCTTGGCCTACGCTGCCCGAAACGTCTGGGTCGACAGCTTCGGAACAAACAGGATCGAGCGGCTCGATCTAAGGAAGGCAAGGGTGACCAAGCGGATCCGGGTCGGAGCACGACCGTGGGACGTCCACTACGCCGCCGGCGCCCTCTGGGTCGCGAACAGTCTCGACGGGACCGTGTCTCGGATCGATCCTCGCACCGGTCGGATCGTCGCCACGATCCGGACCGGCGAAAGCCCCGCGAACATCACGTTTGCCTTCGGGTCGCTCTGGGTCGGCTCGACGACCGGCCTGAAAGTGTTCCGGATCGATCCGGCCACCAACGCCGTTGCGGCCGTCGAGGCGGGCGGTGAGGAGCCGACATCGGTGGAGGCGGCGGCAGATGCGGCTTGGATAGCAAACCGGGCGAGCAATACCGTCACCCGCATCGACCCCGCAAGTGGACGAATCCTTGCCACCGTGCCTGTTGGCGCGAATCCCTCCTGGCTCGCCGCCGCGTCGGACGGGACGATCTTCGTGCCCAACAATGGCGACGACACTGTTTCGCGCATCGATCCGAGTACGAACTCAGTCATCGAGACCATGCAGGCTGGGCCGGGGCCGATCGTCATTCGCACTGCCTTCGGCGATCTCTGGCTGACCCACCTCCGTGGCCGCGAGGTCTGGCGCATCCACGCGGGTTGACGCCTCGGGCCGTCAGGCCTCGCCGACCACGTCCTCGATCGGCCGGCCGACGGCGAGGTCGGCGTTGCCATCCAGTCCTGAACCGGGCCTCGCTACCCTGTTCGGCCACCCATCTCGACCGACACGGAGGCTCCACTCATGAAGAAGTTGGCTCTCGGACTGGCGGCTGTGGCCGTCCTCCTCTTCGCCGCGACCGCCGGCGCGATCGCCGAGCGGACGTTCAAGCTCGGCGTCGGCGACGTCGTCTTCGTCAAGGGCAGCCTGCTGTCCTGCAGCATCGCCAATCCGTACAAGCAGATGGTCTGCTTCAAGCACGACCCGACCGGCCACGCTGTCCCGGGAACGTACGGCGCGACTACGTCGGACAAGTTTGCGGGCCTTGTCAAGTTCGATTCCAAAGGCAAGCCCAAGCTGATCCTCAAGAAGACGAACCCGTAATCCGCCCGCCTGCCGGCGGCCGAGATGCGTTACGCAGCCTCTTGGTCGCCGGGCTGGCGCTCGTCGGGCAGCGCGTAGCCGAGCGACACGACCGCCTGCCAGTAGTCCTCGACCAGCCGGTGGTTGCGCTCAACCCACTCGTCGCCGAGCGCGCGTGAGAGCTGCTCGAACAGATACCGCCGCTGTTCGTCGTAGGGCCGCAGGGCGCTGACTCTAACCGAGGTTGCGGCGATCGTCCTTGCGCTCTCGCTGTTCTCGAGTTGCAAACCGGCACAATGGACTGGCCGCGGGCGTGGCGGAATTGGCAAACGCGATGGCTTTAGGAGCCATTGGGCGAAAGCCCTTGGAGGTTCGAGTCCTCTCGCCCGCATCTTCGGCCAGCCATCGCCCCTCTGCTTAGATAGGTCGGTGCAGACGCAGGTCGAGGAGCTGCCCCAAAACAGAGTCCGCCTCGAAGTCGAGGTCCCGAGCGCCGACCTCGAGCACGCGGTCGAGCACGCCGCCTCCGACCTCGCAGTCAGCCTGAAGATCCCCGGCTTCCGGAAGGGCAAGGTGCCGATGCCCGTCCTGCTCGCCCGCGTCGGCAAGGAGCGTCTCTACACCGATGCGATCGAAAGTCACATCGGCGGCTGGTTCCGGAACGCCGCCGTCAGCGAGCGGATCCGGCCGGTCGAGCAGCCCGAATACGACTACGAGCTTCCGGCCTCGGAGGCCGAGACCTTCCGCTTCACCGCCACCGTCGCCGTCCAGCCCAGGCCCGAGGTGGCCGACTGGACGAAGCTCGAGGTGCCTCGCGGCGAGGCGGAAATCCCGCAGGAGCTCATCGACCAGGAGTTGGAGGCGCTGCGCGAGACGGCGGCCACGCTCGCTCCCGCCGACGGCCGCCCCGCCCAAGAGGGCGACACGCTCGTCGTCGACCTCGTCCGGGAGGGCGAGACCGAGCGCGACTACGTCGTCGAGCTGGGCGCCGGTCGCCTGATCCCGGAGATCGAGGAGGGCCTGATCGGGATGTCCGCCGGCGAGACCAAGGAGATCGAGTTCGGCGAGGGCGAGAAGGTCGAAGCGACCGTCAAGGACGTCAAGGAGAAGGAATTGCCCGAGCTCGACGACGAGCTCGCGCGCGCGACGAGCGAGTTCGACACGCTGGCCGAGCTTCGCGCCGACATCGAGTCGCGCCTTCGCGAGCAGCTCGACGACGAGATCGAGCGCGCCTTCCGCGCGGAGGCGGTCGACCGCCTCGTCGCCGCCTCCAACGTCGATGCCTCCGGCCCGCTCGTCGAGGCGCGCGCCACCGAGCTGCTCCGGGGCCTCGCCCGCTCGTTCGAGCGCCGGGGGATCTCGCTGGAGACCTATCTGCAGATCACGAACGAGAGCCCGGAGGCCCTGCAGGAGCGGCTGCTCGAGGAGGCGAAGCTCTCCGTCGCGCGCGAGCTCGTCCTCGACGCGGTCGCCGACAAGGTCGGCCTGGAGGTTTCCGACGGCGAGATCGAAGAGCTCGTCCGGAGCGAAGCCGAGGCCGGGGAGGAAGACCCCGAGGAGCTGCTCGCCCAGATCCGGCAGAGCCCGACCTTCGAGCGGCTGCGCGAGGATCTCCGCCTGCGCAAGGCCCTCGACAGCGTGGTGGCCGAGGTCGAGCCGATCCCGACCGAGCTCGCCCGCGCGCGTGAGAAGCTGTGGACGCCGGAGCAGGAGAAGGCCCCCGGCGATACGAAGTTGTGGACCCCGACGAGCAAGGAGCCTGCATGAGCCCGCGCTACGCGCCTAGTTTCCCCGTAATGGACGCCCGGATCGTGAACGACACTCCCCCGCAGAAGAGTCTGGAAGCGCGCGTATGAGCCCACTCATTCCGATGGTGATCGAGCAAACCTCGCGGGGCGAGCGCTCGTTCGACATCTTTTCCCGTCTCCTGAACGAGCGGATCATCTTCCTCGGGACGCCCGTGGACGACCAGATCGCGAACCTGATCATCGCCCAGCTGCTCCATCTCGAGTCGGAGGACCCGGACAAGGACGTCTACATCTACGTCAACTCGCCGGGCGGCTCGGTCTACGCCGGGCTCGCCATCTACGACACGATGCAGTACATCAAGCCCGACGTTCAGACGATCTGCGTCGGGATCGCGATGTCGATGGGCGCACTCCTTCTTGCAGGCGGCACGAAAGGGAAACGGCTCGCGCTGCCGAACGCCAAGATCCTCATCCACCAAGTTTCGAGTGGCTTCCAGGGACAGGCGACCGACATCGAGATCCAGGCGCGGGAGACGATCAACATGAAGCGAAAGATGGAAGAGATCATCGCCGAGCACGCCGAGCAGCCTCTGGAGAAGGTGGCCAAGGACATGGAGCGCGACTACTTCATGACGGCGCAAGAGGCAAAGGAATACGGCATTATCGATACCGTCGTCACGCATCGGTAACAGGGGGAGCGGGGAAAACAGATGGCGCGGGCATCGGACGGCAACGAGCAGCTTCTCTGCAGCTTCTGCGGGAAGAGCCAGCCGCAGGTCAAGAAGCTGATCGCGGGACCCGGTGTCTACATCTGCGACGAGTGCATCGACCTCTGCAACGAGATCATCGACGAGGACCTGACCTCGCCCCCGCAGCTCGATCTCGAGAACCTCCCTCGCCCCAAGGACATCTACGCCGTCCTCAACGACTACGTCGTCTCCCAGGAGGAGGCGAAGCGCACGCTCGCCGTTGCGGTCTACAACCACTACAAGCGCGTGCAGATGGCCCAGGCCGACGACGGGGACGTCGAGCTCCAGAAGTCGAACATCATGCTGCTCGGCCCGACCGGCTGCGGCAAGACGCTGCTCGCGCAGACGCTCGCGCGCATCCTCAATGTCCCGTTCGCGATCGCCGACGCGACCGCTCTCACCGAGGCCGGTTACGTGGGCGAGGACGTCGAGAACATCCTGCTCAAACTGATCCAGGCGGCCGACTTCGACATCAAGAAGGCGGAGACCGGGATCATCTACATCGACGAGGTCGACAAGATCGCGCGCAAGGCGGACAACCCGTCGATCACGCGCGACGTCTCGGGTGAGGGCGTCCAGCAGGCGCTGCTGAAGATCCTCGAGGGCACGGTCGCCTCGGTGCCCCCGCAGGGCGGCCGCAAGCACCCGCACCAGGAGTTCCTCTCGATCGACACAACCAATGTCCTCTTCATCTGCGGCGGCGCTTTCTCCGGGCTGGAGAAGATCATCGGCAAGCGGATCGGCAAGAACGCGGTCGGATTCGGCGCCCACGTCCGCTCGAAGTCCGCGCCCGAGAACGCCGAGCTCCTCTCGCAGGTGATGCCGGAGGATCTGCTCGCCTACGGCCTCATTCCCGAGTTCATCGGCCGGCTGCCGGTGATCTCCGCCGTCCACCAGCTGACGCGGGAGGATCTCGTCCAGATCCTGGTCGAGCCGAAGAACGCTCTCGTCAAGCAGTACCAGCGCTTCTTCGCCTACGACACGATCGAGCTCGTCTTCACCGAGGACGCGCTCTGGGAGATCTCGGACAAGGCGCTCGAGCGAGAGACCGGTGCCCGCGGCCTCCGCTCGATCATCGAGGACGCGCTGCTCGACGTGATGTTCGAGCTGCCCTCGCGCACCGACGTCTCCAAGTGCGTGATCACCAAAGAGACGATCTCGAAGGGCCTCAAGCCGACGCTCGTCACGAGCGCCGACGGCGTCCCGATCGAAGACGAAGAGCTGGCCGAAGAGTCCGCGTAGTCAGCGGCGTATAGTGAACCGATGAAGCGCTTGCTCGTCTGCGGCGTCGCGCTGGCAGCCCTCTTCGCCGTCGTCGGCCCGGAGTCGGCTCCCGCCGGCTCGGTCGCTCCGGTGCTCCGCGTCCGCAAGGACATCAAGGACCTGACGCCGCAGGAGAAGGCCGACTTCGTCGCCGCCATCCTCAAGCTGAAGCAGACGCCGTCCCCCTGGAACGCGAAGCTCAGCTATTACGACCAGTTCGTCTGGTGGCACCGGCAATCGTTCCTGTGCACGATCATGGCGGCGCACATGTCTTCGGCGTTCCTGCCGTGGCACCGCGAGTTCCTGCTCCTGTTCGAGAACGCGCTCCGCCAGGTGAGCGGGAAGCCGATCACGATCCCCTACTGGGACTGGACCGATCCGAACTCGACCGCCGCTGTGTTCGCAGCGGACTTCATGGGCGGGCCAGGCGTTGCGTCGAAGGGATACGCGGTCATGAACGGCCCGTTCCGCAAGGGGGCGTGGAGACTGAACGTCGTCGATCCGAAGGCGAGCGACCCTCGCGGATTCCACTACCTGGTCCGGCGCTTCGCAACGCCGATCGCGCGCACGCTGCCGACGGCGACGCAGATCACCACGGCGCTCACGCGCCCGAGCTACGACGTCAAGCCCTACGACGCGATGTCGAGCCCGACCAAGAGCTTCCGCAATTACCTGGAGGGCTGGCGCGAGGTGAAGCGGATGACGTGCGAGGACGGCTTGATGGGTGTCGATTCGAAGCCGCACGCTCCTCATCTCATGCACAACGGCGTCCATCTCTGGGTCGGCGGGATCTGGGGCCCGAAGAAGAAGCCGTTCCTCGGAACGATGACGCTGAACACCTCGCTGAACGACCCCGTCTTCTGGCTCCACCATGCGAACATCGACCGGCTCTGGAGCCAGTGGGAGCAGATCCACGGCGAGCAGTACCGGCCGGTCAGCGGCGCCCGCCGCGGCCAGAACCTGCACGACACGATGTGGCCCTACCGGAACGTCGGCGACGAGACGACGATCGCCGACCTGCTCGACATCGACTCGCTCGGTTACACGTACGCCGCGCCGTAAATCGCGGCTCGAGCCCCCTGGCGGCGTTGCCCTGCATACTCCGCTGAATACTCGGTGCCCGGCACGTGCCAGGCAGCGGTTTGAAGAAAACGCTGGAAATCAGGCCCGAATCGGCGACCGGCTCGAAGGGGTTGAGTCTTCGAGACTCACATTCGCTGAATATTCCGCGCCGGCTCGAAGCGCCCCGATTTAGCGGGGGCCGAGGCTCCGTAGAATCATCCGCATGGAGCCGTTGTACGAGCCGAAAGGCGTCGAGGAGCGCTGGCAGCGCACGTGGGAGGAGGAAGGCCTCTACGGGGCCGATCCGGGATCCGGCGGCGAGCCGTTCGTGGTCATGCACCCGCCGCCGAACATCTCCGGCTCGCTGACGATCGGGCACGCGCTCCAGCTCTCGCTCGAGGACGCGCTCGTCCGCTGGCACCGGATGCGCGGCTTCAACACGCTCTTCCAGCCCGGCTACGACCACGCGGGGATCTCGACCTGGGCCGCGATCGGCCGTGCGCTTGCGAAGGAGGGAAAGACGCAGCGGGATCTCGGGCGGGAGGGCTTCGACGCCTACGCCCAAGAGTGGCTCGAGCGCTACGGCGGGACGATCATGGTCCAGTTCCGGCGCCTCGGCGCCTCGCTCGACTACCGGCGAACGCGGTTCACGATGGACCCGGAGTACTCGCGCGCCGTCATGCGCTGGTTCGTCCACCTGTACGGGAAGGGGTGGATCTACCGCGAGAACCGGATGGTCAACTGGTGCCCCCGCGACCGGACGGCGCTCTCCGATCTCGAGGTCGAGCACGAGGACGTCGACGACACGCTCTCCTACATCCACTATCCGCTCGCCGACGGCTCCGGCCACGTCACGATCGCAACCGTGCGCCCGGCGACGATCCTCGCCGACGTGGCGGTGGCCGTCCACCCCGAAGATGAGCGCTACCGCGACCTCGTCGGCAAGGAGGTCATCGTCCCCTTCGTCGAGCGGCGCGTCCCGGTCATCGCCGACGAACGCGTCGAGCCGGACTTCGGGACCGGCGCGCTCAAGGTGACTCCCGGCCACGACCCGACGGACTTCGAGATCGGCCGCGACCACGGACTGCCCGAGCTGGCCGTGATCGGCCTGGACGGGAAGATGAACGAGGAGGCGGGCGAGCTTGCGGGCCTGACGCAGGAGGAGGCCGGCAAGCGTGTGCTCGCCTGGGCCGAGGAGCGCGGCCTGCTCGAGCGCCGGGAGCACCACCGCCACTCGATCGGCCGCTGCGAGCGCTGCCACACGCGGGTCGAGCCGCTGATCATGCTCCAGTGGTGGTGCGCGATGGAGGAGCTCGCCGCCCCCGCGATCGCCGCCGTCGAGGAGGGTCGAGTCCGATTCGCGCCCGAGCGCTTCGCCCGGATCTACCTGGAGTGGATGCGGAGCATCCGCCCCTGGTGCATCTCCCGCCAGATCTGGTGGGGACACCGGATCCCGGTCTGGTACTGCCCCGACGGCCACGTCACCGTCGCGGAAAGCGAGCCCGAGGCGTGCGCCGAGTGCGGCTCGGCCGACCTCACGCAGGACGAGGACGTGCTCGACACCTGGTTCTCGTCCGCCCTGTATCCGTTCGCCACGCTCGGCTGGCCGGAGCAGACCCCGGAGCTCGACTCGTACTACCCGGGTGACGTGCTCACCACCGCGCGGGACATCATCTTCCTCTGGGTCGCGCGGATGATCTTCTCCGGCCTCGAGCTGATGGGCGAGGAACCGTTCCACGACGTGATCATCCATTCGTATCTCCTCAATCCCGAAGGTCGCCGCATGTCGCGTACGCTCGGCACCGGCGTCGATCCCGAGGACGCGCTCGAGCCCTACGGAGCCGACGCGACCCGCTACGGCTTGCTCAAGATCACGTCCAGCCAGGATCCGCGCTTCTCGTTCGGCTCGATCGAGGAAGGGCGCAAGCTCGCGATCAAGCTCTGGAACGTGTCGCGGCTGATCCTGCAGAACGCGGGCGACGCGCGGCCCGAGCCGCGGCCGCGCGAGCTCGAGGAGCGCTGGATCCTGGCCCGGCTCGACGCAGGGCTTGCCGAGCTCGAGGACTGCCTCTCCCGCTTCGACTTCGCCGCCGCCGTCAAGCTCCTCTACCGGCTCACGTTCGACGACTTCTGCGACTGGTACGCCGAGGCGATCAAGCCGCGCCTCGGCGACGAGGACACGCGCGCCACCGCACTCGCCGCGCTCGAGCGGCTGCTGAAGCTCCTGCATCCGGTGATGCCGCACGTGACCGAGGAGATCTGGTCGCATCTGCCGGCCCGGGAGTCGAGGCTGATGGTCGCCCCTTGGCCGGAGCCGGCGGCGAAGCACGCGGCGGATCTGGGTGCGCTCGACGAGGCTCGGACCGCAGCGCGCATCTACCGCAGGAGCGGCGTCCGCATCCGGCTCGAGGGCGACGCCGAGCGGATCTTCGAGACGGTCGTCCGCCCGCGCGAGGACGGCCAGGGCGATCTCGCCGGCGAGATCGAGCGGCTCCGAGCCGAGGTCGAACGCGGCGAGCGCATGCTCGGGAACGAGCGCTTCCGGGAGAACGCGCCGCCCGATGTGGTCGAGGCGGAAGAGTCGAAACTCGCGCAGTACAGGGCTGAGCTTGAAGCGCTCGGCGGTTGAGTATGTCGAGAGCCTGAGCCCCTGGCCGCAGGAGTTCGGACTCGATCGGATCAGAGCCCTGCTTGCCGAGCTGGGCGAGCCGCAGCTGCGCTATCCCTCGATCCACGTCGTCGGCACGAACGGCAAGTCCACCACCACGCGCATGATCGAGGCGTTGCTCGGCGCCGAGGGTCTGAAGACCGGCGCCTATACGTCGCCGCACGTCACCGGCTGGGGCGAGCGGATCCGGGTCGGCGGGGAGGAAGCGGACTTCGAGCGCGCCGTCGAGCGCGTCCGGCCGGCCGCCGAGGCGGAAGGGGCGACACAGTTCGAGACCCTCACGGCGGCCGCGCTGGCTGAGTTCGCCCAGGCGGGGGTCGAGGTCGCGGTCGTGGAGGCGGGTCTCGGGGGCCGCTGGGACGCCACCAACGTCCTCCGCTCGCCGGTGCAGGTGCTGACGAACGTCGGGCTCGATCACACCGAGCAGCTCGGAGAGACGCGGGAGCAGATCGCGGCCGAGAAGCTCGCCGTCGTTCAGCCGGGCGCAACCGTTGTGCTCGGAGAGCCCGAGTGGGAAGCGCTCGCGCGGGTGAACGGCGCTGCGGCCGTCGTCGTGACGGGACGCAGCAACATTGCCTGCGCGGTTGCGGCGGTGGAGTCGTTTCTGGGCCGCGCGGTCCACGCCTCTGCCGCCCAGGCCGTCGAGCTACCGGGCCGGCTCGAGCGCAAGGGCGAGTCCCCGCTGGAGATCTGGGACGGGGCGCACAACCCGAACGGCGTCGGCTACCTGCTAGGGCGGCTCCCGTCCGTGCGATACATCGTCGTCTGCTCGATCCTCGCCGACAAGGACGCCGAGCGCATGCTGGGAGGGCTGGCCGCAGTTGGGGACGTGCTCGTCGCGACCCGGTCGCGCAACCCGCGTGCGCTTCCAGCGGACGAGCTCGCCGAGCGTGGAGCACGCTTCTTCGCGAGCGTCGAGGCGGTCGAGGAGCCGGCCGCGGCGCTGGCGCGCGCGCGCGAGCTGGCGGGCCCCAAGGGCGCCGTCCTCGTCACCGGATCGCTTTATCTGCTCGCGGACCTCTCTACCGTCCGACCCGCACGCGTAGCATGAGCAGCAAGTTCGGTCAGCGGTTGAGCGTGTTCCTGCTCGCCGCCTTCGTCGTCTGCGCGATCGTGGCGATCTCGTTTTTCGTCGGCTACATGGTGGGGAAGCTCCTCCTGTGACATCGGTTCTCGCCGCAGTCAAGTTCTTCCACTCGGACACGTGGTACGTGATCCGGAACTTGCTGATCTTCTTCGGCGTCGTCTTCTGGCTCGCCGTCGCCTACTGGGTGTACAAGGACGCCCGCCGCCGGATCGAGGACCCGTGGCTGGTTGCGATGGCGACGCTGCTCGGCCTCGTCCCGCCCTTCCTGGGCGTGTTCGTGTACATGCTGTTCCGCCCGCCCGAGTACCTCGAGGACGTGCGCGAGCGCGAGCTCGAGATCAAGGAGATGGAGGAGCGGCTGGGCAGGTACGACGTCCGCTGCCCGGTCTGCCGCGCCGAGGTCGATCCTTCCTACCTCGTCTGCCCGGTCTGCACGACCAAGCTGAAGCAAGCCTGCGAGAGCTGCAAGGCGCCGCTCGAGCCGCTGTGGCAGGTGTGCCCGTACTGCGAGACGCCGATCGAGGCTACGCCGACCCTGGACTTCAGCGCTGAGCTCGAGGCAGCGCGTCGATCCCGACGCGGTCCAAGCAAGTAACAGTCTGTTACTTTCGGGAACGATGGCCGTCGAGCGGACGCTGGTCCTGATCAAGCCCGACGCGATGCAGCGCCGGCTTGCCGGCGAGATCCTCGCTCGCTTCGAGGCCCGCGGCCTCGATGTCCGGGCGGCGAAGCTGCTCCAGGTCGACCGCGACCTCGCCGAGCGGCACTACGACGAGCACCGGGAGAAGCGGTTCTTCTCCGAGCTCGTCGACTTCATCACCTCGGCGCCGACGCTCGCGCTCGTGCTCGAGGGCGAGTCGGCGATCGCGATCGTGCGGACGACGATGGGTGCCACCAACCCGACCGACGCGACGCCGGGGTCCATTCGTGGTGACCTCGCTCTCTCGATGCCGGACAACCTCGTCCACGGCTCCGACTCAGCGGAGTCGTCCGAGCGCGAGATCGGGCTCTGGTTCCCCGATGGCGTCTGATCCGGACTACGTCGCGATCAACCGTGAGGGTTGGACGCGCGCGAACGCGGAGTACACCGACCGCGAGGCGCGCGATGCCTGGGCTCAAGAGGGAGTCACATGGGGGCAGTGGCACATCCTGGAGAGCGAGCTTCGCGCGCTGCCCGACGTCGCGGGCAAAGACGTCGTCGAGCTCGGCTGCGGTACCGCGTACTTCGGTGCCTGGCTGAAGCGAGCAGGCGCCAGTCGCGTCGTCGGCGTCGACATCACCCCCGCCCAGCTCGAGACGGCGAGACGGATGAACGAGGAGTTCGGTCTCGGGCTCGAGTTCCTGGAGGAGAACGCCGAGCAGACGAGCCTGGCGGACTCGTCATTCGACCTCGTCGTCTCCGAGTACGGTGCGTCGATCTGGTGCGATCCCGCGCTCTGGATCCCTGAGGCCGCGAGGTTGTTGCGGCGCGAGGGCGAACTCCTGTTCTTACGCGGCTCGACGCTCAGGATCCTCTGTGCGCCCGATGATGGGAAGACAAGCGATAGGCTCGTCCGCCCGCAGAAGGACCTCTACCGGCTCGAGTGGACCGACGTGGATGACGCAGGCGTCGAGTTTCATCCAGGCACTGCAGATCTCCTCCGGATCCTGCGGGCGAACGGGTTCGAATTGATCGACCTGCGTGAGTTGTTCGCGCCCGCAGATGCAGTCGACCACGAGTACTACGACGATCCGCCGGCCGATTGGGCGAAGCGCTGGCCCGCGGAAGAGATCTGGTACCTGCGCAAGCGCTGATGAGCGCCGCTGCTGCCGTCACACATCCGGCACGAAGCCGTCTCACACGCGTCACGATTTCCCGACTACGCTCTCAATCGGGGGCAGGGCGCTTTAGCGCCCCGGGGGAAATGTTGACGCGTCAACCTAAGGTGTCGTGAGCGTCCCTCCGGCTCCGCCGCTCGTCCTCGCTTCCAGCTCCCCCCAGCGGCGGGCGATCCTCGAGCAGCTCGGGATCCCCTTCGACGTCGTGCCGCCGCAGTACGAGGAGCAGGGCGACGATCCCGTCGAGCATGCGGCCGGGAAGGCCCGCTCCGTCGAGGGCGGCGACCGCCCCGTGCTCGGGGTGGACACGATCGTCGTCTGCGACGGTGCGGTGCTCGGGAAGCCGGCCGACGCCTCCGAGGCCGAAGAGATGCTCGAGCGGCTCGGCGGGACGACCCACGAGGTCGTCTCCGGCCTCTGCTTGCGGACAGGGGCCTGGGAGGAGACGGGGCGCGAGCTCACTCGGGTGACGTTCCGGCCGCTGACGCCGCGCGATCTCGCCGCGTACGTCGGGAGCGGCGAATGGGAAGGCCGGGCCGGCGCCTACGCCATCCAGGGTCTCGGCGGCGGGCTCGTCGAGCGGATCGAGGGCGACTACCTGAACGTCGTCGGACTCCCCGGAGCTCTGCTCGTCCGGATCCTGTCGAGCCGGTTCCCGGGTCGGTATGGGTTCGGCTAGCGGCGCGACCGCACGCCTGCGCGCGCTCGCCGAGCGGCTGACGGAGGCGTATCCCAGGCGCGGCGCCCCGCACGCCGCCCTGCTCGTCGGCTCGGCGGGGCGCGGCGACGCCGACGAGTACTCGGACCTCGATCTGCTCCTCTACTACGACGAGCTGCCCTCAGAGGAAGCATTGGCCGAGGTGCGCGGCGAGGTCGGTGCCGAGCGCTTCAGAGGCCGGGGCGACGAGGAAGGATACGGCGAGCGCTACTACCTGGACGGTATCCAGTGCCAGGTCGCGCACGTGGCCATCGACAGCGCCGAGCGCGAGATCGACAGGCTGGTCGTCCAGCTCGAGCTCGACGAGGAGCTGCTGAAGATCGTGAGCGGCCTCCACGAGGGCTTTCCGCTCTTCGGCGAGGACGTGATCGACCGCTGGCGGCGGGCTGCCGCCTACACCGACGAGCTGCAGCGGGCGCTGATCGAGAAGCACTGGACGTTCTTTCCCTGGTGGCACTTCGAGGAGCGGCTGGGGAGGAGGGACACGACGATCTGGCGCTACGACGTCCTCGTGCAGTCGAGCTACAGCCTCGTCGCCGTCCTGGCGGCCCTCAACCGGCTCTACTTCTCGAAGCTCGAGCTCAAGCACGCAGGCGATCTCCTGGGACGGCTCGAGATCGCGCCGGCGAACCTGGCCGCGCGGCTCGAGGCGCTCTACGAGCTGGACGAGCGGGGGTCGACCGCCGAGCTGGAACGGCTCGTCGAGGAGACGGGCGCACTCGTCGCCGAACGGTTTCCAGATGTCGACCTCTCGCTCGAATGGGGTGGGACGCCGACGCCGCCCGGCAGCCGGGAGGCGCCCTGGCGTTGAGCCGAGCCTGGCACTTGCAGGAGCTTCTGCGGTTTCGGGCTAGACTCAGTGGCCCCCATGGGCCTCATGAGTTACTTCAACGGCTTCGGCGGGCGCGACATGGCCGTCGATCTCGGGACGGCGAACACGCTCGTCTACGTCCGCGGGCGCGGGATCGTCCTCTCCGAGCCGTCGGTCGTCGCGATCGACCAGCGGACGGGCGAGGTGCACGCCGTCGGCGTCGAAGCCAAGCGGATGCTCGGCCGGACGCCGGGCACGATCTCCGCCATCCGCCCGCTCAAGGACGGCGTCATTGCCGATTTCGAGGTGACCGAGCAGATGCTACGCCACTTCATCCAGAAGGTCCACCAGCACCGCTTCGCGCACCCGCGCGTCGTCGTCTGCGTCCCGAGCGGCGTCACCGGCGTCGAGAAGCGCGCCGTCGAGGAGGCGACCCTCACGGCCGGCGCGCGCCAGGCCTATCTGATCGAGGAGCCGATGGCGGCCGCAATCGGCGCCGGCCTTCCGGTCGCCGAGCCGACCGGGAACATGATCGTCGACGTCGGCGGTGGGACGAGCGAGGTGGCCGTGATCTCCCTCGGCGGCATCGTCGTCTCGCAGAGCCTCCGGGTCGGCGGCGACGAGATGGACGAGGCGATCGTCAACCACATCAAGCGCGAGTACAAGCTGCTCGTCGGCCAGCAGACCGCCGAGGAGATCAAGCTCGAGGTCGGCTCGGCCTACGACATGAAGGAGGAGGTGCAGGCCGAGGTTCGCGGTCGCGACATGCTGACCGGCCTGCCGAAGACGATCATCCTCTCCTCCGAGGAGGTGCGCCGTGCGCTCGAGGAGCCGGTCACCCAGATCATCGACGCGATCAAGTCGACCCTCGACAAGACGCCACCCGAGCTGGCCGCGGACATCATGGACCGCGGGATCGTCCTCGCCGGCGGCGGGGCGCTCCTGACCGGGTTGGACGAGCGCCTGCGGCACGAGACGCAGATGCCGGTCCATCTCGCCGAGTCGCCGCTCACCTGCGTCGCCGTCGGCTCCGGACGCAGCCTCGAGGAGTTCGAGGCGATCCACCGCAGCGCCAGATCGCACGCGAAGCGGCGCAACGGGTACCGCCGCTAGCGCCCCTGACCGGCGACCCCTCCCGGCCGGCGGAGCCGGCCTCCGGGGTCGCCTGACGCCGCTGACGGCACGGGGCTCTCCGGCCCCGTATTACTCATACTGTGACCTCCGGCCCCGCACCGCCAGCGGCGCCCCAGGAACGCTAGAGAGGTGTCGACACTTCCGGCTTCTTCCCTAAACTAGATCGCTCGTGCCTCGCAACAGAACCGCACGGCTGGCGGTGCTGGGCGCTCAGCGATCGGCGTCCGCCTCATATCCCTCACGCAGCAGCGGCCCGCTCAGGCGCCGCATCGTGCTGGGCGTGCTCGTCGTCCTCTCGCTGGTCCTGATCACGGTCTACTTCCGCGAGTCCGACGGCGGCGTGCTCCACAACATGCAGGGCGCGGGCGCGACGGTGCTGCGGCCGTTCCAGATCGGCGCCAACCGGGTCGCGCGCCCGTTCCAAGACCTCTACGACTACGTGGCCGGGCTGATCAACGCCAAGTCCGAGCGCGACCGGGCGCGCCGCGAGCTCCAGCGCACGAGGCAGCTGCTGGTCCAGTACCAGGTCGCGGCGCTGGAGAACAAGTCGCTGCGAACGGCGCTCAACTACATCTCGGGGCCGCAGCTTCCGAACGACTACACGCCGGTGACGGCCTCGATCACCTCCAAGCCGCCCGGCCAGTTCGAGCAGCAGGTCGTGATCTCCGCCGGCAAGGCCGACGGGATCAAGAAAGACGATCCGGTTGTGACCGCAGCCGGACTGGTGGGGAAGGTGACGAAGGTCGTCGGCCACGCGGCGCAAGTCACGCTCTTGACCGACGAGGGCAGCGCGGTCTCGGCGATCGACATCCACACGACGGCCGAGGGGATCGTCAGACACGGCCACGGCCCTGGTTCGACGCTCTTCCTCGACCAGGTCCCGAGGTCCGAGCACGTGGCGGTCGGCGACACGGTCGTCACCTCGGGCTGGCATTCGGGCTCGCTCAGCTCCATCTATCCGAAGGGAATCTTGATCGGGACGGTCACCAGCGCCGGCTTCTCGAGCAACGACCTGTTCGCGCGCGTACAGGTGACGCCGTACGTGGACTTCTCGTCGCTCGACTCGGTCATCGTCCTGGTCGCCAAGCCCTCCGCGACGAAGCGGTGATCGTCGCCGACGCAGCCAAGGCCGCTGCGCTGCTGTTCGTGGCGGCGATCGTCCAGGTTTCCGTTCTCAACTCGGTCACGGTGCTCGGAGGGACGCCGGACCTGCTGCTCGTGACGCTGATCGCCGTCGCGCTGATGCGCGGCTCGATCTACGGCGCGGCCGGCGGATTCTTCGCCGGGCTCGTCGTCGACACGGCCACGCTCGAGACGATGGGCGTGACGGCCCTCCTGCTGACGCTCGCCGGCTACTGGGTCGGCCGCTACGGGGAGACGACAGGGCGGGGACGGCATGCGCCGCTGCTGTCGGTCGGCGTCGTCACGATCCTGTACGCATTCGGGGCGCTCCTGCTCCGGTTCATGATCGGCGAGAGCGACTCGGCCCGGGTAGTGCTCCTCGACGCGCTGCCGCCGGGCCTGCTCTTCAACCTGCTGATCGCCGTCCCGGTCTTCCTTTTCTGCCGCTGGGTGCTCTCGCTCGGCCGCCGGATCGAGCCCGTGCAGGAGGTGCGGCTCCTTGAGTAGCGGCGCCCGGGTTCCCGCGCCGCCGCGGCGTCTCCGCCGGACCGAGTTCCTGCCGCCGGACGAGCGGGTCGACGTTCCGTACCGGTTCACGCCCAAGCTCGCGCTGCGGGTGGGAATCCTCGGCGTGGTGGCGATCGCGGTCTTCGCCGTCCTGTTCTTCCGCCTCTGGGCGCTGCAGGTGCTGTCGGGCACGCACTACCTGCGCGC
>DASWEE010000046.1:0-4022 GCA_036394915.1 Gaiellaceae bacterium | reverse complement strand
CACCGGCTCGGTAGCCGTCGCCGGCAACGGCAGCTACGACTCGGCGAGCTTCACCCCGACGCAAGCCGGAACCTATCGCTGGACCGCCTCCTACTCGGGCGATGCGAACAACGACGCCGCCTCGAGCGCCTGCAATGCGCCGGGCGAGCAGGTCGGCGTCGCACCGGTGCCGGGAGCCCCGACGATCTCCTCCTTCACACCCGCAAGCGGACTTCCGAAGACGGTGGTCACGATCACGGGCACCAACTTCATCGGCACGACCAAGGTCTACTTCAACGGCATGCTCGTTGTCTTCAAGGTTCTCCCCGGGGGGACGCAGCTGATCGCGATCGTCCCCTTCGGGGCAACCACCGGCCCGATCACGGTCGTGAACGGGGTCGGCTTCGCGATCAGCTCGTCGCCGTTCACGGTCCTGTCGCCGACGATCAACTCGCTCGAGCCGAACGGCCGCGCGTTCGTGGAGGCTGCCGAGCTCTTACACCTGACTGCGAGCGGGCACGGCATCGGGCTCGGGCCGAGGTAGAGCTCCCTCGGGCTATTCCTTCCGGCCGCAGCTCTACTCGCCGAGCAGTCGATCGATTGCTTGTTCGAGGGCGGCAGGTCGCGCTCCACGATCTCGAGCACCCGCTCGATGTCGATCCTGAAGTACTCGTGAGCGATCAGATCGCGGAGGCCGGCGACATCTGCCCACGGGATCTCGGGTGCGGATTCGCGCGTCTCGGAGGCCACGTTCTTGACCGCCTCCCCGATGACTACGAACTGGAAGAGGAGCGCGTCGTGCAGCAGTGCATCCCCACCGCCCCGCGCTTCGCCCGCTCGGGCCAGATGCTTGCGGATGGCGACGATCGCGTCCCTGATGTCTCGCAAGCGTTCGCGCTCGTCGCGACTCACAGCGGCAAGGACTCGGTCAGAACTTCAGCACGGATGCGCTCCTTGAGCATGTCGGGCGTTGCGACGTCCACGGGCATCCCCAGGATCTCCTCGGCCTCTCGCCGGAAGGCGGCGAGATCGAGAAGCGTCCTGCCCGGCTCGAGGTCGACGAGGAGGTCGACGTCGCTGGCAGGCACCGCTTCGCCGCGGGCGAGCGACCCGAACACGCGGACCTTGCGCACGCCGCGCCCCCGGGCCGCGTCGAGGAGGCGTCGGCGGTGACGACGCAGCGCCCGTGCTCGGGGCCCGAGTTGGCCGCGCACCGAGGTGCTCGGAGCTGAGGATCGAGTCGCCCGAACAGCGCGGACCTGCAGGCGCCACCCGCAGGCGGACAGGAGCCGCTCGAGCGTCGGCAGGGTAGGCAGTGTCGTGCCCGTCTCGTAGCGGGCAAGCGCCGGCTGAGAGGTCCCCGCCCGCTCGGCGAGCTCGGCTTGAGAGAACTTGGCGCCGGTGCGGGCGCGACGGATCAGCGTGGCCACGGCGGGCATGGGCAATACTATACCTATTTCGGTATCGGCCTGGCCTGCGGGTCAGCAGTCGCGCCCGCCTCGACAAGCGCTTTACCGGCGAGCTTCCACCCCACTACGGACCGAACGATGCGACCTGCTCGACCTCCCCGGTCTTCACCGACATCGTCTCGATCGCCGGGAACGGCTCATACGACTCGGCGAGCTGAGCCCGACGCTCTCGACCACTGCTTCCAACGGAGTCGTGCTCGGTGGGTCCGTGCACGACAGCGCCACGCTGTCAGGCGGCTATGCCCAGGTGGCTCGCTTACCTTCAATCTCTACGGACCCGACGACGCGAGCTGCTTTGGCGCTCCGGTCTTCACCTCGGCCGGTCCCGGCCGCCGGCAACGACGGCTACGAATCGCCCGACGTCGCCCCGACCCTCCCGGGAACCTATCGCTGGACGGCTCGCGCCGCCTTCGCTAGGCCTCGGCGGTCTTCTTCTCGACCTTCTCGACTTTGTCCGTCTTCTCGGCCTTCTCGCCGCCGTCCCTCTCCGCGGCCTCCCGCTTCTTCGACCCGCGCCCATAGTCCGTCGTGTAGAAACCCGAGCCCTTGAAGTGGGCGGCGACCGGGAAGAGCACGACCTCGACCGGCCCTTCTCCGCAGACCTCGCACGCTTCCGGCGGCGGGTCGCTCATGCGCTGGAAACGTTCGAAACGGTGTCCATTCGGGCACCGGTACTCGTAGATCGGCACGGCAGGCAAGGCTAGCAGCGGCCTAGGAGGTGATAGCTTTTCCGGCCCGGTCGCAGCCGGTCACTCTCGCATGCAGTCCGCAGCGCTGTTCCCCACGAGCCCGGCAGCCCCAGGCCTCAGCTCTAGAGCCTTCAAAGCGGGCGTCGCCGCCTGCACCGCGGCCGTCGCCGCCTTCATCCTGATCGAGCTCTCGACCTGGCCGCCGCACGAGGACGAGACGCTCGCCCTCTTCGTCGGCCGTGGATCGCTCTCGCACCTGTTTCACACCGTCCTCGACCAGCGTGGAGGGGCGCCGCTCCACTTCGTGCTCGCGTGGATCGTCGCGCACAGCGGCGGAGGCCTCGTCGGACTGCGCCTGATCTCGGCGATGCTCGCGGTGGCGAGCATCCCGATCGTCGCGATCCTGACCTCGAAGCTCGCCGGGCGGACGGTCGGGCTCGGCGCGACCGCACTCGTCTCGGGAAGCTGGGTGCTGCTCTTCCACGGGATCTACGGGCGCATGTACTCCTTGTTCCTGTTCACGAGCGCGCTCTCGTACCTGGCGCTCCTGCACGCGCTCGAGCGCGGGCGACCCCGGGCCTGGGCCCTGTGGGGATTGGCGATGCTCGCCACGCTGGCGACCCATCCGTACGGGGCGCTCGTGCTCGTCAGCCAGGTCGCATTCGTGCTGCTGCGACGCGAGCGTGTCCGGCAGGCGCTGATCTCGTTCGCGGCGGTCAGCGTGCTGGCGATCCCGCTCTGGCGCAGCGACCTCGTGCTCGCAGGGCGGTTCCAGGTCGGCGTCGGGGGCGGCGGCGACAAGCTCGGATCCCCGCTCCCGGTGCTCCGCTATCTCGGGCACGTCGCCGGCGATTTCTCGGCGGGGTATCCGGTCGTGCTCGGAATCGTGCTCGCGCTCGGGGCGATCGGGCTTTACCGGCTCTCCAGGGTGCAGCCGCGAAGCGCGCTCCTGACGGGGATCGTGTTCGTCGTGCCCGCGCTCGCCCTGATGGTCGCGCGCGTGAACGGCTCGGCGGCCCCCGAGTCGCGGCACCTGATCTTCGCCCTCCCGTTCTTCAGCATGATCGTCGCGAGCGGCGTCGTCGCCCTGGCCCGGCGGCAGCTCCGGCTCGCGCCCGCGCTCGTCGCGCTCGCGTGCGGGATCCTGATCTGGGGCGAGGTCGCGTGGGCCAGGCACCGGACGCCGCCGCTCTTCAACGGCGAGCCGCAGGCCCGGATCGACGCCCGCTCGGCCGCGTCGGCCTGGCTGGCGCGGACGAGCAGGCCGGACGACGTCCTCTTCGGCTACGAGCCGATCTATCTCGGCGCCTGGGAGCTCTCCAGCCGCGTCCCGCACACGATCGTCCCCCGCGCCGATCCGAAGCTCGCGCTCTCAGCGCTGCGCGCCGCGCCGAAGCCCGTTGGCCGCGGCGTCTGGATCTTCGACGCGAGCTCGCACAACAACATCGAGCCGAAACCGACGATCCCGCTCCGCCGCCCCTATCCGGCGCGCGACTTCGAAGCGCGGGTGTTCGGGCCGTATCTGGTCATCCGCACGCTCCGCCCCGCGGGGACGATCCGGCACTACCTGAACGAGGCCTCGCAGGTGCAGATCCTCGGGAAGGAGCTCTACATCGGCAATGCCGACGTGAACTTCTTCACCGTTCGTCGGGCCGGGTACCTGCTGCGGCAGTAGCCGCGCGCTCGCGCTCGACTGCCTCCTCGTAGCAGGGCGCCTCCTCGAAGGCGGCCAGTCCGCCGGGAATGCCCCTCGGGCGGCGGCGCCTGCGCCGGGCGGCCGCAAGGACGGCGGACGCTCCGACGAGCCCGCCGAGAACGAACGACCTGGCGCGGCTCCTTCCCCCCACGAAGACGATTCTAGACCGGGTGCTCGATCGCCTCGACG
>DASWEE010000045.1:0-5628 GCA_036394915.1 Gaiellaceae bacterium | reverse complement strand
GTGACCGTCTGTCCGGCCATCGCCTCGATGTCCGGGCGGAAGCTCGGATAGCTGTCCAGGCTGAGCTGCGGCGAGAGGATGCGGGCGAAGCCTCCGTCCCGCGTCGTCACCAGGGCGCTGCCCGCCCCGTCTATGCCCAGGAGCTCGTCTCGGATGGTCGCGGTGGGCGCGTCGAAGCCCAGCGCGCCGAGCGACCGGTCCTGGCCGTCCAGGGCCTCGAGCCTGAAGGGAACGCCGAAGAAGTCGACCGCGGTCAGGTTGGCGACACCCGGGTGCGTCAGCTCGACCTTGTCGTAGCGCGTTTCGGCGCGCGGAGGCTCGGCGGCGCTGACCGGGTCGTCGTAACAGAAGAAGATCCGTCCCGCCGAGATGGAGCTCAGCTCGAACGTGCCGCCCGCGATGTCGCTGAGCCGCTTCGGCGCGTCGTTCGTCAGCTTGCCGTCGCTGCTTGAGCCATTGTCGAGCATCACGTAGACATTCTCCGGAGGCCGACCGCTGCGATTGACGATCTGCACGCTGAGCCCTTGGGCGCGAGAGGAAAGGGAGCGACTCTCACCGGCGCTCGCCGCGAGCAGAAAGACAAGGACGATCCCTCCAAGCGCGGAGAGCGCCTTCGCCGCAGTCGCCGCCCGCCGCGCCATTGCCCCAAGGGTAGTTCTTCACGGCGGGGGTGGGATTTGAACCCGGCCGCGAAGCGGCCTGTCCGCGAACCGGACCAGTGGAAGGGGTTCAGGGAAACCGGGAGGTTTCCCTGTTACCTCGGCACGGCGGGGGAGGGATTCGAACCCTCGGGACCCGTGAAGGCCCAACGGCTTTCAAGGCCGCCCCGTTCGACCGCTCCGGCACCCCGCCTCGATCAATTGTGTCCGAATCCAACCGGGCGGCTGCTGACCCGCCCCTGTCCGCTGGAGCCATGTCCCAGGGACAGTCCCTCGGACCTGGCCGGTTCAGACACGTGCAAGGCTCCAGGACGAGGCGCGCCGGAGGGTCGCTCGCTGGGGTCTGTCCGCTCCGGCCATGGCCCAGGGACAGTCCCTTGGACATAGCCGGTTCGGACAACTGTTCGCCGGATGCCATCATTGAGGGCATGCCCGAGGTTCTCTTCGTCTGCGTCCATAACGCCGGACGTAGCCAGATGGCGGCTGCGCTCCTCAAGCTGCGTTCTGAGGGCAAGATCGACGTTCGTTCCGCTGGGAGCGCTCCCGCGGACGAGATCAATCCCGCCGTCGTCGAGGCTATGGCGGAGGTCGGCGCCGACCTGAGCGAGGAGTTTCCCAAGCCGCTCATTGACGAGGCGGTCGAGGCCTCGGATGTCGTGATCACCATGGGCTGCGGCGACGCGTGCCCGATCTATCCGGGGAAGCGCTACGAGGACTGGGAGCTCGACGACCCCGCCGGCCAAGACGTGGAGACCGTGCGGCGGATCAGGGACGAGATCGACGAGCGCGTCCGCCGGCTCGTCGGCGAACTGCTGCCGGCCGCCTAGCGGCCGACCGTTTCGGGTGCGCCGAACTCGCGGAGCGCGGCGGGCACCTCGACCGTGCCGTCATCGCGCTGGTGGTTCTCGATCAGCGCCAGCACCATCCGGTCCACGACTGCGGTTCCGTTCAGCGTGTGGACGGGCTGGAGGTTGCCCTCGTCCCGAAAACGGATCTTCAGCCGCCTCGCCTGGAAATCGGTCGTGTTCGTGACCGAGGCCGTCTCGCGATAGCGCCTGTAGCTCGGGAACCAGGCCTCGATGTCGTAGGTCTTCGCCGAAGCCGCGGAGATGTCGCCGGCGGGAAGCGTGACGACGCGGTACGGGATCTCCAGCTCCTGGACGACCTCCTCGGTATGCGCGAGCAGCCGCTCGTGCTCGTCCCAGGACTCCTCCGGCCGGCAGAGGACGAACTGCTCGACCTTGTTGAACTGGTGGACGCGAAACATCCCCCGCGTGTCCTTTCCGGCAGCTCCCGCCTCCCGCCGGAAGCAGGTCGAGAACGCCGTGTACCTGAGCGGAAGCTCGTCCGCGTCGACGATCTCGCTCATGTGCAGCCCGCCCATGGAAACTTCGGATGTCCCGACCAGGTAGAGATCCTCGCCGTCGACCTTGTAGATGTTGTGCTCCTCGGTCGGGAACCAGCCGGTGCCGTACATCGCCTCCTCGCGCACGAGCACGGGAGGCAAGACCGCTACGAAGCCCAGCGCGGTGAGCCGGTCGAGCGCCAGCCGGTAGGCGGCAAGCGCGACGAGCGCGGTGTCGCCGACCCAGTAGCCGAAGCGGGAGCCCGACACCCGCGCGGCCCGCTCCATGTCGAAGCGCCCGAGCTCGAGGTGGTCCTTGGGATCTGATAGCTGCATCGGTTCGCCCCAGCGGCGCTCCTCGCGCGCGTCCGTGTCCGCGTCGTCGCCGTCGGGGACGGACTCGTGCGGCGGATTCGGGACCTGCACGAGCGCCTCGTCGCGCGCGCGTTCGGCCTCGGCGAGCTCGGCCTCGAGCCGCTGCAGCGCGGCCTTGACGCCCTTCAGCTCCTCGAGCTGCTCGGGCGTCGGCTTGCCCTTGGTCTTCGTGCGCGAGCGGAGCTCGTCCACCTTCGGGATGAGCTCACGCCAGCGCTCGTCAGCGGCCATCAGCGCGTCGAAGGCCTCTGCCGCTCCCTTGCGCGCGATTGCAGCGCGAAAACCCTCCGGGTCTGCCCGCGCAGCCCTGAGGTCGATCACTTCTGGGTCAGGAAGGCGACGAGGTCGGCGAGCTGCTTCGGGGAGAGCTGCGACCCGTACGTCTGCGGCATCACGTTCGGGGGAAAGCCCTTGGCGATCACGGCGTTCGGGTCGACGATCGACTGCTCGACGAAGTCGGGCGTCTTTCCCTGCAGCGCCTCGTCCAGGTTCGGGCCGACTGTTCCCGTCGAGCCCGCGGCCTTGAACGTGTGGCACGAGCCGCAGCCGGATGCCGTGAACACCTGCTTGCCTGCCGTCGCGTCGCCCTTGACAGAGGGCGTCGTCGGGATCGTCCCGACCACCTTCGAGGGCAGAGGCGACACCGTGCCCTCGGAGCCGCAGCCGGCCAGCAGGAGCCCCGATCCGGCCAGGATGAGCGCGAGGCGACGCACGGCCGCGAGTCTACTCAAGCCGGGGTTCGGTTCGCCGCCAGCTTGCGACGGTCATCGCCGAGAGCGCACCGAAGCCGGCGACGTCCACTGGCGTGTCGTTCACGAGCAGCGAGACGACGATCGCGACGAGCAGCGCATCGACGACCGCAGACCGCGGCTTCCGGGTTCCCGCCCAGGCGAGCCCTGCGAACGCGATCAGCATCAGCAGGACGTGGTACCAAGGGCTGGTCGCGCCGTCCCAGGAGATGTGGAGGCGGTGGCCGATGTCGCCGGCGATCGTCCCCGGGCCTCCCTCGAACGCGCGGGTGACGTGACTCGAGCCGCCGAGGGCGGCGTCGAGGCCGACGAAGGCCAGCGCGAGCGCGACCGTCGCGGCGCCGACGAGCGCGAGCCGGCGCCAGGTCAGCTTCATGCCGGACACGCGCACCCCGAGGACGAGAAACCCCGCGAGGAGCGTGACTGCGCCGCCGCCGTCCGCTCCGCTGAAGCTGGCGCCGACAGTCACGAGCGCCAGCACCGCGACCGGGACGAAGAACGCCCGGCCGAGGAGCGAGGCTGCGAGGAAGGCTGGCGCGAGCAGTAGCGTCGACATCTCGTTCGTGACGCCGTAGTAGCGGCCGCCGCCGTCGGGGTGCGGTCCGATCACGGCGAGCGAGTTGGTCACCGGCCAGGCCCACATCACGACGAGGTACGCGAGAAGCAGGGCCACGAAGGCGGCGGCCAGCGCGCGCGGGTCGCGAAGGAGGGCCGCGCCGGCGAGGCTGCCGATTCCCGTGACGATCCCGAGCACCGTCACGACGAGCCCCGGCCGCTGCGCGCCGGCTCCCGAGAGCACGAGCGAGCTGGCGAGCGCGACGGGGGGAACGAGCACAGCCGCCCGCGCGAGCAGACGAGAGCGGAGGAAGAGCCCGGCGAGCCCGTAGGCGACGAGCAGCGAGATCATCAGCAGCATCGCCGGGTCGCGCGCGTCGTGCGCGCGCGTCAGCGTGCGGTCGAGATGGTGCAGCGTGCGCGGCGCATCGGCGTCTGCACGCGACGTGACAGGCGGCTTCTTTCCGCGCTCGAGCGCACGAACGGTGGGCGCGATGTCGAACACCGAGATGAGTCCCGGGATCCGCGTCCTGTCGGAGACGAGCAGGCCGTGGTAGCCGCGGCCGAAGATCGCGACCGGATAACGCGTGACATTGTGATGCTCACCCGGCGGCGGGAGCGAGACCCAGATGAAGAGCTCACAGCGCCGGCACGAGGGAAGGTGCCCTAAGGCCTCGAGCGTCTCCTCCCGGCTGACGGTCGGCCCCTTCCCCGGCACCATCAGCCCCACCGCGCCGCGCATGGCCGCCCGCTCGGTCGAGAACGGGGAGCTCGTCACGACTCGGACTTGCGCCGCGGGCGCAACCGGCGTCATCACGAGCGCCAGCGCTACCATTGAGATTGTCCATCTCGTGCCCAAGGAGCGCGATTTTCGATGAAACGAAAGGCTTACGGTCGAGACGCCGGTCTCTCCCTGCGAATGCTGTTCACGGGAGCGCTGCTCGGCGCGCTCTACGTCGGCTTCGCCGTCGTCCTCTTCCAGGTTCTGAATGTCGGGCTCGTCCCGATGATCCTGATCGTCGTCGGGCTTGCCTTCTTCCAGTACTACACGTCCGACAAGCTGGCGCTGCTGGCGGCCGGCGCGAAGGTCGTCAGCGAGCAGGAGGCTCCCGACCTGCACGCGATGGTGGAGCGCTTGAGCGCGATGGCGGATCTGCCCAAGCCGCGGATCGCGGTCGTCGATACCGACGTCCCGAACGCGTTCGCAACCGGGCGCAACCCCAAGCACGCGGTCGTGGCGGTGACGACGGGCCTCTGGCGCCGCCTCGAGCCGCAGGAGATCGAGGGCGTGCTCGCACACGAGCTCTCCCACGTCGCCAACCGGGATGTCCTGGTGATGACGGTCGCGAGCTTCTTCGCGATGCTCGCCGGGATCATGATGCGCTTCGGTTTCTACGGCGGCATCTTCAGCGGCGGGCGTAGCAACAACGAGAACAACGGCGTCCCGATCTGGATCATCATCCTGCTCGTCTCGCTCGTCACCTACGTGATCAGCTACATCCTGATCCGGGCCATCTCGCGCTACCGCGAGTACGCGGCCGACCGCGGCTCGGCGCTGATAACGGGCGCCCCCGAGCACCTGATGAGCGCGCTCCAGAAGATCTCGAGCCAGATGACGACGATCCCGCAGCAGGACCTGCGCGAGGTCGCCGGGATGAACGCGTTCTTCATCATCCCGACGTGGCGCTCGTCGCTCGGTGCGCTCTTCGCCGACCATCCTCCGCTCGAGAAGAGGCTGGCACGGCTGGCGGAGATCGCCCGCGAGATGGGCAAGCCCGTTCAGTAGAGGCCTGGTGGGAAATTTGGCCGCAGTCGGGGGCGCTCCAGACCAAGCCGGGCAGTGCGGGCGGACGCGGGGCGTAGCAGCGCTACGCGTCGCGGCCGACCGTGCTGATCCGGCGCCGCGTCTGGGGCGTCATCCGGCCCGGCCTAATTTCACATCAGG
>DASWEE010000044.1:0-9273 GCA_036394915.1 Gaiellaceae bacterium | reverse complement strand
ACTTCAAGGGCGTGCCCGGCTTGGCCGTGAAGCGTCCCATCTGGGCGTAGGTGAGCCCGCCGGTTGCCTCGAGCGCGTGGATCCGCATGTACTGCGCGAAGCAGCGCGCGGTCTCGCCGTTGTCGACGAGCTTGCCCGCCGCGGAGCACGAGGGAGCAGTGACGCCGCTGAAGACAAACCGCTGGTCCGCCGGGATGCCCGCCTTTACCTGCGCCGCTGCGAGCTTCTGCTGGGAGGCGAGAATCGCCTGCACTCCCGGCGCGATCGCAGCCGGCGTCATGTCGGGCGAGCCGACGATCTGCTCCTGCTTGAGGCTGTTGTGGACTGTCGAGCGGCCGTTCAGGCCGATCACGAGCGTCGCGATCCCGAATGCGATCAGGACCGCGCCGGCGACGATGCCGCCGACCTCCAGCACCTTCCTTAGTGTGAACACCTCTTTCATTTCCGACTCCTCCTTGAGACCGTTGATACCGATAGCTCGAGTCTGGGTCGCCTCGCTTCCAACCTCATCCGCGAGACCACGGATCCGGCACTGCGGGTTCTCCACTTTCCTGATCCGTAGCTCTGGCGTGTTCACCCGGACACTTCTCGAGGGCTGCGGGAAAGCCGCGACGACGTTCGGGCTGCGCCCCGATGTCGGTTCGAGAGCACCCGGCGACAGTGCGAGCATGAACGCGCCGGCGCTCACCGGTGAGGCGCACGACGTCATCCTCAGAGACGGGACGACGTTGCGGCTTCGCCCGCCGCAGCGCGGGGACGTGGACGCTCTGATGGCGTTCTTCTCCGGGCTGTCCGAGCGAAGCTTCTACCTCCGCTTCCACGGAGCTCCCCAGATCGGGCCGAGGCTCGTGGAGCCGTTTCTCGATCCGGACTGGGACGACCGTGGCTCCTACGTCGGCGCGGTTGCCGGCGCAGACGGCGTCGACCGGATCGTCGCCCTAGCGAGCTACGCGCGCCTGCGCGAGGCTGCAACCGCCGAGGTCGCGTTCGCGGTTGCGGACGAGCTCCAGGGGCACGGCGCGGGCACGCGACTGCTCGAGCAGCTCGCGGAGCGGGCCCACGGCGTGGGGATCGAGCGCTTCGTCGCTGAGGTGATGCCGGAGAACTCGGCAATGCTGCGCGTGTTCGAGGACGCCGGCTTCGACGTGGAGCGGGAGCTGGAGGGGGGAACGCTCGAGGTGCGGTTCGACATCGGGCCGACTCCCGGCTACCTCGCGCGCGTCGACGAGCGCGACCACCTCGCGGTGGTCAGGTCGTTGCGGCCGTTCTTCGCGCCGACCTCCGTCGCCGTCATCGGCGCCTCGCCCCGCCGCGGGTCGATCGGCGGTGAGCTCTTCCGCAACATCCTGCGCGGCGACTTCACCGGCGCGGCCTTCCCCGTCAACCGGGCGGGGGAGCCCGTCGCCGGCGTGACCGGGCACAGGTCGCTGGAGGAGATTCCGACAGACGTCGACTTGGTTGTGATCTGCCTGCCCGGAGAGCGCGTGCTCGAGGCGGCCGGGGCGGCCCTGCGCGCTGGGGTGCGAGCCATCTGCGTCATCTCGGCGGGCTTTGCCGAGACCGGGCGCGCGGGAGCCGAGCGCCAGGAGCAGCTGCTGGCGCTCGTTCGGGCCCACGGGGCGCGGCTTGTCGGGCCCAACTGCCTCGGGCTTGCAGTTGCCGCTCCGCGGCTGAACGCGACCTTCGGGCCCAAGGCGATCCCGTCCGGGAACGTCGCCTTTTCCTCCCAGAGCGGCGCGCTCGGGTTGGCGCTGCTGGAGCGGGCAACCGAACGAGGGCTCGGGCTCTCCGCCTTCGTTTCGGTCGGGAACAAGGCCGACGTCTCGTCCAACGACCTGCTCGAGTACTGGGAGGACGATCCCGACACCGACGTCGTGATGCTCTATCTCGAGTCGTTCGGGAATCCGCGCCGCTTCGGCCGGATCGCGCGGCGGGTCGCCCGCAAGAAGCCCATTCTCGCCATGAAGAGCGGCACCACTCGCACCGGAGCGAGGGCTGCGACTTCTCACACCGCCGCTCTCGCAGGCTCGGAGGCAGCGGTCGACGCGCTGTTCACCGAGGCGGGCGTGATCCGCGCACGCACGCTCGCGGAGCTGATCGACGCGGCCGTGCTGTTGTCTTCGCAGCCGCTGCCAAAGGGCCGGCGCGTGGCGATAGTGACCAACGCCGGCGGGCTCGGCATCCTCTGCGCCGACGCCTGCGAGGGCGCGGGGCTCGAGCTCCCGGCGCTCGAGCGCCGGACCGAGCTCGCACTCGCCGGCGTGCTTCCACGCGAGGCCAGCGTCGCGAATCCGGTCGACATGCTTGGTTCGGCGACGGCATCCACGTACGAGCAGGTCGTGCCACACCTTCTGGCCGACAACCGAGTGGACGCTCTCATCGTCGTGTTCGTTCCCCCGGTGATGGCGGGGGCAGACGAGGTCGCAGAGGCGGTCGAGCGGGCGATCGAGGCTGCCGGTGCCGAGGGAAAGCCGGTACTCGCGGTCATGATCAGCGAGGGCGGGATCCCCGGCGTGCTGCTGGAGGAGCCCCGGCGGGTGGCGGCGTTCTCGGACCCGGACGCGGCAGCCCAGGCACTCGGGCTGGCGGCAAGGCGAGCCGAATGGCTGCGGCGGCCGGCAGGCACGGTGCCCGAGATCGACGGGATCGATCGCGCCCAGGCCGAACAGCTCGTCGCGGAGGAGCTCGCCTCGTCTACTGACGTGTGGCTCCGCCCGGCTCAGACCCGCAGGCTCTTGGACGCCTACGGCATACCGCTCGTCGATGAACGCGTGGCGACCTCGCCGGAGGATGCTGCCGCAGCGGCGGAGGAGCTCGGGTTTCCCGTCGCCGTCAAGACCGCAGTCCCGGGAGCCCACAAGACGGAGACCGGCGGCGTCGTGCTCGGTCTCAGCGGTCCAGAAGAGGTCGTTAGGGCGGCCACGGGCATCGGCGGGCCGGTGATCGTCCAACGGATGGTCTCCGGCGGGGTCGAGCTCCTGGCCGGACTGACGCAGGATCCTGTCTTCGGCCCGCTCGTTGCCTTCGGCCCCGGAGGGACCTTCGCGGAACTGATCGGCGAGGCGGAGTTCCGGATCGCGCCGCTCACGGATATGGACGCCTCCGAGCTCGTCACCCGCGGCAAGGGCGGCAAGCTGGTGGCGGGTTACCGTGGCTCGCCGCCCGCCGACCAGGCCTCGCTCACCGATCTCCTCCAGCGGCTGTCGAGGCTCGGCGAGGACCTTCCCGAAGTTGCCGAGCTCGACCTCAATCCGGTGATCGCGTCGCCGGACGGCTGTGTTGCCGTCGACGCTCGTGTCCGGCTGAGGCCGTCACAGCGCACTCTGCGGTCCAAGACCTGGTAAAGAGGCGCCGTGCGCGGCGTCGCCCTCTTGCATGTGACGGATCTGCTCGGCAGGGACGTCTTCGCCGGAGGCGTGAAGCTCGGGCACATCTCCGACCTGGGCGTCCGCATGACCGAGCCCTATCCACCCGTGGCTCGTCTCCTGGTCGGGGGGCGCCATTACTCGTGGGCGGCCGTTCGAGAGCTGGGCGAGGACACCGTGGAGCTGGAGGCGGATCCGAACGAGCTCTCTTCGGAGCTCGACGGGGAGCTGCTCCTGAAGAGAGACGTCCTGGACTGCCAGATCTTCGATTTCGCGGGCAGGCGGTTGACCCGCGTCGGGGACGTCGAGCTTGCGCTGGAAGGGCGAACGCTTAGGGTGTGCGCGGTCGACGTCGGCGCCTCGGCGATCCTGCGACGGCTCGGCCTGCACGGCCTTGCGCGCCGGGTGCCTCCGCAGGCGCTCGACTGGGAGGCCGTCCACCTCGCCTCGACCCGGGGCCATGCGCTCCAGCTCGACAAGCCGACCGCGGCGGTTCACCGCCTCAGCGCAGAGGAGGTTGCGCGACTCGTCTCGCGCCTACCGGCTGTCCGAGGTGCTGAGCTGCTCGAGGAGCTGGAGCCCGAGAAGGCGGCGAAGACGAAAGCGACCCTCGGCGAGCGGCATCCGGCGCGCAGGCGCTTCCGGAAGGTGCTTGCAGCCCGAAAGCGTGCGCCGGCGTAGCGCTCTCCTCGCTCTCGCCGCGGTCGTCGGGCCAGGCGTGCTCGCAGGGCTCTCCGACGACGACCCCGCCGGAATCACCACGTACTCCATCCTCGGCGCCGACTACGGCTACCGGCTGCTGTGGGTACTCCTGCTCTCGACCGTTGCGCTGATCCTCTTCCACGAGCTCGGTGCCCGGATGGGGATCGTCACGGGCCAGGGCCTCACCGGGCTGATTCGGGAGCGCTACGGCGTGCGGCCGGCTGCTCTGGCCGTGACGGCCCTGCTGGCCGCGAACGTCGGCACGATGTGCGCCGAGTTCGCCGGGGTGGCGGCGAGCCTCCAGCTCGCGGGGGTGACCCGGTACGCAAGCGTGCCGGTGGCTGCCGTCGGTGTGTCGCTGCTCGTCCTGCGTGGGAGCTTCCACAGGATCGAGCACGTCCTGCTCGTGCTCAGCACGATCTTCGGTGCCTACATCCTCGCCGGGTTTCTCGCGCACCCGGACTGGGGTGCGACGGCGCGCGGGCTGGCCGTGCCAGGGCTCCCGTTGACGAAGCACGCGATCCTGATCGCAACGGCGACCGTCGGAACCACGCTGGCGCCCTGGGGGCTCGCATTCATCCAGTCGTATGCCGTCGACAAGCGGCTGATGCCCCGCGACCTACGTTTCGAGCGGGTCGACGTCGCCGTCGGTGCGGTCATGACCGGCGTGATCGGCCTCTTCGTCGTCATCGCCTGCGCGGCCACGCTGCACAAGACAGGGCGCTCGATCCACGACGCCAAGGACGCGGCGGTGGCGCTGAAGCCGTTGGCGGGAAGCCTGGCCTCGACGCTGTTCGGAGCGGGGCTGCTCGGCGCGGCTCTTCTTGCCGCCTCGATTCTGCCGCTCTCGACGGCCTACTCGGTGAGCGAGGCGATCGGTCACGACGCGGCCCTCGACGACAAGCTGCGGGAGGCTCCGGTCTTCTACGGGACGTTCGGCCTGGTGGTCGTGGTCGCCGCGGTGATCATCCTGATACCCGGGGCTCCACTCGTTCCGATCCTGTTCCTGACTCAGGCCCTCAACGCTGTGCTGCTGCTTCCCCTGCTCGCGTTCGTGTACGGAATCTCGCGCGACCGCGACCTGATGGGCGAGCACGCGAGCGGGAGGCTGGGCGCCGCCGCTTCCCTCCTCGTGATCGCGCTGATCACCGTCTGCGTGGTCGCGCTGCTCGCGTTCTCTCTGTAATCCGTAGTTTTCCTCTCGCCGCGATCAGCGCTCTCACGGATGCCGGAGGGCAGAACCTCGGGGATGGTGAACATGTCGCGAAGGGAGGCAGTTATGACTGTCACGCCCGAGCTCCATCCCCCGAAGCTGCGCTCATCCGAGCGGTGGATTGCCGTCACCGAGGTCTTGCGGGAAGTCCAATCGGTCAAGCGGCGCCGCCGGCTGGCGAAGCTCCACCTCTTCACATACGCGATCGGCAACGCAATCTTCTGGGCGCTCTTGGGCGCGATCTCGATCGGAGCGGACACGTGGTACTGGTGGCCCGTGCTGCCGCTTGTGGGCTGGGCGATCGTTCTCGGAGTGCACCTGGCATACGCGTTCCGTGATCCGAGCTGGTGAGTCAACCTAAGGTCTTCAACGTGCTTCGCGGCGATGCTGCATCGACCCGCACGTCTCCTCATGGTGTCGTCGGAGAAGTGTTCTCGGGCGAGGGGATCGAGGTCGTCTGGGTAGCGAAGCAGGACGAGGAGATCGATTCGAGCTGGTTCTCGCAAGGCACTGTCGATGTGATCCTGGTCGTCCAAGGCAGGTTGCGCGTGGAGTTCGCCTCACCGGAGCTCGACAGCCTGACGCTCGACCCGGGCGAGGCGCTCGTCCTTCCTGCCGACATGGAGTGCCGCGCCTACCGCTGGCCGAGGGAGGCCGCCGAGGCGACGATCTTCGTCGCGGCCTACCCTCAGGCGAAGGGGAGGCCGGTCGCGTAGGTTGCACCGCCGACGATCGCGCCATTTTCGGGGACTGTAGGTTAGGGCGGTGCACAAGTTCGAGATCCGGAGCATCCAGGAGCGGCTCGCGGCCGGCACCGGCGGCTACGAGATCGTCCACCAGTCGCCGGGGCTCGAGCTCGGCGTCTACGTGCTCGTTGCCCCGGAGCCGGACCGCCAGCAGCCGCACGAGGACGACGAGGTGTACGTCGTGCTCGAGGGCTCGGGCCGGCTGGAGGTCGAAGGCGAGGAAACGGATCTCGCGGAAGGCGACGCCGTGTTCGTCCCGGCGGGAGCGGAGCACCGCTTCACCGGCTACGAGCACATGAGCGTGCTCGTCGTCTTCGACCGTCCGCGCGGCTAGCCCGCTTCGACCAGTTTCGACTTCACCAAGACGACTCCGGGAGCGACCGCGTGGCCCCGCCTCGTCGACGGTGCCGAGGACCTACGGCGAGTAGATGTCGCCGCCCTCGCTGTCGCCAGGGCCGGGCGTGGCGTCGAAGAAGAGGTTCTCCTCTTCCTTCGGGGGCGCCGCCCAGGAGTAGAACGCCTTGGCCGTCCGAGGCGGGCCGGCGATGCAATCGTGCCAGGCGGCTGCCGAGGCCCAGACCTTCGTCTCCGAGAGGAGCCGCTGCAGACTGAAACCCGCGGCGGACTCGAAGAAGAAGACGGCTTCCTGGTCGGTTAGGAAAACCTGGTGCCGGCCGAGCCCGACCCGTTCCGGCTCGAACGGCGGGCCCTTGTCGAGCAACCCCTCGACCTTGTCGCGCTTTCCCTTGCGGATCGGCACGATCACGGCCACCCTGTCGTTTACGGCGGCGTTGCCGAGCCTCAGGGCGGCGAGCTCCTCTGCGATCTCGGAGATGATTCCGGGTGCAACAACGCTGGCGACCCGGATTGTTCCGCGGCTGCGCCGGTCGAGCGCGAGCGTCGGCCTGCCGTCGAGCCGCTCATGACACGGAGCGAGCCGAATCCCCGAGACCTCCGGATAGGGGACGAGCAGTGCGGAGATCCCCGAGCCGTTGTTCGAGCCTTCGAGGCTGAGCCCGGCGGCGCGCAGCTCGAGCTTCCCCGAGTAAGGCGGCAATTCCGGCTCCTGCCAGGTGACTGCATAGGTGCGGTGCATGCAAGGCAGCGTGCAGCACGCGCTCGGGCGCGCCATCGGGACCCGGCCGGATTGTCGCTGCGGAAAAGCCGCAAGAGAAACACACTTCGCCCCCGATGGCGCCGGCGCGCCCGCCGGAACGATCTGCGGATCCTGCTCATCGCCTTCGACGACGTCGCTCGGATCGACCCCCCACGAGCGGCGAATCCTGCTGCGGACACCCCAGCTGCTGGGAATGGCTTCGAGGTAACACGGATGACGCAACCGGCCGCGTGCGGCAAAACGGCCGCGTGCGGCTTTTCCGCAATCGATTCCGCGTCCGCACCGATGGCGGCGCGCTGTGGACGCAGCAACTTGCACGCCATGCAGCTGGAGCTGGAGCTCGCACTCGATCCGATTGCGGCACGCGCCGACGAGCTCGGCCTGCTTCCCGAGGAGCTCGACCCCTACGGGCGCCACGCGGCGAAGATCGACCTCGGCGCGCTCGATCGCCTGCAGGGGGAGGCGGACGGGCGTCTGGTCTGCGTGACGGCGCTCACGCCGACGAAAGCAGGCGAAGGGAAGACGACCACGGCGATCTCGCTCACCGACGCACTCGGCTGCATCGGCGAGCGGCCGCTCCTCTGCCTCCGTGAGCCCTCCCTCGGCCCGGTGTTCGGAATCAAGGGCGGCGGCACGGGCGGCGGCCGCGCGCAGGTTGTCCCGATGGACCTGATCAACCTCCACTTCACCGGCGACATTCACGCGATCGGTGCCGCGAACAACCTGTTGGCGGCGATGCTCGAGTCACACCTCTTGCACGGCAACGTGCTCGGAATCGATCCTGCCTCGATCACCTGGAAGCGCTGCCTGGACATGGACGACCGCGCGCTTCGCCAGGTTGTCGTCGGTCTCGGCGGGCGCGCCAACGGCAGTCCTCGCGAGACCGGCTTCGACATCACCGCGGCCTCGGAGGTGATGGCGGTCGTGGCGATGGCGAGCGACCACGAGGATCTGCGTCGCAGGCTCGGCGCGATCACCGTCGGGACGACCTTCGAAGGCGAGCCCGTGACAGCCGAGCTGCTCGGGGCCGCCGGCTCGATGGCCGCCCTGCTCGTGGACGCGATCAAGCCGAACCTCGTCCAGACGCTCGAGGGGCAGCCCGCGCTCGTCCATTGCGGTCCGTTCGCGAACATCGCGCACGGCAACAACTCCGTCGTTGCCGACCGGCTGGGACTGAAGCTCGCGGATTACGTCGTCACCGAGAGCGGCTTCGGTGCCGACATGGGCTTCGAGAAGCTGGTCGACATCGTCTGTCAGACGAGCGGGATTGCTCCGAGCGCCGTCGTCCTGGTTGCGACTACGCAGGCACTCAAGCACCACGGCGGCGATCAATCCGGCGGCCTGGCCGCGATCGAGCGAGGGGCCGTCAACCTCGCGGCCCATCTCGGAATCGTCCGGCGCTTCGGGCTCGATTGCGTCGTTGCCGTCAACCGCTTTCCGGGTGACAAGCCCGCCGAGCTCGACGCCGTCCGCACGCTTGCTCTCGAGCTTGGAGCGGTCGCGGCGGAGGTCAACGACGGCTACGAGCGCGGCGGCGCGGGCGCCGTCGAGCTTGCGGAGGCGGTCGCGGAAGCCGCCTCCACCCCTGCGCCCGCCCGGTACCTGTACTCGCTGGACGATCCGATCGTGGAGAAGATCGAGGCCGTAGCGACCAAGGCATACGGAGCTGCGGGGATCGAGCTCTCGCCCGAGGCCAAGGCGGCGGCCGAACGGCTCACGGCTGCCGGGCTCGGGAGCCTGCCCGTGTGCATTGCGAAGACTCACCTGTCGCTCTCGCACGACCCCGCCCTCACGGGAGCGCCGGCGGGCTTCACGCTCCCGGTCCGTGAGCTTCGCCCCTATACCGGTGCCGGGTGGATCGTCGCCCTCTGCGGCGCGATGCAGACGATGCCCGGGCTTCCAGCAGACCCCGCCGCGCTGAGGATCGACGTCGATTCCGCCGGCGGTACCGTCGGCCTGCGCTAGCCCGAGAGGCTTGGTGGGAAATTCGGCCGCAGTCGGGGGCGCTCCAGACCAAGCCGGGCAGTGCGGGCGGACGCGGGGCGTAGCAGCGCTACGCGTCGCGGCCGACCGTGCTGATCCGGCGCCGCGTCTGGGGCGTCATCCGGCCCGGCCTAATTTCACATCAGG
>DASWEE010000043.1:0-5517 GCA_036394915.1 Gaiellaceae bacterium | reverse complement strand
GGTGACGTCTCTACCCTTGAAAGACGATGACCTCCCGACCGCGCAGCTGGGCCTGGTCTTGGCGCCACGAGCGTGGCGGGAGCGTCGCCTGACCTGACGAGGCCGTAACCCGTACCGCTCGAGACCTTCCAGCCGGGAGGTCTCTTTCGTATGACGACGATCACCGACATAGCGACCGACCCGACGACGCCACTCGGCGCCTATCTCAGCCTGCGCGGACGCGGCGGCGGCAGCTTCCTGCTCGAGTCGGTGGAGCACGGGCGCCTCGGGAGGCATTCGTTCGTCGGATGCGGCTCGAAGATCGTCTCCTTCGAGGAGTCCGAGACGTGCGAAGCGCCGGTCGTCGGCTATCTGGGGTACGACCACGTCGCCGGGCTCGAGCCGACGGTGCCGCTTCCTGTGGACGGCCCGGCCCTCCCCGAAAGCCGCTTCATCGTCGCCGACGAGCTCCTCCGCTTCGACCACCGCGGCGAGAACGCCGCGGTCGAGGCTGCACCGCCGCCGAGCGCTCCGCGAATCGTTCCCTCGCCCGAGTACGAGGAGAGCGTCCGCCGGGCGCAGGAGCACATCGTCGCGGGCGACGTCTTCCAGGTGGTGCTCTCGCAGCGGGTCGAGCGCCCCACCTCGGCGTCGGCGGTCGACCTCTACCGCGCGCTCCGACGGATCAACCCGTCGCCCTACCTGTTCCTGATCGAGCTGGACGAGGTGGCGCTGATCGGCTCCTCGCCGGAGACGCTCGTCAAGTGCAAGGGCCGCCGGGCGAGCCTGAACCCGATCGCGGGGACTGTCCCTCGAGGGGCGGGCGATGCGGAGCGGCTGCTCGCCTCCGAGAAGGAGCGCGCCGAGCACGTGATGCTCGTCGACCTCGGCCGGAACGATCTCTCTCGGGTCTGCGCGCCGGGCTCGGTCGAGGTCGAGCGGTTCCTCGAGGTCGAGCGCTTCTCGCACGTCACGCACCTCGTCTCCGAGGTGACGGGAACGCTCGTGGACGGCGTCGGCTCCTTCGACCTGCTCCGCGCCTGCTTCCCCGCGGGCACCGTGTCCGGGGCGCCGAAGGTGCGCGCGATGCAGCTGATCTCGGAGCTCGAGGGCTACCGGCGCGGCCCCTACGGCGGCGCAGTCGGCTACGCGCTCCCCGACGGAACGCTGGACACGTGCATCACGATCCGGACGATCGTGCTCGCCGACGGCGTCGCCCACCTCCAGGCCGGCGCGGGGATCGTCGCCGACTCCGATCCGGCCGCCGAGCACGCAGAATGCCGCTCCAAGCTGGCGGCGCTCCAAGAGGCGATCGACCTCGCGGAGAGCGGCCGATGATCCTCTTGATCGACAACTACGACAGCTTCACGTACAACCTCGCGCACCTGTTCGGCGAGCTGGGAGCCGACGTGACCGTGCGTCGGAACGACGAGCTCAACGCAGACGAGGCCGAGCGCCTGCAGCCGTCCCACCTCGTCGTCTCCCCCGGTCCCGGCCGGCCCGAGGCGGCCGGCGCGACGCTCGAGATCGTCCGCCGCCTGAGCGACCGGATCCCGGTGCTCGGCGTCTGCCTGGGCCACCAGGCGATCGCGGAGGCCTTCGGGGGCGAGGTCGGCCCGGCGCGCGAGCTCGTGCACGGCAAGACGGGGCTCGTGCGCCACGACGGACACGGCATCTTCGCCGGCCTCCCCGGGGAGCTCGAGGCCGGGCGCTACCACTCGCTGGCGGTCACCCGTGTCCCCGAGGCCTTCGAGGTCTCGGCGACCGCGCCGGACGGAGAGGTGATGGCCGTGCGCCACCGAGAGCTCCCGATCGACGGCATCCAGTTCCACCCCGAGTCGATCCTCACTCCCAGCGGACCGCAACTTGCGAAAAACTTCCTGGAGGGGCGATGAACACGACACCGCGGATCTTCTCGGGCATCAAGCCGTCGGGCGACTCGACGCTCGGCAACTACAGCGGCGGCTACCGCCAGTACGCGGCCACGCAGGCGCAGGGCGAGGGCTTCTTCTGCATCGTCGACCTGCACGCGATCACGGTCGAGCACGACCCGGAGGAGCTGCGGCGGCTGACGCTCCACATCGCGGCAATGCTGTTCGCAACCGGGCTCGACCCCGAGCGCTCGACCGTCTTCGTCCAGAGCCACGTCCCTGCGCACGCCGAGGCGGCTTGGCTGCTGTCCTCGGCGACGAGCTTCGGCGAGTTGCGCCGGATGACGCAATTCAAGGAGAAGGCTGAGCAGCAGGAGTTCGTCTCGGCCGCGCTCTTCCAGTACCCCGTGCTGATGGCGGGCGACATCCTCCTCTACCAGACGGATCTCGTCCCGATCGGGGACGACCAGCGCCAGCACCTGGAGCTGACCCGCGACATCGGACAGCGGTTCAACGCCCGCTACGGCGAGACGTTCACGATCCCCGAGGGCGTCTATCCCGAGGTCGGCGCGAGGATCATGGACCTGCAGGAGCCGGAGGACAAGATGGGCAAGACCGGCAGCTCCGAGCAGGGGACGGTGCTGATGCTCGATCCTCCCGACGTCGTGCGCTCGAAGCTCAAGTCAGCGGTGACCGACTCCGGCCGCGAGGTCAAGCACGATCCGGACAAGCCCGGCGTCTCCAACCTGATCGAGATCGCGACCGTCGCGACCGGCGAGTCGATCCCCGAGGTGGAGGCGCGTTTCGACGGGCAGGGCTACGGGACGTTCAAGGCCGAGGTAGCGGAGGCGGTCGTCGAGCTGCTCGAGCCGATCCAGCGCCGCTACGAGGAGATCCGCTCGGACGAGGCGGAGCTGATGCGAATGCTCGCCGTCGGCGCCGAGAAGGCCCGCGAGGCCTCGGCACCGACGCTGCGGCTCATGTACGAGCGCATGGGATTCGTTGCGCCTTAAGACGACCGTCACGCTGGCGGCGGTGGTGGCGCTGTCGGTCGTCACCGGCGTCCTCCACTACACCGACGCGGAGCCCGTCGCAACCTTCGTCGTCGCCGGAGCGGCGCTCGCCGGCCTCGCCTGGGTGATCGCGGTCGCGACCGAGACCGTTGGGCGCCGCTTCGGCCCCGCCGCGACCGGCGTCCTCCAGTCGACGCTCGGGAACCTGCCCGAGCTGTTCGTCGTCCTGTTCGCCCTCTCGGCCGGCGAGGTCGTCGTCGCCAAGACGTCGATCGTCGGCTCGCTGCTGGCGAACGCGCTGTTCGTGCTCGGGCTCGCGATCGTCGCCGGCGCCCGCAAGGCATCTGACGGCGTGATGACGTTCAAGCGGCGCTTGCCGAACGACACCGCGACGCTGCTCCTGCTAGCCGTCTTCATCATCGCCCTGCTCGGCGTGTCCGACCGGGTCGGCGACCGCGCCAGCCGCCACCAGCTGGCGATCTCGGTGGTCGGCGCCATCTTCCTGCTGGCCGTCTACGGCGCCTGGCTGTGGTCGTACCTGCGCGAGCCAGAGCAGGCGTCGGTGGAGGTGGAGGCGCGTGAGCACGTCCACTTCCGGGCCGCGATCGCGATGCTCGCCGCCGGCGGGGTGGCGGCCGCGCTCGTCTCCGACTGGTTCGTGGGTGCGCTCGACCCGGCGATCAAGACGATCGGGATCTCGAAGGCGTTCACGGGCCTCGTCGTCGTCGGGATCGCCGGGAACGCGGTCGAGAACGTGGTCGGGATCTGGCTGGCCGCCAAGGGCCAGGCCGATCTAGCGATCTCGGTCGTCAAGAACTCGGTCGCGCAGATCGCGGTCTTCCTGTTTCCGGCGCTCGTCCTCCTCTCGCTCTTCTTCTCGCACCGGCTAACGTTCGTACTCGGCCCCGTGTACGTGATCGCGCTCGTCCTGATGGCGCTCGCCGTCTGGCAGATCACAGGCGACGGGAAAGCGGTCGTCTTCGAAGGTATGGCGCTCGTCACGCTCTACGTCGTCGTCGCGACGCTGGCTTACTACGAGTAACCGCGCGGAGCCCCTCGACCTTGGGCCGCTCCGCACCTCGACTCACATGATGATCGACTCGTAGGTGAAGCGCGCGTTCGCATTGGCAGCAGAGGTGCCGGCGGGGGTCGTGACGGTGACGTCCACCGTCTCGCCCGGCACGCCGAGCGGGGCGTAGGACCGGATCTGCGTATCGGAGTCGACCTTGAACGCGGCCTCGGCTCCGCCGAAGTGGACGGCGGTCGCCTGAGAGAAGTCAGTGCCCGTGATCGTCACCTCCGTGCCGCCCGCCGACGGCCCTGTCGCGGGCGTGAGCGCCGTCACGGTCGGCTGGTTGAGGTAGGTGAACTCGTCCGGGAACGTCGCGTCCGAGATGCCGATCGACGTGCTGACTCTGACGTCGACCGTCCCCGCCTGCCCGGGCGGAGAGACCGCCGTGATCTGCGTCGGCGAATCGACACTGTAGGAGGCAGCGGGGGCCGAGCCGAACGTGACGGCGCGGACGGCGGTGAAGCCGCTGCCTTCCACGGTGACAGCCGTGCCGCCCGTCGTCGGCCCCGAACGTGGATTTACCCGGAACACGATGGACGGGCTCTCGAAGACATAGACCTCGCGGTTCCCGTTCCCGAAGTACGGCGCGCCGGCGATCAGCGCGGTATTCCCATCCGCCGAGAGCGCGAGCCGGTCGCCGAAGTACCACTCGGAATGGGCGAGCTTCCCGCCGCGCTGGACGAAGCTCGAGCCCGGGCCGAGCCGGCTGAACACCCACGCGGCTCCGCGTCCGAAAGCCGGAAAGCGGGCATACCGGTCATCGAGCGGCGCCCCGATCAGCGCGATCGAAGCGTCGGCCGACAATGCCACGCTCCTCCCGAAGGCCGCCTTCGGCGCCTGCTCAGCGGGTGTCAGCCGCGCCTGCTCCTGCCAGCTCGACCCCGAGCGCTCGTAGACGTAGACCGCGCCGTCGCCCTTGAAGTCGAGCGAGGCGCCGATGAGAGCCGTCGAGCCGTCCGCCGACAGCGCAGCGCTTCGGCCGAATTCGGCGTCGAAATCACCCCGAGCGACCGGGTTCGGGACCCTGGCGTCGAATTGCTTGGGCCCTTGCTGCACCCAGCCCGTTCCGGAGCGCGTGTAGAACCACGCGGCGCCGTCGCCGTCAGTGTCGTGATACGCACCCACAACGGCCGTCGTGCCGTCGGCGGAGAGCGCGACGCTCGACCCGAACTCGCCCTTGCCGCCCTCACCTTTTCCGGTCAGCTTGCCACCGAGCTGCGTCCAGTTGTTCCCCGAGCGGGTGAACGTCCAGACGGCGCCCTTCCCGTACGTGCCCACAACACGGCGCGTCTCGTCACCGGGTCCGCCTACTAGGGCGGTCTTGCCGTCGGCCGAGAGCGCCACGCGGGCGCCGAAACGGACGTCGGGCCCCTTTCCACCTTTCGCCTTCAGCTTGGTTCCGACCCACGTCCCTCCGCCGCGGTTTCGGAAGATCCAGGCGGCGTCCTTACCCGTCCCGACGAGGGCCGTCTTTCCGTCCGCAGATAGCGCGGCGCTCGCTGAGGGTACCGCGGCGAGCTTCAAGCGCGCCGGAGCTTGTTGCCAGCCTCCGTTTCGCGGAGCGGTGAAGATCCACACCGTC
>DASWEE010000042.1:0-8864 GCA_036394915.1 Gaiellaceae bacterium | reverse complement strand
AAAGTGCGCCAGCGATTAAGGTGCGCTCGTGCGGCTCTTCCTCATCTCGCGGCACGGCGAGTCCACGCTCAACGTCGAAGATCGCATCAACGGCGACCCGTCAGTCCCGGTCGATCTCAGCGACCTGGGCAAGGAGGAGGCCCGCAGGCTCGGCGAGCAGATCGCCAACGTCCCGATCGAGCTCTGCCTCCACAGCCGCTTCGACCGGACTCGCCAGACGGGCGAGATCGCGCTCGAGGGCCGCGACGTCCCCTTCGAGGTCGAGCCGCTTCTCGACGACATCGACATCGGCGAACTCGAGGGAGAGACGATCGGCGACTACCGGGCGTGGAAGCAGGCGCATACGCGCGCGGATGCATTCCCCAACGGCGAGAGCCTCGACGACGCGGCCCGCCGCTACGCCCAGGCGTACCGGAAGCTGCTCGAGCGCGGCGAGCCGGACGTCGTCCTCGTCGTCACCCACGAGATCCCGATCCGCTACGCGTTGAACGCGGCCGCCGGCTCGAACGATCTCGACGGGCCGATGCACGCGATCCGCAACGCGACGCCGTACGTCTTCGACGACGGAGCGCTCGAGGTGGCGGCGCAGCGGATCGAGCAGCTCGCGGAACAGGGATAATCCCGGCATGGGACGAGGATCTCGCGCAATCAGGCGGTGGCAAAAGGACCGCCAGCGCAAGAAGAAGGCGCGGGAGAAGCGCAAGGCGGCCCCGGCCCCTTCGGCCCGGACGCGGCGGTCCTAGCCGGGCAGGAAGCCACGGAGGGGCCGGGCGAACCGCGGCCCCTCTGCGGCGTGTCTCTAGGGTCCAAGAGTGAGCTGCACGATCCAGTTCCAGCTCACGCTCTCGCAATCGGACGCCACGGCATCGGCCGGCGGTGCGAGCCGAGCCGGGCGAGGGTACGCCGAGTAGATCTGGTCGGCCGTGACGGAGTCGTTCTCAGAACCGCACGACACCTGGTCGTCGATGTCCCAGTCCTCGACGTGGATCTGATCGTCGCCGGCGTCGCCGAACATCTGGTCGATGCCGCCGCCGCCGCTAAGGGCATCGTTACCAGCGCCGCCGCTGAACACTTGGCCCGCGCCGTTGCCGACGAGCAGGTCGTTGCCGGAGCCCGCAACCACGACCTCGACGTCCGTCCAGACGTTGTCTCCTTCGGTGATCACGTTGGACGGATTTGCTGGGTCTGGCACCGTCCACGTGCCGTCGTCCGGGTAGCCATCAAGCGTCACGTGGATGTCCTGCGTCCGGGTGACGTAGAACACCGAATCGGTGCCGTCCCCGCCCATCAGCCGGTCGGGCCCCGCCCCTCCGGCGAGACGGTCCCCGCCGGCTTCGCCGCTGAGCACGTTCGCGTTCGCGTCGCCGACAAGCGTGTCGTGGCCGGCGCCGCCGCGGACGTTCTCGGTGTCGACGTTGTCACCTTCGCCGACCGGCGATCCGGCTTCCCCGTCGTTGGCGGCTCCGTCGAGCGTGACGTCGACGTCCGCGCTGCGGCTGGAGTAGTCGGCGAGATCGATCCCCGCGCCGCCGGTCAGCGTGTCGGCGCCGAGGCGACCGTCGAGGAGATCGGGACCAGGCCCGCCGTCGAGAACATTTGCCGCGGCGTCGCCGTACAGCGAGTCGTCGCCGGAGCCGCCGGTGACGTTCTCGACGTCTTCGTTGACGTTATCGCCCTCGCCGGGCTCCCCGTCGTTTCCGATCGGCGCGCCGGTGCAGTTGAAGCCGGCGGTGATCGAGAGGTCGAGGCTGACGAAGACGCGGTTCGTCCGGTCGCTGTATGTCGCGGTGTCGAGTCCGTTGCCGCCCTCCAGAAGATCGACGCTCGAGCCGCCGCTGAGGATGTCGTTGCCGCTCTCCCCTGACACCACGTCGCAGTTGGCGCCGCCACTGACGCTGTCGTCGTCGTCGTTGCCGTGGAGGTTGTCCTGGGATGGGCCTCCGACAAGGGTGTCGTTTCCTGCGCCGCCGCCGACAAAGGTGACGAGGTTCGGCGACAACGAGCTGCCAAGCGTGAGCATGTCGTTTAGATCGTCGAGAGTCGAGCCGAAACTGACGATGTCCATTGGATGCGTGCACCTCGCCCCGGAAGGGGTGCTCGTGCAGCCGTAGATTTGGAACCAACCCCACCTGGCCTGGATCGTCGCACCGGTGTCCGCGATGTCGATACAGCCGGTGCCACAGCCGGTGACTATGACGTTGTTCATCTCGCCTGCGGCCGCGCTGTAGACGGCGACCGCGCCCCCCGCACTGTCGAGCTTCATCCACGCCGTCGCCGAAAGCGCGGGGCTTGCCCATGCGAAGAAGGCGACGATCATCGCCGTCAGAACGAGCGCGCGTCCCAGGATCTGAAACCGAGATTTCATTGCTTCTCCTTGCCTCCCTGGATCGTCCCGTGCGATCCGTGTATGCATCAGGACGGCCGGCGGCCACCGCCTCTTCCCGCATGTTGCGGGCTGGAGAAGAGATCGGACCGAAGCCGCTAGCTGCGAGGTGGGCTCTGCTCGTCCGCGGATCGCATGCGTTCTCACGCGCGACGCGATCCCTGTGTCTGGTATGGAGCCAGCCGGGCTCGAACCGGCGACCTCTAGCGTGCCACGCTAGCGCTCTCCCAACTGAGCTATGGCCCCAGAGCCGCCTAGTTTAGCCGCGTGGATGTACAGACCCGACGCGGTCGCCCACTTCTCGACCACTACGGCCCGATCGCTAGTCCTTGCGCGCCAGGCTAAAGCCTGGCGCGCGACGAAGCTACGTAGGTCCGACGGTTTCGCCGATGTGATTCAGGACAAGGCGCGTCCTGGACAGCAGCCGGTGCTAGACCGAGACGGCTTCGACCGACTCGGACGGGACGTCACTCCACAGATCCTCGAGCCGGTAGTAGCCGCGCGTCTCCGGCGTGAACACGTGCAGCACGACGTCGAGGTAGTCGGCGACGATCCACGTCCCCGCGGCCTCGCCGTCGACCGAGACGGGAGTCACACCCTCGTCGTGCTTGAGCCGGTAGTAGACCTCGTCGTAGATCGCCTTCGTCTGCCTCGGGTTGTTCCCGTGGCAGATCACGAAGAAATCGGTGAAGACGCAGACGGGCCGCATGTCGAGGATGACGACGTCCTTCGCCAGCTTTTCCTGCGCAGCGCCGGCGATGCGGCGGGCTTGTTCGAGTGAGGTCAGTGTTGGATCGGTCCCTGTGGAGATCGAGATCAGTGTAGCCCGGGTCGGTGACGATAGAGCCCGAGCTCCGATATCAGCGCAGCGACCGAGGGCGGCACGAGCTCGTCGACCGGCCCCCCGGCAGCGACGCGGCGGCGAATCTCGCGTGAGGACACGACCACGGCGGGGATCTCGAAGAACAGCACGCGTTCCGGCTGCTCGAGCTGGGACAGAACCTCGTCGAGCCGATCTCGCGGCACGCCCGGTCGCGTCGCCACCCCCAGCCGGGCATGGCGGAGCACCTCGTCCGGCGCCTTCCAGCGCAGGAAGTCCGCGAACCGGTCGGCACCGATGAGGAAGATCGGATCCCCCCAGCGCTCACTCGCCCAGCGGACGGTGTCGTGCGAGTACGCCGGTTGCGGGCGGTCGAGGTCGATCCTCGAGATCTCGGTCCGCGGCAGCTCGGCGAAGGCGGCCTCGACGAGCCGCAAGCGCGTCTCAGGATCCGTGAGCGTCTCTACGGGCTTGAGCGGGGGCCGCCCGCCCGGAGCGATCACGAGCCGCTCGAGCCGGAAGTGGTCGAGCGCCGCACGGGCGAGAGCGAGGTGCCCGTTGTGCGGCGGGTCGAACGCGCCGCCGAAGAGCCCGGTCATGCGAGCTCGAACACGTCCTCGCCGATCTCGACCTCCGCGCCGGTCTTCGCGCCTGCGGCGCGCAACGCCTCTTCGAGCTCCTCGCCCTCGGGCGCTGTCCCGGTGATCCGGAAGCCGCGGTCGGTGCGGAGGATCCGGTAGGGCTTGCCGCGCTTCGGGCGCGGCCGGTAGACGAGGAAGTCCGCCATCCCAGGCTCCTCGAGCACGGGCTGTTCCGCGGGACAGAGCTCGAACAGCGCCCGCCGGAACCCCTCGATCCCCTCTCCGGTCGCGCACGAGACCCGGAAAACGCGGACGATGCGCGCATCCTCGAGCCCGAGCTCGGGCGGCTCCGCGAGCAGGTCGATCTTGTTCAGGACGACCACCTGGGGCAGCTCGTCGAGGCCCGCCCCGTAGGCGGCCAGCTCCTGGTCGACGACGCGGAACTGCTCCGCCGCATCGCCGACGGCTGCGTCGATGACGTGGACGAGCATCCGCGCCCGCTCGAGGTGGGCCAGGAAGGCGTGCCCGAGCCCGACGCCCTCGCTCGCGCCCTCGATCAGGCCGGGAACGTCGGCGATCGTGAGCTGGCGGCCGTCCGGGGAGTCGACGGTGCCGAGCACCGGCTCCAGCGTCGTGAACGGGTAGTCGGCGACCTTCGGGCGCGCGTTCGAGATCCGGGTCAGCAGCGAGGACTTGCCCGCGTTCGGGAGGCCGGCCAGAGCGGCGTCCGCGAGCAGCTTGAGCCTGAGCTCGATCCAGCGCTCCTCACCCGGAAGACCGGTCTCTGCGAAGCGCGGCGTGCGGCGCGTGGAGGTCGCAAAGCGCTTGTTGCCGCGGCCGCCCGCGCCGCCCTCGGCGACGGCGATCCGGACGCCCGGGCCGGCGAGATCGGCGACGATCGTGCCCTCCTCGTCGAAGACCTGCGTCCCCACCGGCACGCGCAGCTCGACGGCCTCGCCCGCCGCCCCGCTCTTGTTCGATCCGCGCCCGGCCTCGCCTCGACCGCCCCGGTACTTGCGCCCACGCTGGAACGCGGACAGGTCGCGCAGGTCGGGATCGGCCACGAGGACGACGTTTCCGCCGGGCCCGCCGTCTCCCCCATCCGGACCACCTTTGGGCACGTGCTTTTCGCGCCGGAAGGACAGACTGCCGTCGCCGCCGCGGCCCGCCGCCACGTAGATTCGCGCTCTATCGTGAAACAACCGTGCCCTCGGTTGGAGAGAGCTGTTTCGAGGGCGGAGCCGGGCTTGGCCCGAGCGCAGCCCAAGCCTGCGTCCGCCCGCACCGTGTTGTGAAGGAGGGGGCTCGCGGGGGAACCATGGGTTCCCCCGCGCTCAGTCCGTGACGGAGATGCGGCGGCGATCGCCGCTCGTCCGGAACTCGGCCTTGCCGTCGCGCTTGGCGAAGATCGTATGGTCGCGGCCCAGTCCAGTTCCGGTGCCTGGGCGGAAAATGGTTCCGCGCTGGCGGACGAGGATCATCCCGGCCTTGACCTCCTGGCCGTCGAAGATCTTGACCCCGAGCATCTTGGGGTTCGAGTCGCGCCCGTTCCGGGACGAGCCGAGTCCTTTCTTGTGCGCCATTACTTGGTCTCCTTCTTGGCTGCCGCCGGCTTTCTCGCTGTCGACGTCGTCTTCCTTGCGGCCGGTTTCTTCGCGGCGGCCGGCTTCGCGGCGGCCGGCTTCTCCGCAGCGGGTTTCGCTGCCGGCTTCCTCGCTGCCGCCTTCTTCGCCACCTTCTGGATCTCGACCTCGGTCAGCTTGCTGCGATGACCCGTGTGGCGCTTGTAGCCGGTCTTGGGCCGGTACTTCCCGACCCGCACCTTCTCCCCCAGCGTGTGCGAGACGACCTTGGCGGTCACCTCGACGCCCTTTGGGGCGAACTCGGTCTTGCCGTTGTCGGCGAACAGCAGGACGTCCGGGTGAAACGACTTCCCCTCCGCCTCACCGAGACGGTCGACGAGGATGTGGTCGCCTTCTTGCACCCGGTACTGCTTCCCGGACAGTCTGATGATGGCGTAGCTCATTGACGTAGGAACGCGGGCAAAACCGCCCGCGGACGCGGAATTCTAGCTGCCCGCGCCCGTTTCCGGGGTCGCGGCGGTCTTCTTGCGCCGGTTGCGCCCGCCGCGCGAGCCGCGGCGCGTGCGCTTCCGGGGCTTCGGAGCCTCGCTGGTCCCGCCCGCTTCGGCACCGTTTCCGCTCGCCTCTGCTTTGACCTCCGTCCGGCCGAGCTCGCGATCCGGGACGTGGATCCTGGCCTCGCCGTCGGCGGCCGGCTTGCCGTCCGCGGTGGCGGTGGCGGCCGCGGCCGCCTTTGCCGTGGCGGTTGCCGGCTTGCGCCGCCGCCTGCCTCCGCGCGAGCCGCGGCGCGTCTTCCGCTTCGGCCGCTCGGCCGTCTCGGCTCCGGGCCCTGCCTTGGCCTCGGCCGCAGGCTCCGCTTTGGCTTTTGCCTCGGCCTTCGGCTCTGCTTTGGTGGCTTTGGCCTGGGCCTTCGGCTCTGCCTTGACCTCGGCCGCGAGCTCTGGTTTGGCCTCGGCCTTCGGGGCCGGCTGCTCCTCCGTGGGCTTCCGCTCGGCCGTCCGGGTGCGCTTCTTCGGCGGCTGCCTCGTCGGCTTGACCGCCTCGCCCTCGGCCGTGATCGGAGCAGCAGCCTCGGTCCCGGCGCCGGCCACGAGCGAGGCGTAGGCGACACCGTCGAGGACGCGCTCGATCCGAACCTTGACCTTCTTGCCGACGAGCTTGGCCGCGTCTCCGACGACGACCGCATGTCCGTTCAGCCTCCCGACGCCGGCGTCCGGATCGTAGAGGCCGACCTCGCCGAGCTCGACCCTCGCCTCCGCGCCCTCTTGGAGACCGTTGCTGGGCGCAAGCTTGGCGCGCGCGCCCTGGGCGAGGACGGTGAAGTGATCGAGCGCAACGTCCTTACGGGAGACGAGCCAGAAGCGGCGTCTTGCGGATTCCTCGATCGCCCGCAACCGCTCCGCACCAGGACCGACGAGCAGCGCCGCCACGCGCGCGTTCAGCTCGATGCGAAAAGCCTGGCTTCGCGACTGCCGGGCCAGCCCGCGCAGGCGCCGCTCGATGTCGATCGCCGCGGAAGCCTCCGAGATGACGACGCCGGCGCCGTCGCAGACCGCACACCTGGCCGTCAGGATCTCCCGCGGCCCGTCGGTGACGTTCTGCCGGGTCATCTCGACCAGCCCGAGCGGCGAGATCTCGACGACGTAGGTCTTCGTCCGGTCGCGCTCGAGCTCCGTCCTGAGCGCCTCCTCGACGAGCGCCCGGTTCTTCGGGTTCGCCATGTCGATGAAGTCGATGACGATGATCCCGCCGATGTCCCGCAGCCTCAGCTGGCGGACGACCTCCTTGACCGCCTCGAGGTTGTTCTTCGTGATCGTGTCCTCGAGCCTCCCGGGCGAGCCCTTCGACCGCGACCCGGTGAACCGGCCGGTGTTGACGTCGATGACGGTGAACGCCTCGGCGTAGTCGAAGATCAGGTAGCCGCCCGAGGGGAGGTCGACCCGGCGCGAGAGCGTGGAGCGGATCTCGCGGTCGACGCCGTAGCGCTCGAACAGCGGCTCCTTCTCGCGGTCGCGCAGCACGCGCTCGACCATGTGCGGGGAAGTCTTCTTCAGGTAGCCGACGATGCGGCGGTAGGTGGCGTCGTCCTCGACGAGCGCGCGCTCGAAGTCCTCCGTGAACAGGTCGCGGATGACGCGCAGCGGGAGCTCGGACTCCTGGTAGACGAGCGCGGGCGGCTTCAGCTCCTTCTGCTGATCCTGGATCGACGCCCACAGCCGCTGGAGGAAGACGAGGTCGCGCTCGATGTCCTCGGCGGTCGCGCCTTCGGCCGCGGTGCGGACGATCACGCCTCCCTGCGGGAGGTCGAGCCCCTTCAGGATCTCGCGCAGCCGTATCCGCTCGTCGTCGTCCAGGCGCCGTGAGACGCCGAGGCCTTCGCCGCTCGGGACGAAGACGACGAACCGGCCCGGGAGCGAGATCTCCGTCGTCAGGCGCGCACCCTTCGACTTCATCGGATCCTTGACCGCCTGGACGAGGATCTCCTGCCCGCGGGCCAGCAGATCCTGGATCTTGCGCTGCCCGCGTCCCTCGAGCTCGGGGCCGACGATCTCGTCGACGAAGAGGAAGCCGTTCTTCTCGAGGCCGATTTCGACGAAGGCGGCCTCCATGCCGGGAAGGACGTTGTCGACCTTTCCCTTGTAGATGTTGCCGGCGATCGAGCGGCGCTCGGGCCGCTCGAGGTAGACCTCGGCGACGCGATCGTCCTCGAGCACGGCGACGCGCTGCTCCCCGACGTCTGCCGAGACGAGCAGCTCGCGATTCGCGGGTGGAAGCGGTACCCGCTTCGGAGCGATGCGCCGGCGCTGGGAGCGCCCTCCCCGCTCGGGCTTGCGCTCGGGCTTCTCGGGCTTGTCCGCCTTGCGCTCGGTCCTCGGCTCAGGCTTGGTCTCGGCTGCGGCCTTCGCCGTCTGAGCCGGCTTGCGACGACCGCGTCCCCCGCGGCTTCCGCGCTTGCGTCGTCGTATCGGTCTGTCTTCGTCCGCGGCGGCGGGCGGTTCGGTTACTTCAGGTGGTGGTGCTGGAGCCGGGGCCTGCTCGGCCTGCGGCTCCTTGTCCTTGCGCTTCTTGAATCGGAACCAGGGCAAACGAAATCTCCTTGTCGTGCGCGCGCGCGTGCATCGCCCGGTTCGGGGGGCGCATCGCGTGCTGCGGCTTTGGGTTGGAATACATCTGAGGTCAAGGCTAGCAAGTGCTCCGGCGGGCCCTGGCCTCCCTTCGCTCCTGGCCGCCGGAGCCGGCCCTCCGGGAAAGGCTGACACAGGACGCGCCGGGCACCGCGACGAGGGCCTCCGTCCGGGCTTGGACCTACCATCCCGCCATCACCCGACCGGGAGGTGGCGCCAGATGGCTGAGAAGCGGGAAGCGTACGAGCTACTGCTCATCGAGGAGGCCGACGCCTGGTTCGAGTACCTGGAGGCCACGCGCGGGCAGAGCGAAGTGCGGTACAAGGAGGTCGAGCCCTGGGCCTGGGCCCGCCTCCGGCAGCGGCTGCGGGC
>DASWEE010000041.1:0-8726 GCA_036394915.1 Gaiellaceae bacterium | reverse complement strand
AGCCAGGGGAACCAGGCGATGTCGAAAGCCTCGCTGCGGGTCCCGATCCTGTCGAAGTAGGCCCCGAGCGGGATCGGCTCGATGTCGATGGTCAGCCCGATTCTCTCGACACTCTGCTTCAGGCTCTGCGCGAGCGAGATCAGCGGTCCGGTCTCCGGGACGTAGAGCACCGCCTTGCCGCCTCTCAGGCGTCCGCGGGCGAGCGCCTTTGCCTTTTGCAGGCTCGGGTGCGCGAGTGGATAGACGCGGCCGTCCCGGAAGCCGGGGAACCCGGGCGGCAGATACTGGTCGGTCAACGTTCCCACCAAGGGACCGCCGAGGCCTGGCGGAGGGCGGCTCGGTCGACAGCGAAGTTGATTGCCCGCCGGAGCCTCGAGTTGTTTCGAAACACGGGGCGCGAGGTGTTGAGGGCGAAGGCGTTCAGCCCGAGTCCGGATTGAACCCAGAACTGCGATCTGTTCACGCCGTACTTCCGGGCGAGCTAGGGCCCGGCGCCGGGATAGGCACCGACTCCCTCCGGTTCGGCTGGGAGCGTCGGCGGGACCGCACAGAAGAACGACATCGTGGTGCGGACCGGGAAGTCCGGCAGCGCTCGAGTGAATCGCAGGACGAGCTTGTTGCCGCGCGCGACGACTCCTTTCGCCGACTTCGCCTTCCCGGCGAGAACGTCCTTCGCGCCGACGATCTCCCTCACGTACTGCACTCCAGGTGAATGCATGGCCGGGCTGAGCACGCGGTTGATCGTGCGCGAACGCGCTCGCGCTCACCGGCGTGCCGTTGTTGAAGCGAAACCCGGCCCGGATGACGAACGTGAACGTCTTGCCGTCTCGGGAGACGTGCGGGTAACGCGTTGCGACCTCCGGGACAGCGCGGAAGCCCTCCGGCGGTCGTTTGTCCGGATTGTTCAAGAGCTTCGCGCAGGTCGCCTCCAGCAGTCCAGCGGATCCTGGGGTATAGGCGATGGCCGGATCGACCGAATCGAAGTCGTCTGCGAGAACGGTGATCCGGAACGTGCCGCCGTTCCGTACCGCTCGGGCGCTCGATCCAGCGACCCGCGGCGACGACCGTCAGTCCGCCACTAACTGCCAGCATCGCTAGCGCGACCGCCGGTCTCATCTTTTCAGGCAGACGGCGGCCAGGTCGAGAAACGGGTTGACGACGACGCAGCCGGTCCGCTTCGAGACGAACGTGAGCGCGTTCTCGTTCATGAAGGCGGCCAGCGGCGCGGCGTCGCGCGCCAACTCGACGTCGAGCTTTCCGTAAGCGCGGTAGCGGGCCTGACCGGAAAGCCTTGCCGCCTGCGCGAGCAAGCGGTTGTACTTCGGAGAGCTGAAGCGGGCGAAGTTGCTGCCCGCCTTGATCTGGCTCCCCTCGAACTGCGGGTTGAGAAAAGCTCCCGGGTCGTAGAAGTTAGGCCCCCACCCGAGCAGCGTCAGGTCATACGGCTCGCCCGGCCTCTGCAGCAGGTCGATGAAGGCGCTGGGTGGAATCAGCTTGATCTCGACGTCGATTCCGATCTTGCTCAGGTCCTGCTTTACGATCTGCGCCACGGGGACGTTCGGCCCGCCGTTCGGGGCGTAGAAGACGGCCTTGCCGCTTCGCAGGTGTCCCCGCGCGAGCGCACGCGCCTTCCGCAGATTCGGATGCGTGAGCGGGTAGATCCGCACGTTCTCGAAGCCGGGCATGCTCGAGGGCATGTAGTGGTCCGCCGGGCGGCCGGACACGGCCCCGCCGCGCTGCTGAACGAGCGCGGGGCGGTCAATGGCGAAGTTGACCGCGCGGCGAAGCCTGGGGTTGTTCTTGAAGATCCCCCGGGAGGTGTTCATGACGACATACCGCATCGTAAGGCCCGCCACGTTGAAGAACTGCGATTTGCTCTTCCGCTCGTTCAGGCTGAGAACGTTGAAAAACGCGGTTGAAAGGGTTTCGGCCCAGTCGGCCTGTCCCTTCTCGACCATCCGCAGGCCGTCAGCGGAGAAGCCGGAGAAGAAAGAGGCGACGAACTGATCGACATGGTGCGGTCGCCGTCCGTGGTAGAAGCGGTTCCGCTTCAGCACCATCTTGAGTCCAGGGACGTACTGGGCGACGTAGTAGGGGCCGGCGGCCGGGAAGGGAGCGCCGATCCCCTCCGGGTCAACGGGCAAGGTCGGCAGTACGGAGCACGTCGCTCCACTCAGCCTGGACGTGAAGTCGGGCGCCGGAGCCGTGAGGTGAACGACGAGCTTGTACCCGCGTGGCTGCACGCCTGAGGCGTGCGTCGCGTGACCGTCCAGAACGTCCTGCGCTCCGACGATGTCCTGGAAGGTCGACGCTTGTTCGGACTGGAGCTTCGGGTCGAGGATCCGGTCGATCGCGTGAGCGAAGCCGGCCGCGGTCAGGCGGGCGCCCGTATTGAAGCGGAAGCTCTTCCTGAGCGTGAACATGTAGGTCTTACCGTCGCGCGAGATCTTCGGGAAGCCGGTCGCGACCTCCGGCACGAGGCGCAGTCCTGCTGGGCCGGACTTGTCCGCCGGGCGCATCAGGAGCGCGCAGGTCGCCGACTCGACTGCAAGCGGAAACACGCCGGAAAGCGCCGGATCGATCGGCCCGTAATCCGAAGAGAGGGCGATCCGGAAAGTGCCGCCGTTGCGGAGGGCGGGTCGACTTCTATCGCCCGATGCGGCGGCGCCGAGGAGACCCGCACCCGCGATGATCATGAGGAGCGAGACGCTCAAGCGACTTCGTGCCATTGTCACCTATAGCACGGCCTGATCGAAGAGCAATGCAGCACCCGAGGTAAGCGCCCGCCTCATTTCAAGCAGACCGCGCCGAGGTCGAGATTGGGATTGAAGACGATACAGCCGACCCGCTTCGAGACCAGGACGAGTTGGTTGTCATAGGAGTAGGGGAGCAGGGGAGCCTGTTTTCGCGCAAGCTCGACGTCGAGCTTGCCATACGCGCGGTAGCGCGCGGCGCCGGTGAGCCGAGCGGCCTTCGCCATCAGGCGGAGATACGCGGGGACGCCGAAGTGGGCAGGGACGCCGAACGGTGACCGCGGGTCGAGAACCGCGTTGATCATGTTGTACGGGTCGAGGTTGTCGGACGCGGTGTAGCCGTACCAGGCAATGTCGACCGGCTCGCGAGGGTTCGCGACCGCTGGGAAGTACGCGCTCCGGGGAAGGATCTTGATCGAGACGCGCACGCCGATTTTCGCGAGGTCGGCGAGGACGATCTGCGCTTGCGCGACCGCGACGGGGTTGTCCAGGACGTACAGGGCCGCCTTCCTGTCTCGCAGATGGCCCTTCGCCAGCGCCCTCGCCCTCCTGAGATTCGGCCGCTTCAGCGGATAGATGTGCGCGTCCCGGAAGCCCGGCACGCCGGGGATGAGGTACTGGTCGCTCTCGCTCCCTGTGAACTTCCCGCCCTTCGCGGCGAGAAGCGCCTTGCGGTCGATCGCGAAGTTCATCGCTCGCCGCAGCTGAGGGTTGTTGTGAAACAGCGGCCGCGAGCTGTTCAGGACGAAGAGGCGCAAGAAGCTGGCACCCGGCTTGACGAAGAACTGCGCCTTGTTGACCCCGTACTTCGCCGCCAGCTCGCCGGCCCGCGGGCCAATTATCGGGTTCGGCACGAATCCCCAGTCGACCTCGCCGCGCTCGATCCGGGTGAGGATCGTTGGGGGATCGTCGCCGAGTTCGACGGCGAAGGCGCTCACATGATGGGCCCGGCGGCCGCGATAGAAGCGATTGCGCTTCAGCTCGACTCCCCGGCCCGGGACGTACTTCGAGGCGTAGTACGGGGCGGCGCTGGGCAGCGGGCCGCCGACGCCCTCCGGATCGACGGGGAGGCTGGGCGGCACGGCGCAGAAGAAGGTCGTGGACAGCCGTGCCGGTAGGTCGGGCACCGGCTCGGTGAGACGAAGCGTCAGCGTGTTGCCTCGCGCGCGGATGCCAGAAGCCTCGTCCGCCTTCCCGGCCATGATGTCCGCTGCGCCCACGATGCTCGCGACGGCGTCGGCTCCGGGCGACTGCATCGAGCGGTTGAGCACGCGGTTGATCTCGCGCGCGAACGCTGCGGCGGTCACGCGGGCGCCGGTGCTGAAGCGGGCGTCCTTCCTGACCGTGAAGGCGTACGTCCTCCCGTTGCGGGAGATTCGCGGGAAGCCGGTGGCGAGGTCGGGAACGAGCCGCTCGCCGGCGGGGGGAGGCTTGTCCGGGAAGCCGAGAAGGCGCCCGCAGGCCACGCCGAGAACGGGGTCGCTGCCCGCCGAGGGTGCGAGCGCGGGGTCGATGTAGCCGAAGTCCTCGGCGCGGAGGCTCACGCGGAAGGTGCCGCCGCTCTTGGCGCCGAAGCTCCCCGAGGCCGCCGCGCCGAGCAGTGCCGCGCCGAGCAAGAGCATTCCGAGCGAGAGAGCGAACCGCCTCATTTCAGGCAGACAACGAGGAGGCCTGCTCCGAGGACGAGGCTCAGGACCGAGGCGGCCAGCCTGCTACGCGACATCGCGTGCCGTTTCTATCACGGATTGCGGGGAAAATAGCGTCGGGTCTGCTCAGGTAGATTCAGGCGGATGGCGCAGGTTCTCCCTGCCGAGCGCGACCTCCGGCGGATCATCGGCGACGGCGGGGCGGTCCCCGACGGCGAGGTCGAAGGACTCTCCGACCACGACCTGATCGAGCTCTACCGGGGGATGGTTCTGCTGCGCACCTACGACGAGCGCTCGGTCGTCTACCACAGCCAGGGGCGGATCGGCACCTACGCGATCTTCTGGAACCACGAGGCGATGCAGGTCGGCTCGGTCTACGCGCTCGAGGACGAGGACTGGATCTTCCCGAGCTACCGCGAGTCCGCGATCGGGCTCTTGCGCGGGATGCCAGCTTCGACCGTCCTATCCTGGTGGCGCGGCCATCCGGCGGGCTGGTGGAACCCGGCCGACTACAACGTCGCGTCGATCTGCGTGCCGATCGGGACCCACGTCCCGCACGCGGCCGGACTCGCCTGGGGGAAGAAGCTGAAGGGCGAGAGCGCGTGCGCAATCGTGTACTTCGGGGACGGCGCGACGTCCGAGGGCTCCTTCCACGAAGGGGCGAATTTCGCCGCCGTGATGAAGGCGCCCGCGATCCTCTTCTGCAACAACAACCAGTGGGCGATCTCGACGCCGCTCGAGGCGCAGACCGCGGCCGAGACGCTCGCGGACAAGGCGGTCGGCTACGGCACGCCCGGCGTGCGCGTCGACGGCTGCGACGTGCTCGCCGTCTTCGAGGCGACGCGGGACGCCGTTGCGCGTGGGCGCGCGGGCGAGGGGCCGTCGTTCATCGAGGCGGTCTCGTACCGGACGGCGCCTCATGCGACCGCCGACGATCCGCGCGCGTACATCGACCTCGAGCGCGTGGAGGAGGAGAAGCGCCGCGAGTGCCTCGGGCGCTACGAGGGCTACCTCCGCCGCGCCGGCCTGCTCACCGACGAGATGACCGAGTCGATCCGCGCCGAGGCCGCCGACGTGATGCGGCAGGCGATCGCCGAGGCCGAGGCGGAGCCCCCGCCCGCCTTGGATCTCGTGTTTAAAAACGCATACGTAGAGGCGCCGGAGTCCCTGGACGCCGACCTCGCGGAGCTGCGCCGGATCCTGGGAGCGGACGGTGGGTAGGCACCGGAGAAGGTGTTCTCTCGGCTTCCTGACGTCCCGCTGGCAAGCGAGGCCGGAGGGCACAGTGCGAGAAGCACGGGCCCGGAGAGCATCGCGCAGTCCAGCGGGGCGAGGCGGGGGCGGAGCCAGGCTTCGCCTGGCGGTAGCCACCGCCGGTCAGGGAGGCGAGAGTGGCTGAGCTGACGCTGGTGGAAGCAATCAACGACTGCTTCCACGTCGAGCTGGAGCGGGACGGCTCGGTGATGGTGATGGGCGAGGACGTCGGCCGAGCGGGCGGCGTCTTCCGCGCGACCGCGGGCCTCCGCGACCGGTTCGGGCCCGATCGCTGCGTCGACACGCCGCTGGCCGAGGCGGGGATCCTCGGCTCGGCCGTCGGGCTGTGCATGGCCGGCTGGCGGCCCGTCTGCGAGATGCAGTACGACGCGTTCTCGTACCCCTGCCTCGACCAGCTGATCACCCACGTCGGGCGCTACCGCTGGCGCACCGGCGGGAAGATGGAGTTCCCGCTGACGGTGCGGATGCCGTACGGAGGCGGCGTCCGTGCGCCGGAGCTGCACGACGACTCGCCGGAGGCCTACTACGTCCACACCCCGGGGGTGAAGGTTGCGATCCCGTCGACTCCCGCCGATGCAAAAGGGCTCTTGGCGGCGGCGATCCGCGACCCCGACCCGGTGGTCGTGCTCGAGCCCAAGCTCCACTACCGGACGCTCCGCGGGGAGGTGCCGGACGGGGAGCACGTCGTCCCGCTCGGGAAAGCGCGTCTGGCGCGGGAGGGATCGGACCTGTCGATCGTCGCGTACGGGTCGATGGTGCCCGTGGCGGAAGCAGCTGCGGATGCTCTGGATGCGAGCGTTGAGGTGCTCGACATCCGGACGCTGAAGCCGCTCGACGAGGAGGCGCTGCTCGCCTCCGCCGCCAAGACCGGGCGGGTGGTGATCGTGCAAGAGGCGCCGCGCACCGCCGGCTACGGAGCCGAGCTGGCGGCCATCCTGGCGGAGAAGGCGATGCTCGATCTCCACGGGCCTGTGCTGCGGGTAACGGGATACGACGTGCCGTATCCGTACTGGCAGATCGAGGATGCGTACATGCCGTCCGTCGAGCGGGTCGTGGACGCAGCGCGCCGGCTGCTCGAGTTTTGACCACTCACGAGCTGGCGCTCGAGCAGCACAACCTGCACGGGCACTTCTGCCGCGACTTCGATGCGGTGCTGAGCGTCGATCCGGGCGATTCGGTGCGGATCGAGGTGCCGAACGCAGGCTGGCGCGTCGGGGCCGACGAGCCCGTCTCCTGGGACCCTCCCGAAGGCGCCGGTCACGCCCTCGCCGGGCCGATCGAGGTGCGCGGCGCCCGCTCCGGCCAGACGCTTGCTGTTCGGATCGACGAGGTCGAGCCTGGATCGTGGGGCGTGACGCTCACCGAGGAACCGCACTTCCTCCGCTGGGAGCTCGCGGACGGCATCGGCCGGGCGAACGGGTTCGCGGTCGAGCTTCGTCCCTTTCTCGGCGTGCTCGGGATGCCGCCGGCCGAGCCGGGCGTCCACCCGACTGCCCCGCCGAGGCGCTGCGGCGGCAACATCGACTGCAAGGAGCTCGTCGCCGGAACCACGCTGTTCCTGCCGATCCCCGTCGACGGAGCTCTGTTCTCGGCCGGAGACCCGCACGCCGCCCAGGGCGACGGCGAGGTCTCCGGGACCGCGATCGAATGTCCTGCGCGCGCGCAGCTCACCCTCGACCTGCGGGGCGATCTTCCGATCGAATGGCCGATCGCGCGGACGGCTGATTCCTGGTTGACGTTCGGCTTCGACGAGCACCTCGGCCGCGCGGCTCGGATCGCCGTCGACGGGATGCTCGACTTGATGGAGCGCGAGCACGAGCTGGCGCGCGACGACGCGCTCGCGCTCGCGAGCGTCGCCGTCGACCTGCGGGTGACGCAGGTGGTGAACGGAACTCTCGGCGTCCACGCGGTGCTGCGCGACGACGCGATCGAGTTCGGACAGAATCCGGCCTGATGGCCTACGAGTTCAAGCTGCCCGACCTCGGCGAGGGGCTGACGGAGGGCGAGGTCGCGAGATGGCTCGTCTCCGAAGGCCAGGAGATCGCCGAGGATGAGCCGCTCGTCGAGATCCAGACCGACAAGACGACGGTCGAGATCCCGTCCCCTGCGGCCGGGAAGGTCGCGCGGATCCTCGTCGCCGAGGGTGACGTCGTCCCAGTCGGAACGGTGCTCGTGGTGATCGGAGAAGACGGCGCGCAACCGGCCGATGTCGAGCAGCCGCGCGCCCAGGCGCCGCAGAAGCAGGCTGTCGAGCGTCCCGCGTCCGACAAGGTTCGTGCCACTCCGCTTGTCCGCCGCGTGGCGCAGGAGCTCGGCGTCGACCTCGTCGAGGTCACCGGGACCGGGCCGCAGGGACGCATCACCGAGGATGACGTTCGCGCTGTCACCGGTGGAGAACGACCCACGCCGGAGGGTCGGAGGGAACCGCTCCGCGGCGTCCGCCGGCTGATCGCAGAGCACTTGACGCGAGCGCACCGCGAGGTCCCTCCCGTCACCTGGGTGGAGGAATGCGACTTCACAGACGTCGATCTCAAGCGGCTCGTGGCGCTCACGCTCAAGGCGGTCGCGCTGTCGTTGAAGGAGTTCCCGGAGCTGAACGCCCGCCTCGGAGGCGGCGAGATCGTCTACCTCGACCGCTACGACCTCGGCGTCGCCGTCCAGACCGAGCAAGGCCTCGTCGTCCCGGTCGTCCGCTCCTGCGACACCGCCTCCCTGGATGAGCTCGCAGAGGAGGTGACGCGGCTCGCCGAATCGGCCCGGGCCGGCAGCCTCGCTCCCGAAGAGCTCCGTGGCTCGACGTTCACCATCACGAGCGCGGGAAAGCTCGGCGGCCTGTTCCAGACGCCGATCGTCAACCATCCCGAGGTCGCGATCCTCAGCATCGGCCGGATCGCTCCTCGCCCGGTCGTCCGCGATGACCAAGTCGTCGCCCGCGACATCGGGTACGTGTCGATCACCTTCGACCACCGGGTCGTAGACGGGGCCCGTGCCGCCGAGTTCGGCCTCGCCGTGATCGGTCGCCTGGAGTCGGGCGTCTCCTAGACTGAGTCCC
>DASWEE010000040.1:0-3224 GCA_036394915.1 Gaiellaceae bacterium | reverse complement strand
ACGGCGCCGATGGACGAGGAGCACCCGCTCAACCCGCGCAGCCCCTACGCGGCTACGAAGGCCGGGGCCGACCGCCTCGCCTACTCGTACTTCGTCACCTACGGGCTGCCGATCGTGATCGTGCGCCCGTTCAACAACTACGGCCCGCGCCAGCATCCCGAGAAGCTCGTCCCGCGCTTCATCACCCAGGCGCTCTCGGGCGAGCCGCTCACAATCCACGGCGACGGGCACGCGACCCGCGACTGGCTCTACGTCGACGACGACGCCGAGGCGATCGAGGCGGTGATCGAGGCTGATCTCGACACGGTCGCCGGCGAGGTGATCAACGTCGCGACGGGTGTCGACATCTCGGTCTCCCGGATCGCGGAGGTGGTGCTGGAGGTGCTCGGCAAGCCCTCCTCAATGCGGACGAACGTCCCCGAGCGACCCGGCCAGGTCGACCGCCATGTGGGGTCAACCGAGAAGGCGAGGGAGCTGCTCGGCTGGTCGGCCCGAACGTCGTTCGAGGACGGGCTCGAGCGTACCGTCGCGTGGTATCGCGACAATGAGGCCTGGTGGAGGGCAATCGGGCGCAAGGAAGCGCGCGTCTTCTCGTCTTAGGCGCAGGGCCGGCGCAGCTCGGGCTGCTTGCGGCCGCCCGTAAGCGCGGCCTGTTCGTGATCGCCGTCGACCGTGACCCGGCGGCGCCCGGCTTCAAGTACGCCGACCGGAGGGCGATCATCTCGGCGGAGGACGAGCAGGCGATCGAGCACCTCGCGACCGCGGATCCCGTCGACGGCGTGATCGCGCCGGGCATCGACTGGCCCGTCGCGATCGCCGCGCGTGTGGCCGACCGGCTCGGGATCCCACATCCGGTCAGCCCGGAGTCCGCGCTGCTCGCGACCTCGAAGCTCCGCCAGCGCGAGCGGTTCGCCGCCACCGCGGTCGCTCAGCCCGCGCACGTCGTCTGCAGCACGGCCGAGGAGGTCGTGGCCGCGGCGGAGCAGGTCGGCTATCCGTGCGTGCTGAAGCCCACCGACCGTCAGGGCCAGCGCGGCCTGGCGATCGTGGAGCAGCGCGAGGGCCTCGAGGAGGCAATCGAGGACGCGTTGCGCGAGTCCCGCAGCGGCGTCCTGCTGGTGGAGGAGCTGGTGAACGGGCCGGAAGTGACGGTCAACGGTTTCTCCGTCGGCGGCCGCTTCCATCCGCTCACCGTGACCGACCGGGTGCTTGCGGAGCCGCCCGCGTTCGGAGTCGCTCTGGCCCATGTCTGGCGGAGCTCGCTCGAGCCGGAGACCGTGGGCGCGGCCGTCGAGACGGCCGCCGCCGCGGCCGCCGCGCTTGGAATCGCCGACGGTCCGACGTACACGCAGCTGCGGATCGGCGCGGGTGGCCCGCGCGTCGGCGAGCTGGCGGCCCGCCTCGGCGGAGGCCACGACGCCGAGCTCTGCCAGGCGGCGCTCGGCATCGACCTGAACGGCCTCGCGCTGGCCGCCGTGCTCGGCGAGGAGATCCCGGAACGCGCTCTCGTTCCGGTCGAGCGCGCCGGCGGCGCCTGCGTGCGCTTCCTCGTCGCGCCGCCGGGCGAGCTGCGCGGCGTGGAGGGCGTCGAGGATGCCCAGGCGGTCGACGGCGTGCTGGACGTCCGCCTCTACCGGCGGCCTGGACACCGGTTCGGAGAGCTGCGCCGGGGCTCGGACCGTGCGGGTGCGGTGATCGCCGTCGGCGAGAGCCGCGAAAAGGCGTTGGAGCGGGCCGACCGCGCAGCCGAATGCATACGCTTCGACACCGCCGATGTCGAAGCTCTCGCCTCCAAGACGTAAGACGTTTCTGGGCTTTCAGCCGCCCGCGATCGGCGACGAGGAGATCGCCGCCGTTGCCGAGACCCTGCGCTCCGGCTGGCTGACGAGCGGCCCCCGCACGGCCGAGCTCGAGCGCCGCATGACGGACTACCTGGAGGCCGAGCACGCCGTCGCCGTGGCCTCGGGGACTGCCGCGATGCACCTCTCACTCGTTGCTCTCGGGATCGGCCCCGGAGCCGAGGTGATCACGAGCCCGATCACCTGGCCCGCGACGGCGAACGTGATCGTCCACACCGGCGCGAGACCGGTCTTCGCGGATGTCCGCGACTCCGACCTCACCATCGACGCCGGCCACGTCGCCGCTCTCGTCACCGAGCGGACGAAGGCGATCCTGCCCGTCCATCTGGCCGGCCAGGCCTGTGACATGGACCCGATCTGGGCGCTCGGGCTGCCGGTCGTGGAGGACGCGGCGCACGCCGTTGAGACCGCCTACCGCGGTCGCAAGCTCGGCGGCCTCTCCGATGCCACCTGCTTCTCGCTGTACGCGACCAAGAACGTCGCCGCCGGGGAAGGCGGCCTGATCGCAACCAACCGCGCGGACGTCGCCGAGCGCGTGCGCGAGCTCTGCCTGATGCGCCGGGGCGACGGCTCGATCTACGACGTCGGCGTCCCGGGCTACAAGGCGAACCTGTCCGACGTGCTCGCCTCGATCGCGCTCTGCCAGCTGGACAAGATCGACACGCACCGGGCGATCCGTGAGCGGCACGTCGCCGCCTACGACGCCGCCGTCGCCGAGCTGGACGGCATCGAGCCGCTCGCGCGCGACCCGCGCGACACGCACGCCCTCCACCTCTACGTCGTCCGGATCGATCCGGAGCACGCCGGCGCGAGCCGCGACGAGTACCAGCACGCGCTCGCCGAGGAGAACATCGGCACGAGCATCCATTTTCTCCCCGTACACCGGCTGTCCTGGTACCGCGAGCAGTTTCCGGACCAGGCACCGCTGCCGGTCGCCGAGCGAGCCGGAGACGAGGTCCTGTCGCTTCCGCTCTCGCCGGCCCACTCGGCGGAGGACGTCGAGGACGCGATCGCAGCGCTCCGCACCGTGCACGCGAGGTTCGCTGGATGAATTGGAAGCGGGCCCTGCGCATCGTGCTGACGCTGGCCGTCACCGGCCTCTGCACCGCCTACATCCTCTGGAAGATCGACATCGGCCGGACCGCGCACATCCTCGCCAGCGCGCGCATCGGCTACTTCCTGCTCGCGGTCGCGATCATGGTCTTCACGATCCCGCCGATGGCATGGCGGTGGAAGCTGCTGCTCCGCGCAAAGGGGATCGACGACGGCCTCGGCTGGCTGACGCGGGCGTACTTCGTCTCGTACATGGCGGGCCAGGTGCTGCCGACGTCGGTCGGCGGAGACGCGGTGAGGATCTACGAGACG
>DASWEE010000039.1:0-8164 GCA_036394915.1 Gaiellaceae bacterium | reverse complement strand
CGGTAGGTCGGCGCCCAAGCGTGGCAGTCTCAGTCGCCGAGCCGGCGCCGGACGGCGCGCATCGGCGTGAATGTGAGGCGGCGCGCACCGGCGATGAAGAGACCGGGCCGCTCGAGCTGCGCGCGGGCGGTCCCGCCCGCGTTGATCGTGCTCGTGCGGCCGTCGCCGAGCTTCCGCACGGTCACGGTCGCGCCCGAGGCCGTGACGAGGATGTCGCCCTCGAGATCCTCGAGCCTAAGGGCGCTCGGAGCAGGGAACCGGTCGGAGACCATGCCGGAGTTGGAGTCGTACACTTCGACCGCGTTTGCCGTCCGCACCGCGAGGTGGTTGCCAGAGAGCGCCGCGGCCGTCGCGCTCACGGCGAAGTCGCGCAGCACGTCGCCTGCAGCGGTGAGCAGCCTGACGCCGCTCTCGGTCCTCACCGCGATGCGGCCGGCGTCGACGGCGAGCACGCTCAGCGTGGCGTCCGCTTTCGCGACAAGCGTGCAGGCGTGTCGCGCGGCCGAGCGCTCGAGCGGGCAGGGGCCGGGGCCGCCTATTCGGTAGATGGCCGCGGCGACGATGTCGCCGGTTTGGCGGCCCGCGGGGCACGCAACGTTGGGTTCGGCGTGGGGGTCGGAGTCGCAGCTGCGCTCGATCGTGAAGGCGAGAAGCGTGCCGTTCCCGACCGGGCGGCCGGCGAAGGTGCCCACGTCGTTGCCGTCGGCCGTCCCCTCGGCGATCGAGACCAGAGCGGGGCGCGAGAGCGTTGTGGTAACCACGGCTGTTTCGAGGTAGTTCCCGCCGCCCGTCTCCAGCCAGGCCACCCGCGTTCCGGCAAGCGCGACGGAGGGCATGCTGCTTTCACGCGGTGACTCCTCTAAACACGGCGCAGGCAGGCCGAAGCGGCGGACGGACTTGGACGCCGGCGTCCAGACGGCGACGTGGTGGCAGTCTGTCCGCGTTGTCCCGGCGATGAACGCGACGCGCGGCCCGTCGGCCGCGAGGTCTGCGATGGGGGCGCGGAGCGCCAGGGCTCGGGCGCCGGTGACGCGCTCGGTCGGCGCGACCGGGCGAGCCGGGGGCAGCACGGGGGCGAGCCGCGTCCAGCCAACGAGGTGGTTCGAGCCCGCGCTGGTCAGACGCCGCAGCCCGCGCCCGTCGATGCCGACTAGCCAGATCTGACTGCCCTGGGCGAGCGCCGCCAGGATGAGCCGGCGCCCGTCCGGCGACCAGCTCAGCGCCCACGTTTCCAGGCCGCGCAGGCGTACTCGCGTCAGCCCGCGCCCGTCGACGCCGATGATGGCAACGTCGCCGGAGCGCACGAGGGCGAGCCTTCTGCCGTCCGGCGACCACGCGAACGCCCCGTCGCCACGCGCGACGCGGTGCCGTTGCGCGCCGTTCGGCCGGATGACATAGATGCCATCCCGGCCGCGGTAGCCGATCCAGCGGGCGTCCGGCGACCACTTGGGCCCATCACCTCGTGCGAGCACGCGTCGCCTCCCGTACAGCGGCTGAACGACAATCTCTTCTCTCTCTTCGCCGACATCGTGTCGAAAGACGAACGCCTTTCCGTCCGGCGACCAATCGGGGGAGCGGTCCTCGGGCCCTGACGTCAGGCGGCGGCGGCCGCGACCGTCCGTGCCGACGATCGAGATCGTCTCGCGTTTGCCACCCGTCACGAAGGCGAGGAGCCTGCCGTCGTGCGAGAGCGCCGCGTCGAATGCGGCGTCCCGCACGAGCTGGCGGAGGCCGGTTCCGTTCGCGCGCGAGACGTAGATCGCGAACCGGGTGTCTCTATAGGCGATCGTGCCGCCGTCGCGCGACACAGCCACGGGCTCGAGCGCACGCCCGCGCGGCAGGAGCGGCGTCAGGCGGGAACCATCGGGGCGCACGCTGTACCCGCGGGTCGCGCCGTCGCGGTTGCTTTCGAGCAAGATCCAATATCCGCCCGCACCCGCCGTTGTCCCTTTCGCTGCCGCCGAAGGCCCCCCACCGACCGCGAAGGCGGCGAGCGCTCCCGCGACCAGCGCCGTGGCGATCATCCCGGAGAACCTGACACCGGGAGAGGTAAACCCGACAGGCGATGCGCGCCTCGGCGACCAGGCCCTCACCGATTCATTTCGGGCGCTGAACGAGCTCTGCAGCTTTCCTCCAACCAAGTACGGCTTCCACGTTACGCCCCTACGACCGCAGCTCCAAGAGCCGCTTCCCGTCCGCGCCACGAGCTGAAGTCTCACTGCAGCCGCAGCAGCTCACCACTACGAGCACGTGGTTTGCGCACTGACAAGTTCCGCCCACTGGACTTGGCGTTGGGCAAACGTCGGGCGTGAGAACGCGGTACGTGGGTCGGCTGAGAACGGGTCGGACTCTCTTCCTTTTCGACGTCCTGGCCCTAGACTCGGCTCGTGGTGATCTGTCCGAGCTGCGGGAAGGAGAACCCGGACGCGTTCGCATTTTGCGGCTACTGCACGGCACCGCTCGCCGCGCAGCCGGCCGCCCCCGCGCTCGAGGAGCGGAAGATCGTCTCCGTTCTCTTCTGCGATCTCGTCGGCTTCACCGCCGCCTCGGAGCAGCAGGATCCTGAGGACGTGCGCGCCCGCATCCGTCCTTACCATGCGCGCCTGCGGGAGGAGATCGAGCGCTACGACGGCACGGTCGAGAAGTTCGTCGGCGACGCGGTCATGGCCGTATTTGGCGCGCCGGTGGCGCACGAAGACGACGCCGAGCGCGCCGTGCGGGCCGGGTTCAGGATCCTGAGAGCGATCGCGGAGCTGAATGACGCCGATCCGGATCTTCACCTGCAGGTGCGGGTCGGGATCGGCACCGGCGAGGCGGTGGTGTCAGTCGGCGCTCGTCCCGAGCAGGGGGAGGGGATCGTCACGGGCGACGTCGTCAACACGGCCGCCCGCATCCAGACCGCTGCGCCGGTAAACGGGGTCGCGGTCAGCGAGCAGACTCACCGGGCGACCAGCCGGGTGTTCGAATACGAGTCCCTGGCGCCGGTAACAGTGAAGGGGAAGGCGGAGCCGCTCTCGCTCTGGCGTCCGAAGGCGGCTCGCGTCCTCTTCGGTCGGGACGTCAACCTCGAATACAAGACGCCATTCGTAGGCAGGGAGCTCGAGAAGCCGCTGCTGATCGGGACGTTCGAGCGGGCGGCGCAGCAGCGCACTGTGCAGCTGGTCACCATCGTCGGCGAGCCCGGCGTGGGCAAGAGCAGGCTCGCCGCGGAGCTGTTCGCCTACGTCGACGCGAAGCCCGAGTTGATCCGCTGGCGGCAGGGGCGCTGCCTGCCCTACGGCGAGGGAATCACGTTCTGGGCGCTGGGCGAGATCGTCAAAGCGGAGGCCGGCATTCTCGAATCCGACTCCTCGGAAGTCGCCGCGACGAAGCTCGAGGCGGCCGTCTCTGCCGAGGAGAGCGAGCGCCAATGGCTGCTGCAGCGGCTGGCGCCGCTGGTGGGCCTGGAGGCAGCGTCGCCGGCCGAGCGGCAGGAGCTGTTCACTGCCTGGCGACGCTTCTTCGAGGGTCTCGCCGCCGCCGGCCCAAGCGTTCTCGTGTTCGAGGACCTGCACTGGGCTGACGAGGCGCTGCTCGCCTTCCTGGAGTATCTGGCCGAGTGGTCGCAGGGGGTGCCGCTGCTCGTCCTCTGCGCGGCCCGGCCGGAGCTGTACGAACGCCGGCCGGGCTGGGGTGCGGGACAGCGCAATGCCCACACGATCAACCTCTCACCGCTCTCGGATCGGGAGACGGCGGAACTCGTCTCGAGCCTCGCCACCACCACCACGGTCCTCAGTGAGGAGCTCGAACGGGCGATCCTCGAAAGGGCCGGCGGCAATCCCCTCTATGCGGAGGAGTTCGTGCGCCTGCTCGCGGACCGCGGCCCCGGGCAGGGCGGAGACGGTTTAGCGCAGGCAGCGTTGCCCGAGAGCGTGCAGGCGTTGATTGCCGCCCGCCTGGACACGCTGAATCCGGAGCGAAAGAGCCTGCTCCAGGACGCCGCCGTCGTCGGGAAGGTGTTCTGGGCAGGCGCGCTGGCAGAGATCGGCGCTCGTGCCGCGGGCGAGGTGGAGATCGCACTGCACGAGCTCTCCCGGAAGGAGCTCGTCCGTCCCGCCCGGACGAGCTCGATGGAGGGTGAGACCGAATATTCGTTCTGGCACGTGCTCGTCCGCGATGTTGCCTACGGCCAGGTTCCGAGAGCAGAGCGGGCGCGCCGCCACCGTTCGGCGGCCGTCTGGATCGAGCGCAAGGCCGGCGAGCGGGTCGAGGACCTGGCCGAGGTGCTCGCGTACCACTACCTGGAGGCGCTCGAGCTGACAGAGGCCGCCGGCGGCACGGAGCAGGCCGAGGAGCTCGCCGTGTCGGCGCGGCGCTTTCTCGCTCTCGCCGGCGAGCGCGCGCTCGGTCTCGATACCGCTCAGGCCGAAGCGCGGCTCGCTCGGGCCCTCGAGCTGACCCCGGCCGACGATCCGGAGTGGCCCGAGCTCCTCGTCCGCTGGGCCGACGCAGCCCTCCAGGCCGGGCGTTCGCGAGAGGCGGCCGACGCGCTCGACCTGGCCCTCGCATCGCTCCGTGACCGCGGCGAGACGGAAACGGCCGCGCGGGCGCTTCAGGTCCGCTCCCGCGTCGCCTTGCGCCGCGGCGATAGCCGGATGTGGCTCGCGCTTGCAGCTGAGGCGGTCGCGCTCCTCGAGCCGGAGAGACCGCGGCCGGCGCTCGTTGATGCCTACGCGCAGCTCGCGAGCGCGCACGCCATCGCCGGCGCCTACGCCGAGGCGATCGCCGCTGCCGACCGTGCGAGCGTGCTCGCCGGGACGCTCGGCCTCCCCGAGCCCGCCCGCGCCCTCGGCTACCGCGGCTACGCCCGCGTCTGGCTCGGCGACGCGGACGGCCTCGTCGACATGGAACTGGCGCTCGGCCTACTCGTCGAGCAGGGCGTAGGGAGGGACGCCGCTATCGTGCAGAACAACCTCGCAATCGCCCGCTATCCCCTCCGGGGACCAGCACGCGCACTGGCCGACTTCGAGCAGGGGATCGCCTTTTGCGAGCAGCGCGGCCTCGTCGAGCCGGCGGGTGTGCTCAACGCCAACTGCTCCGCCCTGCTGGCAGAGCTCGGCCGCACCGAGGAGGCGCTTGCGCGCGCCGGCCAGCTCGCCGCCGTAGCCGAGGCAAGCGGCGACGATTTCATCCTGCTCGAGCACCGCTCCGTCGAGCTTGCGAACCGCTTCGCGCGCGGCGAGCGCGAAGAAGTTCGTCTCGCTGTCGACTGGCTGATCGAGGCCGGCCGGGCGCTCGGCACCGCCGAGATGATCGTCATCGCCCTCAGTCCGGCCGCCGCCGCGCTCGCGGTGGAGGAGCCCGAGCGGGCATCTGCCCTGCTCGCCGAGCTCGAGCAGGTAGCGGGCGCCCGAAAGACGCCGTACTACGCGAGAGAGCTGGCCGCGATGGTACGAACCGCGCTCGCCGCGGGCGACTCCGCCCTCGCCAAGCGGCTCGCCCACCGACTCGAGCCCCGGTACCCGCTCGACGAGCACGCGCTCTGCGCTGCCCGCGCGCAACTCGCCGAGCACGCCGGTGAGCACCCCGACGCGGCAGCCCTCTATGCCGAAGCGGCCGTCCGGTGGGAGCAGTTCGGGAACGTTCCCGAACGAGCTCTCGCCCTCCTTGGCGAGGGTCGCTGCCTGGCTGCTCTCGGCCGGCCCGAAGCACAGGAGCCGCTCCGTCAGGCACGCAACCTGTTTGCCTCCATGGGCTACAAGCCGGTGCTCGCCGAGACCGACGCGCTGCTCGAGCAAACGGCTGCTGCGCCGACCTCATAAATGCTCACCCAACCTCGAGTGGCTCGGCCGCGAAGACCGCTCGGTTTGCGTCTTGGACCGCAAGACCTTGCGAGCACAGGCGTCCTCCCAAGACAACCGTTGCGACGTTCCTAAGATCCCGGCTGTGAGCGCCGAGCAGGTCGCCCTCATTCCCCAGTGCGAAGAGTGTCGGCGCGTCTGGCTACCAGTCCTCGATCGCCAGCAGTGGCAGGCGCACTGGATTGACGACGGGCCGGACGACAGGCTCGTCTTCTACTGCCCGGAGTCCGCTGAGCGCGGGCTCCGCGACGCCTAGCCGCCGTGGTGGAGATTCGCCCGTGCCGGAACGAGGCGGACGAGCTCCGCTCGATCGAGATCTACAACGCCGTCTGGCCGCACGAGGCGGTCGGCGTGGCCGAGGTGCGCTCGTACAAACAGCAGGTGAGCGCGTGGTCGGATCAGCTCGCTTGGCTCGGCGGCGCGGCCGTCGGGTCCGCGTTCGCGGCGATCCGCACGGAACGACCGGACGTGGCCGTCCTTCTCCTCACGGTGCTGGCCGGAGCGCGCCGCCGCGGCGCGGGTTCCGCGCTCTACCGATCCGCCTCGGAGTGGGTGGCGGAGCAGGGGATCGACCGGCTCGAGACGATCGTCGAGGAGGACGACCCTGAGAGCCTCGCCTTCGCCGAGCGGCGCGGCTTCGTCGAGAACGAGCGGAACGGCCGACTCGTCCTCGATCTCGTCGGCTTCGAGCCGCCGCCCATCGACCCTCCAGAGGGCGTCGAGATCGTCACCTGGGCCGAGCGGCCCGAGCTCGCCCGCGACCTCTATGAGGTCCACGCCCAGGCCGTGCCCGACGTCCCGGGCCAAGAGCACGACGCCGTGCCCTCCTACGAGCACTGGCTACAGCACAGCATGGGCGGTGCGGGTGATCGACCGGAGGCCACGTTCGTCGCCGTTGCCGACGGCCGTGCGGTCGGCTACGCAAAGTTCTCGCTCAACAGCGCGCAGCCGACCGTCGCCTTCCACGACATGACCGGCGTGCGGCGCGACTGGCGCGGGCGTGGAATCGCCGGCGCCCTCAAGCGTGCGCAGATCGCCTGGGCAAAGGAGCAGGGCTACGAGCGGCTGCAAACGGAAAACGAGAGGCGCAACGAGCCGATCCGGCGCCTCAACGAGCGGCTCGGCTACCGCCTCAAGCCCGGCCGAATCTTTCTCGTCGGCCCGCTTGGCGGCGAGCCTGTGGAGTGATCGGCTCGCTCTGCGAGTTACTGGCGAACGTCGATCCGGCACGTTACGAGCGGGCGGCGTTGCGTTGGCTGGAGCGGTTCATTGACGAGCGGTTGCCGCGCACGTAGACGGCAACACCCTCCGACCGGTGAAGATCCGCTAGCTCAGAGTCAGGCTTAAGCCTGAGGGCGCGCAGGCGCTGTTGCCAGCGGAGCCGGCTCGACCTCACCCAGGTTCGTGTGGCGTCCTAGCGCGATCAGGCGGCGCAGTATCAACCAGCGCGTCTGGCCCACGACGATCTGGCGAAAGGAAGGCCAGTCGTCGGCAATCCACACTCCGAAATACGCCTTTGCACTCTGCAAGTACATGGGTGGCTCCCTCTGGACCGGATGATCGTTGCACCTGAAACGAGCTTCGTCAAGACCGCGGCGATACGGGGTAGGAACACACCCGTCGGATCATTCCCAAGGCACGGCGCAGCGGACACCAAAGTTGCCGCCCATGCCGCGGCTTTACTGTTCCTACGTCTCGGTCAGTCTTGGAGTTCTCAGCCGCTGCTCGAAGAAGCGCTGCTCGGCTTCCGAGTGGACGAGTTCGAGTGCGCGCTCATAGGCCGCGCGCGCGTCGTCGATGCGATCCAACCGGCGCAACAGCTCCGCTCGCGTTGCATGCAAGTAGTGGTACTGGTGGAACACCACGCGATGGGAATGATGGCCGACTTCCAGGTTGTTCGCTGAGTGACTGAGACGCAGGTCGAGTAGCCGTAGCCTTTGCGGGTGGTCGAATCCGCAAATGTGATCGTGCGCGACCTCGCGCTTGACGCGCTCCGCGACCGGCCGCCAACTCGCGTAGCAGGCGATATATCCAAGCGCTAATCGCCGCGGGAAACCGGACGGATTTTTCTGCATATTGGGATGCTCGTCGCGGCGTTTGCGCTTGTCTTGATCGCAGGTGCCGCCGCGGCGAACAGCGGTAAGGGCTTGTCGAAGGAGGACAAGGCGGCGCTGGCCCAGGCGGCCGCCAACAACGTCTACGTCGACGCGAACCAGGACCACTCGTTCGCCGACCAGCCGGCGATGACTGATTACAAGACCAATTACGACGTCGGCACCTTCGGAACGGACAATCCCGCGACCGCAGTCCGCGAGACCGTCCCG
>DASWEE010000038.1:0-9077 GCA_036394915.1 Gaiellaceae bacterium | reverse complement strand
CTTCGTCCGCATCGACATGGAGGACTCGTCGACGACCGACGACACGCTGCGCCTCTACCGCGAGCTCCGCGAGAGCGGCCATGACAACGTCGGAGTCGTCCTGCAGGCGATGCTGCGGCGAACTGCGGCGGACATTGAGGCTCTCGCGGACCTGAAGCCGAGCGTCCGTCTCTGCAAAGGCATCTACCTCGAGCCGCTGGAGCTCGCGTACCAGGACTTCGAAGCCGTGCGAGACTCGTTCGTGAGCGGGCTCGAGGCCTTGCTCGAGGCAGGCTGCTACGTCGGCATCGCGACGCACGACGAGTGGCTCGTCGACGAAGGACGCCGGCTGGTCGCCGAGCACGGGCTCGGGCGCGACGACTACGAGTTCCAGATGCTGCTCGGCGTGCGCCCGGGACTCGGCGACGAGCTGGTGCGCGAGGGTCACCGTCTGCGCATCTACGTGCCGTTCGGGCGGCACTGGTACGCGTATTCGCTTCGTCGGCTACAAGAGAATCCGAAGATCGCCGGTTACATCGCGGCCGACACGCTCGGACGGCTCATCGGCCGCCGCAACGGGGCATAGTGCTCTGGGCGCGGGCCGAGGGCTGCCGCGTCTGGGACGAGAACGGGCGCGAGTACCTCGACCTCACGGGAGGCTTCGGTGTGGCGGTTCTCGGGCACCGAAATCCGCGGATCGCCGAAGCGATCGCAAGTGCGCCGGTTGTCCACGCTCTCGGCGACCTGGCCGAGGCCGAGGTAACGGCGCAACTTCGCAGAGCGCTCCCGTGGCCGGCAAAGTTCGGCGTCACCGGTGAAGACGCGGTCGAGATCGCGCTCCGCACCGCGCTGCTCGCGACCGGCAAGCCCGGGATCGTCGCGTTCGAGGGCGCCTATCACGGCACCGGCCTGCTCGCCCTCGCGGCTACCGGCTTCGAGCGCTTCCGCGAGCCATTCGCCTCGTGGCTCCCCGGCCCCGTCCATCGCCGCCCTTACGGCGAGGATCCGGGCCCGCTGCCCCCGGACGCGGGTTGCGTGATCGTCGAGCCGGTGCAGGGGCGGGGGGGAGCGCGTGTCCCGCCGGACGACTTTCTCCCGCGGTTGCGGGAGCGCTGCGACGAGGCGGGGGCGCTCCTCGTCGCGGACGAAATCTACTGCGGGCTCGGACGCACGGGCGTGATGTGGCGCTCGGGCGAGCTCGCCGACGTCCTCTGCGCGGGCAAGGCGCTCGGGGGCGGGCTCCCGCTCTCGGCCGCGTTCTTCCGGCCCGGCCTCGAGCAGGTCTGGGAGCTCGGGCCGGAGGACGTGTACACGCACACGCACACGGGCAATCCGCTCGCGTGCGCGGCGGCGCTCGTCGTGCTGGAAGAGGTGCCGAAGCTACTCGACCGGGTGGGGGAGGCCGGCGAGCGCTTCGAGCGGGCCGGTTGGCACGGAGCCGGGCTGCTGCGCGCACGCGAGGGCGACGCGGACGAGGCACTCCGCAGGGGTGTGATCGTCGTCCCGGCGAGCGAGGACGGCTCCCTGATCTCGGCGACGCCGCCGCTGACGATCTCCGACGAGGAGATCGGCGAGGCGCTCGAGCGGCTAGGTCAGTAGGGCGGCCCGGCCGGCGGCGGTACGTCGTCTTCCTCGACCACGTACCCCCTCCGCGGCCGGTCGTAGCCGGCGCGGGGCGAGCCGTACGTGGTGCGCCTGAAGTAGCCAGGGCCTAACCACGACTCCCAGAAGAACATCGTGAGCACGAACCCGATCAGGCCCACGATCATGAGCACGACCCCGACGACGTCGAGATTGATCGCGCTCGACCGGTCCTGGACGCCCCAGGTGAGGATGGCGCCGACGGCGATGATCAACAGACTGACGATGAATCCCATGCCGCCCGCGTACCCATCGGGCCGGGGTTGAATCCTCTAGCCGAACCAGCTCCTGGCGGTGGAGTTCTTGGTCAGGAAGCCGAGCAGCAGCCCCGCCACCTTCTGCGCGCCGCTCGTAGGCGAGGGATGCGTCCCATCGTTGCGGACGTCGGCGCACGTCCAGGTGAAGCCGTCGCTGCGTCCCTTCGTCCCGTCCGTCCACAGGTACGGGCCCCACGCGAGCCACGGCCTGGTCTTCCGCTTGTCCGCGATCCGCTCCTGGACGAGCCATTTGACGGCGAATCCGCTCTGGTATGCGTACGGCTCGGGGTTGAGGGCGGTGGTCGCGTAGCCGGCGTAGGTTCGGCTCGAGAGATAGACCAGCCGGAGGTTGGGGAAGCGGCCGCGCAAGAGCGCGACGATCGCTCGCAGGTCGGCCTTGAGCCGCTTCGCATCGGCGGCGAACTGCTCGGTGGGACGCTTGAGCGCCTGCTTGAGCCAGACGGCCTGGACCTGGTTCCGCGTCACGCCTGACCGTTCCAGCCGCTGGTCGACGACATTCCAGTAGCGCGCGTTTGCGTCCTTCACGATCTCGGCGTCCTGGCCGCCCTGGGCGCCGTCCACGATCACGACGCTCTCCTTCTTGCGCGGATCGGCGTCGGCCTCGCGCTTGAACTCCGAGAACTCCATTGTCGTGTTCGACATCCCGATCGAGAGGAGCACGACCTTGCCGCCCGCGGCCGGCTTGCCGGATGCATCCCGCGGCCTGACCAGCCTGGCCTGGGCGAGCCCCTGCTTCAGGTAGGCCTTCGACGGCGCGTTCTTCCCGCCGGGATAGAGGCCGCCCTGGTAGTCCAGGTACCGCCCGGTCTTGAGGTCGGTCAGCGGCGTGAAGCCGACCGATGTCCGCGAGCAGTCGGCAGAGGAGGCAGAGCGGCCCGCCGTTGTGACGACGACGGCTGTGAGAACCAGCAACACGAGCGCGAGCGTCCGCACGGACGGAATCATCCCAGGGGCCTGTGAGGATCGCGCTAGCGCCGCGTAAGGATTGCGTTAGGCCAGGAGCGAGAAGCCGCCGTCGACGATCAGCGTCTGGCCCCGGATCATCTCCGCGCCGGGTGAGCAGAGGAAGGCGACGGTGTCCGCGACGTCGCTCGCCTCGACCATCCGCCCGGCAGGGGTACGCTTCCGGGCCGCATTGAGCATCTGCTCCCGGTTCGGGAAGTAGTCGAGCGCCTCGGTCTCGACGACCCCGGCCGAGACCCCGTTCACGCGGATCCCACGGGGCGCCAGCTCGACCGCCAGGTAGCGGATGAGCGACTCGAGCGCGGCCTTCGACGTCCCGACGAGCACGTAGTTCTCGAGCACGCGCGAGGCGCCCAGGCTCGAGATCCCGACGATCGAGGAGCCGGCCGGCATCGAAGGCGCCGCCACGCGCGCGAGCGAAAGCAGCGCCCGCGCGTTCGCCGCCAGGGTCCAGTCCCAATGCCTGTCCTCCACCTCGAGCGCCGGACGGATCACGCCGGTCGCGGCGTTGTGGACGAGCGCGTCGAGCGGCCCGAGCTCGGCCACCTGCTGCAGGACGCGCTCGCCGGAAACGTTTCCGCGCACGAGCACCGGCTCGGCCCCGAGCGCGCCCAGCTCTTCGGCGGTCTTCTCCGCCGCCGTGTCGTTCCGGAGGTATCCGATCGCCACCCGCGCCGCTCCCAGCCCGGCGAAGCGCAGCGCAATCGCCTTCCCGATCCCGCGCGAGCCGCCCGTGACGAGGACGGACCCGCCCTCAAACACGGGGGAACCCATGGTTGCCCCGTGGGCCCCCTCCTTCACGCCTGGCTGTGCCGCGGCACAGTCTGGGCTCCCGCCTGGCAAAGCCAGGCTCCGCCCGCCGGCAACCCACCGTACTCGAGCACCCTAAGTTCATTGGGGGTCACCGCCGGCGCGGCAGCGGGTCGTACGCGGGAGCCGAGCTCGGGATCTCCTCCCAGCCGATCCGCTCTCGCGGCTCGGCTGGCCCCTCCTCCGCCTTCGACGAGGCGTGGCCGAGCCGGTCGAGCAGCTCCATCTTCTCCTCGCCGTAGCGGCGCACCTCGTGGTCCTCGGGCAGATCCCGGATCAGGTCGTAAACCCGGGCCCGGAGCTGATAGGCGAAGTGTGGGGTTGCCGGCCCGACCAGCACGTCGATGTCGTCCTTCGTCGGCTCGGCCACAGCCGAAGAGTAACCCCGTAGGCGCCCGGTAGGCTCGGGGCGTGGCGCGTCTCGAGACTCCTGCACGCCTGAGACGCCCGCCCCGCCCGGCGTCGCCGCACCCGCATCGACGCCCGGGAGGAGGGCGCGGAGCGGATCTGATGCTGATCGGGACGATCGTGATCTGGGCGCTCAACTTCACGGTCACGCGCTACGTCCTCCAGCACGGGTTCCATCCGCTCGCGTACTCGACGGTGCGCTACGGGATCGCGGCCACGCTGTTCGCCTCCTTCACCTACGCCTACGAAGGCTCGTTCCGCGTCCGCCGGCGTGACATCCTGCTGCTCGTCGGCGCGGCCGCGGTCGGGATCTGGCTCAACCAGCTCAGCTACGTGTACGCGATCAAGTTCACGAACGCCTCGACGACGGCGCTGATCCTCGGAACGACGCCAATCTTTGCGGCGCTGATCGCCTACGCGATCGGGCTCGAGCGGGTCTCGCGCTGGTTCTGGGCGGCAACCGTCGTCTCCTTCGCCGGCGTCGCGCTCGTCGCAGTCGGCTCCGGAGGAGTCTCCGGCGACATCAAGGGAGACCTACTCGGCGTCGCCACGGCCGCGACGTGGGCCGCGTACTCGGTTGCGATCGCGCCGTTGATGCGGCGGTACTCGCCCTACCGGATCAGCGCGATCGTGCTCGTAATCGGATGGATCGCGGTCGCGGCCACCGGCGCTCCTCAGCTTGCGAGCCAGCGCTTCGACCTCGGCTGGGAGGTCTGGGCGCTGCTCGCCTTCGCCGTGCTCGGCCCGCTCGTGCTGACGAACATCCTCTGGTTCAAGGCGGTCGACCGGGTCGGGCCGTCCCACGCGACGCTGTTCGCGAACATGCAGCCCTTCATCGCGGTCGTGTTCGCCGTGCTGCTGCTCTCCGAGCACATCTCCTGGCTCCAGATCGCCGGCGGCGTCGCGATCTTCGCCGGCATCGTCCTGGCGAGGCGGAGACAGAGCGAGGGGATCGGCCCGTGAGCCCGCTGCGAGCGTGGCTCGCCCGCAAGCCGCCCGGCTATCGCTTCACGATCGGGCGCATCCTCGCCATCTACGCGGGGCTCATGACCGCGCTCTTGCTGGCGGCGATCGACCAGACCGTGGTCGCGACCGCGCTGCCGCGGATCGTGAGCGACATCGGCGGCCTGACGAACTACTCCTGGGTCGTGACCTCCTACCTACTCGCGAGCACGGTCACCGTTCCCCTCTACGGGAAGCTGAGCGACGTCCACGGTCGCCGCACACTCTTCTTCGTCGCAATCTCGATCTTCCTCGTCGGCTCGGCGCTGTGCGGCCTCGCCCAGAACATGACCCAGCTCGTGCTCTTCCGGGCCGTCCAGGGGCTCGGCGCCGGTGGGCTCTTCCCGCTCGCGCTCTCGACCATCGGAGTCATCGTCCCGCCCCGCGACCGCGGCCGCTACCAGGGATTGATCGGAGCAGTCTTCGCCGCCGCCTCGATCATCGGCCCGGCGCTCGGCGGACTGATCGTCGACCACACGACCTGGCGCTGGATCTTCTACATCAACCTCCCGGTCGGCGCGCTTGCCTTCGTCGTAGTCGGCGTGACCATGCCGAAGCGAACCGAGAAGCGCGAGCACTCGATCGACTATCGAGGCGCCGCCCTGCTGGCGGGCGGAACGACGGCGCTCTTGCTCGGACTGGTCTGGGCGGGACGCCAGTACGCGTGGGGCTCGGCGCCCGTGCTCGGCGCGTTCGCCGTAGCGGCGGTTCTGCTCGCGCTGTTCGCCCTCGTCGAGCACCGTGTGCAGGAGCCGATCCTTCCCTTCGACCTGCTCCGCAACAGCACGGTGGCGTCGGGGGTGATCGTGGTCGCCCTCGTCGGGATGGCGATGTTCGGGACGATCGCGTTCGTCCCGCTGTTCGTGCAGGGCGTGATCGGGACCTCCGCGACGTCCTCAGGAGTCGTCCTCACCCCGTTCATGCTCGGCGCGGTCACGATGAGCATCCTGTCGGGCCAGTGGGTGTCGCGGACGGGGCGCTACCGTCCGAACGCGCTCGTCGGGCCGGTCGTGCTCGGCGTCGGCCTGTTCCTGCTGTCGCGGATGGACGTCCACACGACGAACGGGCAGGCGGCCGTCAACATGGTCATCGCCGGCGCCGGCCTCGGGCTGATGATGCAGGTGTTCGTGCTGGCGGTGCAGAACTCGGTGCCGATCCGCGCGATGGGATCGGCGACCGCGCTGACGCAGTTCTCGCGCCAGATCGGAGCGACGCTCGGCGTCACGCTCATGGGCGTGATCGTCAACCAGGGGCTCCCGCGCGGGGTGGGCTCGGGCGGAACGCTCGTCCACCGGCTGCCACCCGCACTGCGCGCGGATCTTGCCTCAGCGCTGCGTCCGGCTTTCCTGGCGGCCGCATTCCTCTGCGTGCTCGTGCTCGTGGTCGTGATCGTGGGTATCCACGAGGTCCCGCTGCGGAAGGGATTCGACGAGCCGACGCTGGCGGACGAGCTTGGCGAGGGCGCCGAGGCCGGTTAGCGAGTCCAGGGGCCGGGAGGCGTCAGCAGCGACTCGGCGTGCAGGTACGCCAAGCCAACGGCTGGAAAGTCCGTCAACCGTTCGAAGCAGAGGAAGCGCGGACGCCACTCGGGGAAGAACTTGCGGTTGAAGGAGAGCAGGCGCTCGAGCTGGAACAGCCGGTCGAGCTTGAGCAGGGCAAAGCGGAGCGCCCGTGTGGGTCGAGACTTTCCGCCCGAGGCGCCGAGCAGCTCGCCGAACACGCAGAAGTTGAGCGAGAGCTCGGCCACGTTCTCGCCGCCCACCCAGGCGATCGCCTCGGCGACCAGGAACTCCATCAGCCCGTTCGGCGTCGAGCGCCGGCGCCGCATCGCGCTCAGCGAGTAGCCGTCGCCGGCCGGGCAGGGGACGAGCTGGATGAAGCCGTCGATCCGGCCCTCGCTGCTCTCGGCGATCAGGAACACGGGATCGGGCTCGTCGAAGAGCTCGTCCATCGCCATCGTGAAGCCGCGCTCGGGCCAGGCGCCGAGCCATTCACACGAGACGTCGTCGAGGCCCGCGCGCTCGGCGGGTGTGAGCTCGGCGGTCCGGAGCGCCCGTACCGAGTAACCCTCCCGTATCAAGCGGTTGACCGACTGGCGCACCTTGCGGATGGGTCGGCCCTCGAGCGAGAACACATCCGGCCTGACGACCGCCTCGCGGCCGATCTCGATCGCCCGCAGGCCGAGCGACCTGTAGAGATCGAGCATCTCCTCGCTGGCGCTCAGGACGGCGGGGCGCCAGCCCTTCGCCCGGGTCTCCCGGAGGAAGTCCGTGAGCAACGCTTCGAACTCGCTGGCGTCGCCGATCGGATCGCCGCTGACCAGCGCCGTGCCGGCGACGACGCGGTAGGCGAGAAACGCCCTGTGGCTCTCGGAGATGAAGTAGTTCTTGTCGCGCCGCAACGAGAAGAAGGCGAGGCTGTCCGTCCCATAGTGCTCGACCAGGTTGCGGGCCGTTCGTCGCTCCGTCACCGTCTGCTGGACGCGCTCGGTGAGAGGCCGGAGCCAGAGGTAGGTCGCACGGAGCAGCAGAAAGACGCCCGCGCTCAGGACGATGTCGTCCAGCCAGTCCGGCGCGGCGAGACGATCGAGGTCGTACAGCGTTAGGAAAGCCACCACTCCTGCGAGCGCGATCGCCGTTCCGGCGAGCGGGCGAAGGGCGGCCGGGTCGCCGGGGACGTCGAAGCGCTGCCGGTAGGCGACGAGGGCGGCGAGCAGGAGCAGGCTGGCACCGGCCTCCTCGGCGTCGAGCCCCTTGACGAGATGCGCAGCCGCGATCACGAGCACGACCAGGACGGCGGCGTGCCACGCGTTCCGGCGCCGCCGGGCGAGCGAGAACGACAGCCAGATGAGGGCGATTCCGAGCGCAAGGGCCAGGTAGCGCGCCCCGTCGGGGATCTCGGGGGGCAGCACGCCGTTCACGAGCGCGGAGCGGTCGGAGAGCGACGGCGTGACGGCGGACGCGATGCTGATCGCGCCGACCGCGGCCGCAGCCACACCTAGGACCCGTTCGGGCCTGATCTGGAGGGGCCGCAAGGAGAGCGTCCCGGGAGGGTAGCCGTTCTTCCGGGTGGCGCTAGGATTCCGGTCGATGGGCTCGGACGACTTCATGCCGATCAAGGGCTGGGACCACCTCGAGCTCTACGTCGGCAACGCGAAGCAGGCGGCCTATTTCTACGAGCACGCGTTCGGCTTTCATCCGATTGCGTACGCCGGCCCCGAGACCGGTGTCCGCGACCGGGCCTCGTACGTCCTCGACCAGCACGAGATCCGGCTCGTGGTCACGAGCGGGCTCCGGCCCGACCACGAGGTGACGCGCTTCGCCTGCTCCCACGGGGACGGCGTGAAGGACGTCGCCCTCAGCGTCCCGAGCGCCCAGAACGCGTACCGAAACGCAGTCCAGCGCGGTGCGCGCGGCGTCGCAGAGCCGCACTGGGTCGAGGACGAGTTCGGCCGCGTCGAGCTCGCCTCGATCGCCACCTACGGCGAGAACATCCATACGTTCGTCAACCGCGACGACTACGCCGGCGCGTTCCTCCCCGGCTATCGCTGGATCTCCGAGAACGGCCGCGGCGCGACCGGGATCGGGCTCAAGAACGTCGACCACGTGGTCGGCAACGTCGAGCTCGGCCGGATGGACGAGTGGGTCTCCTTCTATGAGCGCACGATGGGATTCACCGAGCTGATCCACTTCTCGGACGAGGCGATCCACACCGAGTACTCGGCGCTGATGTCGAAGGTGATGATGGACGGCGAGGGCAAGATCAAGTTTCCGATCAACGAGCCTGCCGAGGGCAAGCGCAAGAGTCAGATCGAGGAGTACCTCGAGTTCTACGGCGGGCCGGGCGTGCAGCACGTCGCGATGGCGACGGACGACATCGTCCAGACGGTGTCGGCGCTGCAGGATCGGGGCGTCGTCTTCCTGGGAACGCCGGAGTCGTACTACGACGACGTCGAGGATCGCGTGGGGGAGATCGGCGAGAACTGGGACGATCTCC
>DASWEE010000037.1:0-4173 GCA_036394915.1 Gaiellaceae bacterium | reverse complement strand
CTTAACCGCTACTGGCCTCGGCTGGCGGGATCGACGCCGGCGAAGCGCAGGAAGTCGACCATCCGGAAGCCGCTGCCCGGGTTCTGGAGGGTCGGCTGCCAGTTCGGCTGCGAGGCGAGGAACGAGGCGGGATCGCTTTGGAGCAATCCGATGAGCACCTCGGCGACGATGCGGCCGCCGATGGGACCGAGTCGAAGTCCCTGCTCGATCAGCTCGGCCTCTTTGAGCGTGTAGTACCAGAGCGGTGTCGACCGCTCGAAGCCGACTCCGAGGCTCTTCAGCTCCGAAAGATCCTCGCTCGAGAGCACGGGAGCTCCCATGGGCCGCGCGATGTCCTGCCCGGAGGGCAGCTTCCAGGTCAGGTGGCGGAGGAGCGTGCGCTGTGGGAGCGCTGTGGGTTGGTCGTGGCTCGCGATGGCTGCGAGCGGCAGTTCGAAGAGCGGGGTCGACAGCTTGGTGTCGATCCGCTTGTTCGGCTTCACTTCTCCGTCTCCGAAGTCGAAGAAGGTCTGCCAGCCGACGAAGCGTCGTGGCGCGCGGGCGCCACCGCGGAGGTCGAGGGGGTCCGCCTGACCTTCCGCTGCGGGGTCGAAGATCATCCCGAAGAACGCCTGGCCGTCGTCCCCGGCCAGGTTGGCCCGATAGGAGGGTCTGACCATGGAGTGGCCGAAGCGGTAGCAGGCCGCCTGGAACTCGACCGGGATGAGCGCGCTCCCCATCTGCGGCAGGTAGAAGCGGCGTCCGTTCGCGAGGACGTCGTCGACGAGCGCCTGGCCGACGACGAGCGGCAGGAACTCGTGCACGACGAGCCACTGGTAGTGCCAGGTCGTCAGCCTGCGCGCCTCCGCGAAGACCTCCGCTTCCGGATGCCCGTCGAGTCGCAAGGCGTCGACCGCGTGGTTGTGGAACTCGAGAAAGGCACAGTGGAGCCCGGCGATGATGACGTGCTCGTCGTTGCGCGGATCGCCGAGGATCGCGCCCATGTCCGAGGCGCGCGGGAGATCCTCGAAGAGCCCGCCGGACTCCACCTTCAGCTTCGCCCTGTCGACCGCGTCGTACAGCTGCGGCGAGGCGACGGGGCCGCCTCCGTAGACCGAGTCGAGGTCGAGCGCCGCGGTGCGGCCGTTGCCGGCGTCCTTCGGTTCGGTCGGCCTGCCCATCTTCGAGCCCACGTCGAAAGTGATGTCGTGGTCGATGAACTGGCCGAAGAACGTCGTTCCGGCGGTGTGCGCCGGGTTGTTCGGGTTGTTCACGCTCAACTCGGGGTCCGTGATCAGTCGCACCGGGCCCGCCGACAGCTGATCCATGGCGTCGAGCGCGCCTCCGGGCTTCCCGAGCTCCTCGAGCGCAGCCTCCACCTTCGGGCTCTGATTCGCGAACGGCGGTAGCTCGCTGAAGAGGCGCGTGAAGTTGTTCGAGCTAGCAAGGCTGTACGTGTGGGCGCGATGCGGGGCCGCGCTTGCCTCGCGCGGGACGAGCACACCGCCTCCCGCTACGGCGGCGGCTCCCGCGCCGAGCCCGGCGAGGAATCGCCGTCGGCTGTAGCTCGCTTTGCCACTTTCATCGTTCGTGTTCACGCGGCCTCCTTCCGGTCCTCGCCCCATTCCGCGCGGCCGCAGCGTCACGTTGGCTTGCTGACGAGAGCTGTCTTTGACATCCAGACTTCACAGAGAGCCGTGTCTCTTCCACTTGCGGGCCGCCAGCTTCCCCGCCCCAAGGAGAAGCGGCACTTCAAGCACGGACGCGGCGCGTCAGCTCGGCCAGCTCGCGGTTGAAGCGCTCGGGCTCCTCCAGATGCGGTAGATGGCCGACGCCGTCGTACCAGGACGCCTCCGCGGTTGGGCAGGTGGCGAGGATGTGCTCCGCCATCGCCGACAGCACCACCGTGTCGGCCCGACCCTGCGTCACGAGCAGCGGCACGTCGAGAGCGCGCAGCACGTCGTCGCAGTCGAGCTCGCGCGCTGCGAGGTTGGCGCGGACCTGCGCCGGCACAACGATGTTCCAGCACAGCGCCGTCTCGAAGTCCGCGGCCAGCATCGGCTTCGCTGCACACGCCCTCAGGAAGGCGCGCATGGTGCCGATGTTGGTCGGCAGGTCGTCGGCGGTTGCGCCGACAAAGTGGTCGAGGAAGCCGGGGCCGATCAGCGTGCCGAACGCCGCCTCGCCCAGCTTGGCCGCGCCCTCGACGAGGTCGATCGCTGCGATTCGATCCTGGCCGTACGCGCGGATGTAGTCGCAGATGACGAAGGAGCCGTAGGACCAGCCGACCAGTACCGGCCGGTCGAGGCCCAGCTCGTCGATGATCGCCGCTACGTCGTCGGCCCAGAGCTTGCCGTCGGCGTAATGCTCGGGCTCGAGCGGAGCTTCGGACATCCCGTGGCCACGCAGGTCGTAGGCGACGAGCCGGAACTCGTCCGCGAGCGGGCTTTCGTACTGCTTGGCCCAGCAGAGATGATTCTGCGACCAGCCGTGGATGAACAAGATCGGCACCCCGTTCGCGTTGCCCCACTCGCGCACGTGCAGCCGCAGGCCGCCGCCGCCCCGCACCGCATGAACCTTCATTCGCCCGATTCGCTTCTGCTCGTCTTGTGCAACCGCTGTCATCTCCCGCCTCCTCGGCTCGTTCGTATCGCTCGGCTCGTTCGTATCGACCGGCTCGTTCGTATCGACTCGATCGTCGCCGTGGAGACGTCGGAACACATCGGGCAGAGCGCCTTATCTGTCGGCCCCGGCCTCCGTATCTTCGGCAGCAGAGGTGCTTACGAGCGTCCTCCCCGACCGAGGAAGCTGCGCGATACTGGCCGGAATGGAGGCTCGCGCGAGCGAGGTGTTCGTCGGACGAGAACGCGAACTCGAGGAGCTCGAGCGCGCGCTCGACGCGGCCCGGGATGGGAACGGTGGGACGGTCCTCCTCGTCGGAGAAGCCGGAATCGGCAAGACCCGACTCGCGGCCGAGGTCGCCAGCCGCGCCCGCGACACGGGGTTCGAAGTGCTCCTCGGGCGCTCGATCGATCTCGTCGGCACAGAGCTGCCGTATCAGCCGTTCGTCGAGGCCTTGCGTCCTCTTCCCGGTCCTCGCCAGGTCGGGCGGAAGCCGGGCTCGCAGCTACAGGTGTTCGAAGAGACGCTCACGCTCCTCAGCGAGCGCGCCGTTTCGGCACCCGTGCTGCTCGTGCTCGAGGATCTGCACTGGGCCGATATCTCGACGCTCGATCTTGTTGTCTTCCTGGCGCACAACCTCGACGACCGGCCGGTTCCGGTTCTCTTGCTTGCGACCTACCGCGCGGACGACCCCTCCTCGGCGGAGCGCATGCGAAGGCTTGCGGACGGAGTCCGGCGCTCCGGCTCGGCGCTCGTTCTCGAACTCGGTCCGCTCGGACGCGACGAGCTCACAGCGCTCCTCGCGGCCCACGCCGACGCTTCCCTGCCGGCGGCCGTAGCGGAGACGATCGTGGCCCGCTCGGAGGGAAACCCCTTCTTCGCCGAGGAACTGCTCGCCGTTGCGGGCGACGATGGTGGGCAACTCCCCCATGCCGTGCGCGACCTCCTCCTGCAGCGAGTCGCCAGCCTCGATCGCTCGACACAACGCGTGTTGCGCCTGGCGGCGGCAGCCGGACGTGAGGTCGGCTACCCGCTGCTCCAGGCAACTGTGGAGCTGTCGGAGGGCGACCTGCGCGACTCGCTCCTGCAGGCGGTGGAGCAAAGTGTCCTCGTCGCCGACCAGGCGAGCGGCACCTTCCGTTTCCGCCATGCACTCCTCGCCGAGGCGATCTACGCGACGATCCTGCCCGGCGAACGCGAGGAGCTGCACGCGCGCCTCGCAGACGCCCTCACACGCGACGGAGCTCCTGCCGCGGAGCTCGCGCCGCACTGGGCGGCGGCGGGCCGCAGCTCGGAGGCGCTCGTCGCCTCGGTCGAAGCCGCGCGGCAGGCGGAGGCCGTCTTCGGGCTGTCAGAGGCTCGCGCGCACCTCGAGCGGGCGCTCGTGCTCTGGGATGTCGTGCCGGACGCGGCTGAGCTCGCGAAGCTGGAGCTCGCTGAGCTCTGTTCCGGAACCGCGGAGCTGGCCAGCAGCACGGGGTTGGCACCGCGAGCAGTCGAGCTTCAGCGGCGGGCGATCGAGCTGGTCGGCGAGGACGATCGCCGACGCGCTGCACTCCTGTATGCGCATCT
>DASWEE010000036.1:0-66985 GCA_036394915.1 Gaiellaceae bacterium | reverse complement strand
CGGCATTCGACCACTCGGGTCCAGCTCGAGGAGGCGGAGGTAGCCCATTGCGTCGCCGACCCGACGCGCACCCGGCAGGTGCTCGAGAACCTCATCGACAACGCGGTCAAGTACGCGCGCCGGGGCCCCGTGCGCGTTGCGGTCGAGCGCGGCGAGCGCTCCGTCGTCTTCAGCGTCTCCGACGACGGGCCGGGAATCGCCGAGGACGAGCGCGAACGGATCTTCGAGAAGTTCTACCGAAGCGATGTCCAGATGGCGAGCGGCGTGGGCGGAACCGGCCTCGGTCTGTACATCTGCCGTGAGCTCGTGAATCGGATGGGCGGCCGCCTCTGGCTCGACTCGACGCCGGGCGCCGGGTCGTTGTTTCTGTTCGAGCTCCCTTCCCTTCCTGAGTAGCGCGTACGATCATTGAGGCATGGGGAGAACCACCGTTGGCTTGAACGCCGGCCTGATCGGCGCCGGGACGCTCGTTTCCGCGTTCCTGTGGCTGGCTGCCTCCGGACAAGGTCCCACCTTCTCGTCCCTGTGGGGGCTCCGTGCCCACCCTGCCAACGTCACGCTCGCCCAGCCGCTTCGGACCGCGGGTCCAGTGCTTGCGCCCAAGCCCCGGCGGAGCGCCGCGATCGTCGCCGTCTCGCCGAACGCCGCGGCCGCGTCGAGTAGGACGTCGGTTGCGGCTCGGGTGAGCCCGGGCCGGCCGGGCCGAGCCGGGCCCTCCTCGCCGGGCGCTCCGCGTCCCGCGGCCATCCATCCCGCGCCGCCGGTCACGCCGACCACGCAACCGCCTGCGCCTCCCGTAGGGGGCACCGCGACGCCGCCGCCGCCTCCCGCGCCGACCAAGAATCCGTCGCCCACCACACAGGGCCAGCCCACGCCCGCGGCTGCACGGAACCCGGAGCATCCCGAGCATCCCGAGCATCCCGAGCATCCCGAGCATCCGACCAAGCCCGACACGCCTCCACCGCCGGCCGCGAACCAGCCGGCGGCACCTGCTCATCCGGAGCCGCCCTCGTCGTCGGCTCCGGCGCACGGCAACGGCCACGGCCACTAGCCGGGTCGCGCCGAGTCCTCTAATACAGTCAGATCGTGGACGAGATTCTGTCCTTCGGGACCGTCGTACTCGTCGTGGCGCTGGCATTCGCGCTTGCGCTACTCGTCATCAAGCTGAGCGACCGCTTCCCGATCCCGAACCCCGCGCTCTTCCTGATCGCGGCCGCGGTCATCTCCGACCTCTTTCCCGGAGTCTCCGACCACCTCTCGATCCGGAGCGCGGAGCGGATCGGCGTCGTCGCGCTGATCGTGATCCTGTTCGACGGCGGAATGGACGTCGGCTGGCGCCGATTTCGTCGGGCCGGGCTTCCGATCGCGTCGCTCGGCGTCGTCGGCACGTTCGCGACAGCGGCACTGATGGCGGTCGCGGCCCGCTACCTGTTCGACTTCAGCTGGACGACGGCCGGGATCATCGGAGCCGCGCTCGCCCCGACCGACCCGGCGGTCATGTTCTCGGTGCTCGGCAACCGCGAGGTGCGCGGGCGTTCCGCGACGATCCTCGAGGGAGAGTCAGGCGCCAACGATCCCGTCGGGATCGCACTCATGATCGCGGTGCTCGACTACGCGACCAGCAGCCACGCCTCCGCCTGGGCCGGGGTCGGAGACTTCGCGCTCTCGATGGTCGTCGGCCTCGCGATCGGCGCTGCCGGCGCCGGGCTCCTGATCCCCGCGATGCGCCGGTTCACGCTGCCGAGCGAGGGCCTGTATCCGCTGCGGACGCTGGCGGCCGCGCTCGTCATCTACGCAGTCGCGACCGTCGCGCACGGCTCGGGATTCCTGGCCGTCTTCGTCGCCGGGCTGCTGATCGGCAACGTGCGCGCGCCGTACAAGGGCGAGATCGAGAGCTTCCACAAGTCGCTCGCGAGCCTTGGCGAGATCGTCGTCTTCACCGTTCTCGGACTGACGATCAGCCTCGCCAACGTCGGCCACCACTCCGTCTGGCTCCACGGCCTCCTGATCGCGGTGATCCTCACGTTCGTCGCCCGGCCGCTCGTCGTCGGCACGCTGCTCCTGCCGGTGCGGCTGCGGATCGGTGAAAAGCTGTTCATCTGCTGGGGCGGCCTCAAAGGAGCCGTGCCGATCCTGCTCGGGACGCTGGTCCTCCTGCAAGGCGTCGACGGCGCCTCGCGGGTGTACGGGATCGTGTTCGTGGTCGTGCTGTTCTCGGTCGTCGTCCAGGGCTCGAGCATGCCGTTCCTGGCGCGCCCACTCGGGGTCCGGATGCGGCGGATCGAGCCCGAGCCCTGGAGGGTATCCGTCCGCGTCCGCAGCGAGCCACGAGACGTCCGCCGTTACGTAGTCGCTTCCGGGTCGAGGGCTGCCGGCCGGCCGATCCGGGAGCTTCAGCTGGGGGAAAGGGCATGGATCAGCATGCTGATCAGAGACGGGGCGGCCAAGCCGCCGCGCGGCTCGACTGTGCTCGAACCGGGCGATGAGCTTGTGATGCTGGCCGAGGTCGAGGACGAGCGCGCGCTGCGGCGGCTGTTCGAGGGCCGGCGGCAGAGCACGCAGGCATGAGACGGTCGGCCCTCCTCGTCCTGCTCGGGGTCGTCGCTGTCTCCGGGGCGGCCGCGCGGTCGGAATCAGGCCCGCGGCTCGTCGCCCTCTGGGTCTCGAACGGCGACACGCCGTTCGCGGGCGACAGGCGGCTGCTGACGACCGTGAGCCCGAACGGAGACGGCTTTCGCGACCGCGCGATCGTGTCGTTCACCCTCGACCGCCCGGCGAAGGTGACGATGGAGGCCGTCCGAACCGACACGATCCGGATCGGCCGCCCGGCGGAGCAGACGGTCTGGTCGGCGAGCGCAACGCTCCAAGTGGGGCCGCACCGTGTGAGCTGGCGCCCGGCCCGAACCACTCCACCGCGCACGTACATCCTCCGGCTCACGACGCGCGACGCCCACGGGGTCCGGCACTACGGCGACTACCGCCCCTCGCAGCACGAGCGCGTCGACGCGCCGGTCGTGCGAATCCAGGGGATCGACGCCGGCTTCACGAGGCGCAGCTACGCGCCTGGACAGCAGGCCGAGCTGTCGCTTGCGACCGACGCCAAGGCACTGCGCCTGCAGGTCTTCTACTTCCGCTTCCAGCGGCCGGGCGAGCTCGACCCGAAGACGAGTGGGATCGCGATGACCTCGCAGCTGCCGCTGAGCTGGAGCCGCCGCCGGAGCGCGCCGAGGCTCGTCCGCTTCGTGCGGGCCGGGGACTGGCCGAGCGGGCTCTACTTCTTGCGCGCGGCAGCCCGGGACGGACGCACGTCCTACGCGCCGTTCATCGTCCGCCCGAGCCGTTTCGGATCCCAGTCCCGTGTCGCGGTAGTCCTTTCCACCAACACGTGGCAGGCATACAACTTTCGGGACGCGAACGGTGACGGCTGGGGCGATTCCTGGTACGTCAGCAGCGCGATCCGAAGCGTCGACCTGAATCGCCCGTACCTCGACTTCGGGGTTCCCTTCCGGTTCCGTGACTGGGACCTGACCTTCATCTCGTGGCTGAACAAGACTGGGAAGCAGGTCGAGTACCTGTCCGACGACGACCTCGAGCGGTTTCACACCGGGGACGAGCTGGCGCGGGCGTACAACCTCGTCGTCTTTCCGGGACACGCCGAATACGTGACGGCTCACGCCTACGACGTCGTCCAGCGCTATCGCGACCTGGGTGGAAACCTGATGTTCTTGGCGGCGAACAACTTCTTCTGGAGCGTCCGCCGCGACGGCCACCGGCTCGTGAAGGGGAAGCAGTGGCGGGCGCGGGGGCGGCCCGAGGCGGGGCTGGTCGGCGTCCAATACGCGGGCTCGAACCACGGCGCGACCCAGGCAGGCTTCGTCGTGACGGGCGCCGCGACCGCGCCGTGGGCATTCGCCGGGACGGGCCTGCGCGACGGGGACGCCTTCGGCCGGTACGGGATCGAGATCGACGCGCGCACTCCCGACTCACCGCCGGGGACGGAGCTACTCGCCCGCATCCCGAACGTGTTCCCGAAGGCAGGGCTCTCGGCGGAGATGACGTACTACGAGACGCCCGCGGGCGCGAAGGTGTTCGCGGCCGGTGCGCTCAACTTCGCGGCCTCGGTCGACCAGCCCGTGGTCTCCCAGCTGCTCGAGAACCTCTGGAGCCGATTGAGCCTTCCGTAGCAGGACATTCGCGGCCCGGACCGAACTGCCGGACCGTGACCCCCGCGACGAGATCGGATCGGACGGCAAAGCTCCTGTCGGCACGCCTGGAATGCCTGGCGCTGGCGGCCGAGCGGCCCGGCGCCCACCCGGATGTCGTGAGCGGGGTGCGGCTCGCGTCGGCGGCGACCCGGAATGCGGTCGAGTTGCACCTGCTCTCGGTCCAAGAGGCGGACGAGATCTGGGCCGACACGAGACGCCGTCACCCGACCCTGGCGCTCCTCGTCAGTACGTAAAGAAGCCCTCCCCGGTCTTGCGGCCGAGCGTTCCCGCCTCGAGCATCCGCCTGAGCCGCGGCGGCGGCGCCATCCGTTCCTCGCCCAGCGCCCCCGCCAGCGCCTCGGACGCATGGACGTGGACGTCGATCCCGATCAGGTCGATCAGCGCGCAGGGCCCGATCGGCCAGTTCGCGCCGTAGGTCATCGCCCGGTCGACGTCCTCCGGCGAGACCCGCGCCTCGTCGATCACGCGCACGCAGTCGTTCAGGACTGGGATCAGGATCCGGTTGACGACGAATCCGGGCGTGTCGTTGCATGCGATCGGTTCCTTCCCAAGCCGCCCGGCCAGCTCGTAGGCCGCCTTGAAGACGTCATCCGTCGTATGCGCCGTGCGGACGACCTCGACCAGCTTCAGCACCGGCGCCGGGTTGAAGAAGTGCATCCCGACCACGTGCTCGGGCCGCCCGCTCGCCTCGGCGATCTCGGTCACCGACAGCGCGGACGTGTTGGTGGCGAGAATCGCCTCCGGCGCGAGGATGCCGTTCAGCTCGGAAAAGACGGCGCGTTTCGCTTCCAGGTCCTCGATCACGGCCTCGATCACGAGGTCGCAGCCCGCGAGGTCGGTCAGATCCGTCGTCAGCGTGAGCCGGCCGAGGGCGGCGTCCTTCTCCTCCTGGGACATTCGCCCCTTCTCGACCCCCCGGCTCAGATAGTGGTCGATCGTCGAGCGTCCGCGCTCCGCGAGCTCGTCGTTTACCTCGCGCCCGACGGTCTCGAACCCGGCCTGGACGCAGACCTGAGCGATCCCGGCTCCCATCGTGCCCAAACCGACGACGGCGACCCGGCGAATCTCCATGACGTCGATCCTAGTGTGAAACAAACCGGGCGGATCTCCGTCTAGTGGATATGAAGCAGCGACAGATCATCATCGGTCTCGTGTTCGCCGGCCTCCTCACTCTGGCGGTGCTGGGCGCGCTCGCTCAGGCCGTGCGGGGGCGCCGGCCACTGTTGCTGGCCGGAACGTAGTACCGCTCCAAGTACTCCGTCACCATCCGGTCACTGTTGAAGGCCGGCCTGACGCGCTCGATCGACGCCTGCATCATCCGCGTCCATCGCGGGCGGTCGGCGTACGCCGGGACGACTTCCTCCTCGAGCAGCCGGTAGAGCTCGGCCGCGTCCTCCTCGTCCGAGCCGCCGGGGATCGCCCAGCCGATCTCGGGCGAGTACGCCTCGGGCCACCAGCCGTCCAGCACTGACAGGTTGAGCACGCCGTTCATCGCCGCCTTCATCCCGCTCGTCCCGGAGGCCTCCATCGGCCGCCGCGGCGTGTTGACCCAGACGTCCGAGCCCGAGGTGACGTGGGCCGCAATCTCCATGTTGTAGTTCGGCAGGAATACCACCCGGTTCTCGAACCGCGGCTCGCGCGCGATCGCCGTCATCTGGGCAATCAGCTCTTTGCCGGCCTCGTCGGCGGGATGCGCCTTGCCGCTCACGACGACGTTGACGGGGAGCGCCGCCAGCCGGTCGGGATCGGAGAAGAGCAGCGTGGCGCGCTTGTAGGTGGCGAAGCGGCGTGTGAAGCCGAGGGTCGCCAGCTCGGGGTCGAGCTCCCGCCCCGTGCGGGCTCGGACGAAGTCGACGAGCTTCCGCTTACGGGTCATGTGGGCGGCCCAGACGTCGTCCGCGTCAGCAAGCTCAGGAGCGATCCAGGTGGGCGCGTGCGCTCCGTTCGTGATCGAACCGATCTCGAACCCGGGCCACATCTGCCGGGAGACCTCGCCGTGCAGCTCGGAGACGCCGTTCGCATAGGCAGCGGTCCGCAGCGCGAGCGGCGTCAGGCCGATTTGCCCATCGCTCTCGAGGAAGTCCCAGGAGAGCCCGCAGCGCTCGACAAGCGTCCCCAGGTAACGACGCGCCAGGTCCGGCTCGAAGACCTCGTTGCCCTCGGGCACCGGCGTGTGCGTTGTGAACACGGTCGTCGTGCGCACTTGCTCGAACGCCTCGTCGAGGGACTGTCCCTCCTCCTCGACGAGCACGCGCAGACGCTCGAGCGCGGCGAAGGCCGCGTGCCCCTCGTTCAGGTGAAAGGCTGTCGGCTCGTGTCCGAGCGCGGCGAGCGCGCGGACTCCGCCTACGCCGATCACGACCTCCTGCCGGATCCGCTCCTCGCGGTCGATCGTGTACAGCCTGGGAACGATCGCGTCCGACTCGAGCAGGTAGAGCGGGACGCTGCCGATGTCCAGGCGCCAGACGTCAACCGGCACGGTCTCCCCGTCGAGCTCGACCTCGACCTCGACGTTCTCGCGGACGAGCCCGACGCCGTCGAGGTCGGCGTCGGGATACTCCTCCCGCTGCCTGCCCTCGTCGTCGATCACCTGGCGGAAGTAGCCCTGCCGGTAGAGCAGGCCGATTCCGACGAGTGGGACGCCCAGGTCGGATGACGACTTGAGGTGGTCGCCGGCGAGCACTCCCAGCCCACCCGCGTAGGTGGGTAGGCGGTCGTCGGCTGCGAACTCCATCGAGAAGTAGGCGATCTTCACAGGCGCTCGATCACGGCCGCGATCGCCTGGCCGAAGCCGATGCACATCGTCGCGATTCCGTATTGCGCCTCGCGGCGCTCGAGCTCGCCGAGCAGCGTTGCCGTTATCCGGGCGCCGGTCGCGCCGAGCGGATGGCCGAGCGAGATCCCGCCGCCGTTCGGGTTGACGTCGTCCATCCGGTCCTCGAGCCCCGAGTCGCGCGCGAACTGGAGCACGACCGACGCGAACGCCTCGTTGACCTCGATCACGGAGATGTCGTCCCAGGACAGGCCGGCCTTCGCGAGCGCACGGTCGCAGGCCTGCGGGTTGCCGTGCAGCATCCGGTAGGGGTCGACTCCGGCGAGGCCGAAGGAGACGAAACGCGCGCGAGGCTCGAGGCCAAGACGCGCCGCCGCGTCCTTGCTCGCGATCAGAACACCCGCCGCACCGTCGCAGATCTGGCTCGAGTTGCCGGCCGTCACCTTCCCCTCCGGAAGGAAGGCCGGCTTGAGTGCCGCGAGAGCCTCGGCCGACGTGTCACGGCGCGGCGTCTCGTCCACCGCGACGAGCGCGCCGACGTGCGGATTCGCGACTTCGACCGGGACGATCTCGCGCTCGAATTTTCCCTCGTCGATCGCCGCGATCGCGCGCCGGTGCGACTCGAGCGAGAACGCGTCCAGCTGCTCGCGGGAGAAGCCCCACTCGTCCGCGATTACCTCGGCCGAGATCCCCTGCGGGACGATCTGCCAGCGGTCGAGCAGCTTGTCGGACAGGTCGCCGCCGTTCGAGCCCATCGGAACGCGCGACATCATCTCGACGCCCGCCGAGACGACGAGGTCCAGCTGGCCCGACCAGATCGCGGCGGCAGCGTTGAAGTTGCACTGCATCGAAGAGCCGCACTGGCGGTCGACGCTCGTCCCGCAGACCGTCTCCGGCCAGCCGGCGACGAGCGGCACCATCCGCCCGATGTTCCAGCCTTGCTCGCCGATCTGGGTCACGCAGCCCATCTGCACGTCCTCGATTTCGCCCGGGTCGAGCTCTTGGCGGGCGACCATGCCGTTCAGCACCTGAGCGCACAGCTCGTCGCCGCGGGTCCCCGAGAGAGCGCCGTTCCGCCTCCCGATCGGGCTGCGTACCGCGTCGACGATCAGCGCGTCGGTCACAACGCTTCTACGGTATCGCCCACGCAGACTGTTCCGGGATCGACGATCGTCGCGTAGACGCCGAAGTCGACCGTGTTCCGGTCGCTGACGCCGCGATACGACTTGATCAGCCGCAACGTGTCGAGGTCGCACTCGCCGCTATCCGGATCGCGGTTCGTCATCGCGCAGCGGTCGACCGGCCCGCCGGCGCGGACGACGGCATCGCCGATCCGCAGCAGCCGGCCTTCCCACTCGTCCTCCTCGTGCGGGCCGCAGCCGGAGAGCGTGAGCAGCATGCGGAAGCGGCGGCCGTCGACCGTCGACCCGGCTTCCTGAGAGAGGCGCTGGAGCGAGCCGTCCGAGATCAGCGTGACCGGCGCGTTCTGGACGTGACGGTGCTCCTCGGGCCGCATCACCCGCACCGGATGGCCGGCGAGTCGCGAGAGGCGCTCGTTCCACTCGCCCTCCACGACGCGCGCGGAGACGATGCGCTCGTGGAAGTCGACGTCGACCGGCTCTCCCGAGCCGAGCGCGCTGCCCTCGACCTCGGCCCCGTCTGGAAACCGCATCCACAGGCGTTCCTCGGCCGAGTCGTACTCGCCCCGGATCACCATCGGCCAGGAGGTGAGCGAGCTCCGGAGCCGCTTGCCCTCGCCGTCGACGAGCAGGAAGCGCCGGTCCTCGAGCACGCCGCCTTCCGTCAGCTCGATCGAATCGGGATGGGAGAGCGCGAAGCACTTCACCGGCGTGACCGAGATCAGGGAGACGCCTCTCACGGCTCCAGCGGCTCCGCGGAGTGCGTGATCCAGATCCGCTTCGGCTCGAGGTCGAGCAGCCGCCGATCCTTCGCGAGCTCGTCGAGCGAGTGTGCGACGTCCCCGCCGATCACGACGAGACCCTCGCCGGTGTCGACGAGCACCGATTGGTGTCCGTCCGTGTGGCCCGGCGTCGGCAGCACCCGGATTCCCGGCACGATCTCCGCCTCGCCCTCCAGCTCGACGTAGTTCGCCCCCTCGAACTCGACCCACTCGGGGATCGTGTAGTCCGGTTCCCGCGCCGCCTCCCGCTCGGCCTTCTGGACGTAGATGGGCGTCCCGGGGAAGAGACGGTTGCCGCCGCAGTGGTCGAAGTGGAGGTGCGTGTTGATCACGAGCTTGACCTCTTCCAGCGGGACGTCCTGTCCGGTGAGCGGGTACAGCGTCGGGTGGTACTCCTCGATCTCCTGGTGCGATTCGATCATGCCCGTGTCGACGAGGACGAGCCCGTCCGGGTGGAAGACCGCATAGGCGTAGACGGGATACGTGTCACCCTCGTGCACCGTGTCGGCGACGTGCAGGGGACGGACTTCAGACGACGGCATAGAGCCTCCATTCTCCCGGTACGCCCTTCAGCTCGTGCTGACCCCGGTCTTCGAACTCGAGCCCCGAGCCCGCGACGAGGTCCTTGACGGTCGAGGAGACGAGCACCTCGCCGGACCCGGCGAGTGCCGCCACCCGCGCACCCGTGTGGACGGCGATCCCGCGCACCTTCTCTCCATCAAGCTCGCACTCGCCCGTGTGGACGCCCGCACGCACCTCGAGGCCCAGAGCGCCGGCCGCATCGCCGATCGCCGTGGCGCACCTCACCGCGCGCGCCGGGCCGTCGAAGGTGGCAAAGAACCCATCGCCGGCAGTGTCGACCTCGCGCCCGCGAAACCGCTCGAGCTCGCGGCGAACCGCGGCGTCGTGGGCCGCCATCAGCTCGCGCCAGCGGTGGTCTCCGATCTCGGACGCTCGCTGCGTCGAGCCGACGATGTCCGTGAAGAGGACGGTGGCGAGGACGCGGTCGGGCTCGGGCGCGGGTCGCACGCCGGTCACGAGCTCCTCGATCTCGTCCACGATCGTATCGCGGCCCTCCGTCCACCACGAATGGTCGGCCCCGGGAAACTCGACGAAGCGCGCTCCCGGGATCCGCGATGTGATGAACCGGCCCTCCTCGACGTTCGCGTCCCGGTCATCTGTCCTGTGCATGACGACGGTCGGGACCAGGATCGAAGGCAAGACGTCACGAACGTCGACGCCCGTGTTCATCTTCATCAGCGCGAGTGCCGCGCCCGGGCTCGCGCAGCGGCGGTAGTACCGCGAGATCTCGGCCAGCCCCGCCGGGTCGAGGCTCGGCGCAACATCCGTCCAATCCATGCCCGTCATCCACAGGCGCTCGACCTGCGCGAATCCCTCCGACCGTTCCTCGACGGTCGGTGCCCATGGATAGTCGGGGCTCCAGATCCGCTTGGCGGTGGACCCAAACGTGCAGAGCGCGATCGTGCGGTCCGGGTGCGTCGCGGCGAAGAGCATGCTCATGTTGCCGCCCTCGGAGGCACCGAAGATCGCAGCGCGCTCAGAACCGACGGCGTCCATCACCGCACGCACGTCGTCCATCCGCTGCTCGAGCGTCGGCATCTCGCTCGCCGGGACGGGGTCGGACATGCCTGTGCCGCGCTTGTCGAAGACGATCAGCCGCGAGAACGAGGAGAGGCGCTCAAAACCTCTTGCAAGATCCGGCAACTCCCAGGCGAGCTCGATGTGGGAAACCCACCCCGGCACGTAGACGAGATCCCGCGGCCCGTCGCCGACGACCTGGTACGCAATGTTGACGTCGCCGCTCTTGGCGTAACGCGTCTCCGGCGCACTCATGGCCGAACTGCGTGTAGCCGCCACGACCCCGGGACGCCCTTGAGCTCATGGTCTCCCCGGTCCTCGAACACGATCCCCGAGCCCGCAACGAGGTCCCTGACCGTGCCGGAGACGAGAACCTCTCCCGGCTCTGCGAGCGCGGCAACGCGTGCGCCGATCGAGACTGCGATGCCCGCGACCTTGTCGTCCTGGAGCTCGCACTCGCCGGTGTGCACGCCGACGCGCAGCTCCAGCCCAAGCCCACGGACACCCTCCACCACCACCTGCGCGCAGCGGATCGCCCGCGCCGGGCCATCGAAGGTGGCGAAGAAGCCGTCGCCGGCGGTGTCCTTCTCCTCGCCGCGGAATCGCGCCAGCTCCCGCCGTACGAACGCGTGGTGGCGGTCGAGCAGCTCGCGCCAGAAGCGGTCGCCGAGTTCAGCAGCCCGCTCGGTCGAGCCGACGATGTCCGTGAAGACCACCGTCGCGAGCACGGTGTCGGGAACGGTCGGGGCGGCCTCGCCCGCGACGAACCGCTCGATCTCGCCGGGGATCTCCGGGGAGAGGAAGATCCCCCAATAATCCGTGCCCGAGACGCGCAGCTCTGTCGCGCCTTCGATCCGCGCAGCCACCTCGTGCGACTGGTACTCCTCGGTGTGACCTGCCCGGTAGAGGACGAGCGTCGGCGTGCGCACCGCCGGCAGGATCGGGCGGAGATCCGTCTCGCTGTGAGCCCTGTTGAGGGCGTATGCGAACGTCGGGCTGAGGCTGACGCGCAGCCAGTTGGCAAACCAGAGACGATCCTCCTTGCCGCGCTCGAAGAGCGTCGGACATGCCTGGAACAGCAGCCTGTCCATGTACTCCTGCGTTCCCCAGCCCTCGCGGAGCTCCCGCAGCCCCTGCTCTTCGTCTTCCATAGGGATTGCATTTGGGTGAAACAGCGCAATAGCAGTCGTCCGCTCGGGATAGGTCGCTGCGTAGAGCACCGCCATCGAGCAGCCGTCGTGTGAGCCGAGCAGGACGGCCTCCGAGGAGCCCGCCGCATCCAGCACAGAGCGTAGGTCCTCCATCCGTGTCTCCAGCGTCGCGAACTGCCCGTGCCGGTCGGAGACGCCCGTGCCGCGCTTGTCGAACAGGATCAGGCAGAACGTCTGGGCCAGGCGCTCGTAGAACTTGCGCCAGTACGGCGACTGCCATGCATAGACGAGGTTCGAGCCGAAATCCGGCACGAAGACGAGGTCTCTGTCCCCCGCGCCGACCACCTGATAGGCGATTGCCGCTCCCTCGCTCTGCGCGTAGCGGATATCGGGTTCCATAGGCTCAGTTTCCTAGACTTTAGGCGTGGCCACAACCGTTGCCGAGCGAAAGCTGTTCGTCGCCGGCGAGTGGGTCGAGACGGGCGACTGGATCGAGGTCCGCTCGCCGTACTCGGGCGACGTTGTGGGACGCGTCGCCAAGGCGGGCGCCGGGGAGACGAAGCGCGCGATCGACGCCGCCGAGCGCGCGATGCAGGATCCGCTCCCGGCGCACAGGCGGGCCGAGATCCTGGTCAAGGTGGCGGCGCAGCTCGGCCGCAGGCATGACGAGGTCGCGCGGACGATCTCCGAGGAGGTCGGCAAGCCGATGAAGGCCGCGCGCGTCGAGGCGCGCCGGGCGATGTCGACCTATACGTTCGCCGCCGTCGAGGCACGCAAGCTCGCGGGCGAGATGGTGCCGATGGACGCTTCCCAGGCCGGCGAAGGCAAGCTCGCCTTCACGCTCCGGCGCCCGATCGGGATCGTCGGCGCGATCTCGCCGTTCAACTTCCCCTGCAACCTCGTCGCCCACAAGCTGGCGCCGGCCCTCGCCGCCGGCTGTGCCGTCGTGCTCAAGCCCGCTTCGCAGACGCCGCTGTCGGCGCTTCTGCTCGCCGAGCTCGAGGAAGAGGCCGGGCTCCCACCCGGCTGGCTGAGTGTGGTCGCGGGGCCCGCGGCCGAGATCGGCGACGTGCTCGTCGAGGACGACCGGGTCGCGGCGATCACGTTCACCGGCTCCGGCGACGTCGGCTGGGGGCTGAAGGAGCGTGCGCCGCGCAAGCGGGTCAACCTCGAGCTCGGAAACGCGACCCCCGTCATCGTGTGCGACGACGCGCCGCCCGAGACCGCCGGGAAGCTTGCGGCGCACGCGTTCTCGTTCGCCGGCCAGAGTTGCATCTCGGTCCAGCGGATCTACGTCATGAAGGACTCGTGGGACGACTTCGTCGCCGAGTTCGTGCCGAAGGTCGAGGCGCTCGTCGTGGGCGACCCCGCAAGCGAGGACACCGACGTTGGGCCTCTGATCGACGAGGGCGCGCGCGAACGCGTGCTGTCCTGGATCGGGGACTCCGGCGGTGAGGTTCTGACCGGGGGCGACACGACGGAGGATGGATTGATCCGGCCGACGGTGATCGCCAATCCCCCGCCTGATGCCAAAGTCTCCTGCGAGGAAGTGTTCGGGCCGGTCGTCACCCTCACGAGGACCGGCTCGCTCGACGAGGCGATCGAGCTCTCGAATTCGACGCGCTATGGGCTCCAGGCCGGGATCTTCACGAGCGACATCCGTGGGGCGCTGCGGGCCGCTCGGGAACTGGAGTTCGGCGGCGTCACGATCAACGAGGCTCCGACTTTCCGCGCCGACCAGATGCCGTACGGCGGCGTCAAGGCCTCCGGCAACACCCGAGAAGGACCTGCGTACGCGGTGCGGGAGCTGACCGAAGAGCGCCTGGTCGTGATCGAGCTCTAGGACGTCCTGCCCGCCGGAACCTGCGTTAGACTCGCCGCCCGGTGGCTCTCTTGAATCGACTGATGCGGCGCTCGCCTGCCCAACCGCAGGCCCAGCCGGAGGGCGAAGCTCCTCCCGCGGCCGCACCGCCGCCCCAGCAGCCGCCGGCCAGGCGTCCGCCTACGCCCGGCCAGGTCAGACGCGAGCGCCGGGCGCTCATGCGAGCGCGTGAGGAGCGGATCCGCGATCTCGGCGGACTGATGCTCGAGATGTACAAGCGCGACCGGTTCCGGCCCGAGCTGTTCTTCGAGCAATGCGCCGAGCTTGTGAGCATCGAAGAGCGCATCCAGGAGCTCGACGGAGCCCTCGCGTCGCTCACCCGGCAAACGCTGGCCGAGGCGAACCGGTGCGCATGCGGCGCACCGCTCGTCTGGGGCGCGCACTTCTGCGCCAACTGCGGCCGCCCCGCAGGAGAAGACGTGGTCGTCGCCTGCGCGTATTGCGGCAACCCGCTCGCGGCGGAGGCCAGCTTCTGCGCCAACTGCGGCCGTCCGGCCGAGCCCGCGGAGGCCGCCTCCTACGAGGCGGGCGCTCAGGATCCGACGGTCGCAGGCATGCAGGCTCCGGGTCAGCACGAGGAGGGCTAGCGGCATGGGGGTTGCGCCGACTCCCGACCAACCGGCCACTCCTCCACCCCCCGGGCCGCCCATGGACGAGGGGCCGGGCCACTGCCCGCGGTGCGGCGCCACTTACGAGCCGTCCCAGGAGTACTGCCTCGAATGCGGCCTGAGGCTGCCCTACGGGCGGGGCGCGATCAGCACGCTCGGAACCGCATGGAGGCGCCGCCTGCCCTGGTATCCGGGCGACTGGATCTGGCCGGTGCTGATGCTGCTCCTGATCGCCGTCCTCGGGGGACTGATCGCCTACCTGGCGACGAAGGACCACGGCAACAAGAAGGCGATCGTAGCCACCACCCAGACGGGAACGACCACGACTCCCACAGGAACCACGCCCACGGCCAGCACGTCGACGGCGACCGAGACCACCACCACGGGCACGACCTCGACCGGTACCACCGCGACAACTCCCCCGCCGCCACCTCCTCCTCCGCCACCTCCTCCTCCGCCCCCGCCGCCACCGCCTCCTCCCCCCGCGCCCGCCGGCGGGCTCGTGGCGTGGCCGGCCGACAAGAGCGGCTACACGACCGTCCTTCAGTCGATCCCGACCAGCGAGGGGCAGCACGCGGCGGCCACGTTTGCGAAGAAAGCGACCAATGCGGGCCTCTCCCAGGTCGGCTACCTCAACTCAGGGGACTTCTCGAGCCTGCACCCAGGCTACTACGTGGTCTTCAGCGGTATCTACAGCTCGATCGGGGCGGCGCGCGGCAACGCCGCGACGGCGGCCGCGAAGGGCTTCACGGGCGCCTATCCACGCCAGATCACGCCCTGATCCCCGTTCGCCTGCAAGGCAACGGGCAGCGGAGTTTGTAACACGCCCGGCGAGGCGTTAGAATCACAACCTCGCAGGATCGTCCCCGAGTATTAACCCCGCCTTAACAAAGCTTTGCGGGGAATTAATAGGAAGGCGAGATACTGAGATGGACGAAAGAATCCTCCGGCTCCAGGCGCGAATGTATCAGTACTCACGGGCTATTTATCGTTCAATCAAGGATCTGGTCGACCCTTATGTCGAGCCGGATATCCAGCTGGAATACCGCCAGTGCGTGTTGACGGCTTGTGAGCAGACGATGGAGCGGCTGGCGAAGGATCCTCACTACTTTGCCCGGCCCGATCGAGCCCTGTTCCAGGACATTCGGCGCTACTTCCCGATCACTGCACAGGCCCAGGTGGCGTGGGCCGTTACCGAAGGCGTCTCGGCGGCGGTCACCTTCATCGAGGAGCAGATCGAGGCCGGAGCGCTCGACGGCGGGGTTGCCCGCTGCCGGGCCACGACGCGCAAGGGCAAGCCGTGCCAGCGCACGCCGCTACCCGACCGCGAGTACTGCCCGTCGCACCAGCACCTCGAGCGCGAAGCCGTCGCGGCTTAAAGCGTTAGCTGGGCGATCAGCTCGGCCTCGTCCGGGTTGTCCCACGCGAGCGCCTGGATGACCCCCCACGCCCGCATCCGCTCGCGGTCGAGCTCGAGCAGCTCCGCGAGCGTGTCGAAACGCCGCCGGACGACACCGGCGTCGATCTCCCAGCTCCGGTCACGAAGCAGCGACGCCGTGTCGAACTCGCGCTCCCCGACGAGCGGCTTCGGGTCGATCGCGAGCCACGGCTCGCGCTGGGCCGAGAGCACGTTGCCCTGGTGGAAGTCCTGGTGGAGCAGAACCTGGTCGCCCATCGAGGCGGCGAGCTCGGCGGCGAGCGCTCCCCATGCGCTGGGCAGCTCGGCGGCCCACTCGGCGGCGTAGTCGGCGAGTCGGTCGAACGGATGGCCCTCGGGCACCGGCCGCCACATCCGCCGTAGCACGCCGGCGGCGATCGGGATGCCCTGCTCGTCCGGCAGCTCCCACAGAGGGGCTCCGGGCTCGAGGCGCTCGAGCAGGAGCGCGCAGAGCTCGGGGGCGGACTCGAGCAGGATCGCGGCGCCCTCGCCGCCGATCAGCCGCAGGGCCTCCGCTTCGTGGACGGCCTCCTTGTGCGGGAAGTTCACCTTCAGGACCGCTTTCGTCCCGTCCGTACGTCTCACCCGCGCAGCCCAGCCGACGCCCCCGGCTCGCGGCACGTCGTACGGCCGTCCGATCTCGAGCGACCAGCGCGAGGCCAACTCGTCCACGATCGCGGGCAGCTGCGCGAGCCACTTCTCCCGGTCCGGCTTCTCGACCATGCTCCTTGCGATTGAATAGGAAGTGCGTGTCCCACGACACCGACAAGCTGATCCGTCAGCTCTCCCTCGTTGCCTTCCTGATGGCGGAGCGCCGCCCGCTCACCGCGCGGGACGTCAAGAGCTGCGTCGAGGGCTACTCGGAGATGTCGGACGAGGCGTTCGCGCGCCGGTTCTACTCGGACCGCGCCGAGCTGACCGGGCTCGGAGTTCCGCTCCATTCGCAGCGGGACGAGTTCACCGGGGAGGAGCTGTACACGCTGCGGGCCGACCAGTACTTTCTCCCACCGCTCGAGCTCTCGGACGACGAGCTGGCCGCTCTTCAGACGTGCCTCATGCTTCTGGACGGGAAGTTCGCGTACGCGGAGCCGCTGCGATTGGCGCTCCAGAACCTGGCGCTCGGGCGTCCCGGCTTTGCCGATCCGCCCAGCCAGGTCGCCGTCCAGGTCGAGCGGCTCGACCCCGACTACTCACCCGAGATGTCCGGCCGGCTCGCGAAGCTCGAGGCGGCGATCTCCAAGCAGCGGACGGTCAAGTTCTCCTACCGGCCGATCTCGCGCGACGAGGAAACGGAGCGGACGCTGAACCCGTACGCGCTCCTGTCCGACAACGGCGCCTGGTACGTGATCGGCAAGGATCTCGATCGGGAGGACGAGCGAACGTTCAGGGTCTCCCGTATCCGCGGCGACATCCGTTTCGCAACGCGAAGGGAGCGCGATTTCAAGCCGCCGGCCGAGTTCGACGTCGAGCGGTACCGAGCACGGCCTCCCTGGCAGGTCGGCGACATCGTCGGCGAAGCACGGATCGAGGTCGCGGGCGACACCGCCTGGTGGGTGGAGCGCGTCTACGGCAAGAGCGGCCGCATCGAGGACGGTGTGTTCGTGACCGGGTACTCGACCCTGCCCCTGCTGGCTTCGTGGGTGCTCCGGCAGGACGGCCGCGCCATTCCTCTCGAACCGGTCGATCTGCGACGGGAGGTGGCGGAGAGCCTCCGCCAGATCCGTGACGGGCACGATGGAAAGCCTCTCGAGCCAAAGCCAGAGGCTGCTCCACAGGAGCAGGACGGGACCGGCGAGCGAGTTCCGGGGCCCGTTGCGCCCGAGCGTTTCGCCGTCCTCCAGTCGCTCCTCGCCCATCTGCTCGCGGCCTGCGGTGACGAGAAGCGGGCGGTGATCGACGCGTCCGAGCTCACCGAGCGCTTTCACATCCTGCCCGACCAGGTCCAGGAGCACCTCTCGCTGCTCAATCTCGTCAATTTCGGTGGCGGATGCTACGCCGTCTACGCCGAGCTCGAGGGCGACAAGATCCGCATCGACAAGGAGCTCTGGGGCGACGCGTTCCGTTCACCGCCGCGCCTGACGCCGCTCGAGGCTCGCGCGATCCGCCTCGCGCTCGAGTTCGTCGGCCCGATGATCGCAGCGGAAGCTCACACGCCGCTCGACCGGGTGCGGAAGAAGCTCGAGGAGACCTTCGGCGAGTTCGAGCTCGGACAGACGCCGAAGCCGCACGCCGGCTCCGACGAGGAGCAGCTCGTGCGCACGTTCTCGGATGCGATCCGCAAGCGCCGGCTCGTCGAGCTCGAGTACCTCAAGGAAGGCAACGAGGCTCCGTCGATGCGGCTCGTGGAGCCCTATGCACTCGAGCGGAGCCTTCCGTACTGGTACGTCCACACGTTCGACCGGACATCGAACGGGGTGCGCACCTTCCGCATCGACCGGATGCGAAACGCTCAGATGACGAAAGAGACGTTCGAGCGGCGCGAGGGCTTCGAGCCGACACGGCTCCGCGATGCACGGCACGCCCGCATCTGGTACTCGCCCGAGATCGCCCGCTGGCAGGTCGAGCGCGACCCGAACGCGCATCTGCTCTCGGATGGCTCGGCGCTCGGGGAGGCGCCGGTCGGGAGCTCGGAGTGGCTGGTGGGCGAGATCTTCTCGTTCCGCGGTAAGGCGGTCGTGCTCGAGCCGCGCGACCTGCGGCGGCGGATCGCGGAACGCGCCCGCGAGCTGGCGCGCGAGCTCGGCGTCTCACGCCTCCGCATCACGACTTAGTAACACTGTGTTACTTGGCCGGGGTGGTGCGATAGTCCAGTGCCAGTCCTGCTGCCTCTCCAGTCCCGACACCATTCAGCTAGTAACACTGTGTTACTTGGCCTGGAGGCGCTGGAGCGCCCACTCTGCATGCTCCCGGAGCATCGGATCCGGATCGTCGAGGAACGCCTCCGCCGCCGACCGTTGCTCACCGCCGCCTGAGTTGCCGAGTGCGACGAGGGCGTTCCGCTTCAGGTAGCGCGGGTCGTTCTTCGGCACATAGAGCCGGTCGTAGCGCCGCACGAGCTCCTCACCGTCCGCTTCCAGCCACTCGACCAGCGAGACGGTCGGCTCGGCGCCCGCAGGCGGCGTCGTATCGGCGCGCCGCTTCTCGATTCCGCGGTTCCACGGGCAGACGTCCTGGCAGATATCGCAGCCGTAGACCATGTCACCGATCTCGGCCCGGTACTCCTCCGGAATCGGCTCGGGCGCCTGCGTCCAGTAGGACAGGCACTTCGTCGAGTCGAGCGTGCCGGGCTCGTCGAGCGCGCCCGTCGGGCAGGCCTCGATGCAGAGCGTGCAGGAGCCGCAGTCGAGATCGAGCGGCGAGGTCGGCTCGAGCTCGGCCGCGGTCACGAGCGTGCCGAGCACGACCCAGGAGCCGTACCGTTTCGTGATCAGCAGCGTGTTCTTCCCGTAGAAGCCGACGCCCGAGCGGGCGGCCGCCTCGCGGTCGACGTGCTGGTTCTCGTCGACGAGCACCCGGTACTCGCCCCCCAGCCGCCGTCCGAGCTCGTCGAGCTTCTCGCGCAGCTCCGCATACCGGTCGCTCCACGTGTAGCGCGCGAGCCGCCCCTCACCAGGCTCCGGCTCGGGAGCCGGGGCGTAGTAGCAGAGCGCGGCGGAGACGACCGTGCGCGCACCGGGAAAGAGCCGCTCCGGATGGCAGGAGATCTCCGGCTGCGCCATCGTGAAGCGCATGCCCGCAAAGAGGCCGCGGGCGCGGCGATCGCCAATGTGGCGCTCGGTCTCGTCGTAGGGCTCGGCCGGCACGGCACCGATCACGTCGAGACCGAGCTTCGCTGCGAGCTGCTCCAGCATGAGACCATTCTGCATACGATCGCCGGCGTGAAGGCGATCCGCATCCACGAGGACGGCGGGCCCGAGGTGCTGCGCTATGAGGACGCACCCGACCCCTCCCCCGGCCCCGGCGAGGTGCTGATCCAGCTGCGGGCCGCCTCGCTCAATCATCTCGACCTCTGGGTGCGGCAGGGGCTGCCGTCGGTGCCGAAGCCGCGCATCCTCGGCGCAGACGGCGCCGGCATTCTCGAGTCCGGCGAGCGCGTCGTGATCAACCCCGGGCTCGATCACGGCGACGGCCGCATCACCGTCGTCGGCGAGCACATGGACGGCACGCACGCCGAGCTGGTCGCCGTACCCGAGGAGAACGTCTATCCAATCCCGGAGGGCCTCAGCTTCGAGGAGGCAGCGGCATTCCCGCTCGTGTTCGAGACGGCCTACCGCATGCTCGTCACGAAGGCCTCGCTGCAGCCGGGCGAATGGGTGTTGATCTGGGGGATCGGCAGCGGCGTCGCGACCGCGAGCCTGCAGATCGCGAAGGCGCTCGGAGCGCGAGCGATCGTCACTTCGTCGAGCGACGAGAAGCTCGACCGCGCACGAGAGCTCGGGGCCGACGCCGGCGTCAACCACGCCACCTCCGACGTCGTCGAGGCGGTCAAGGAGGCGACCGGGGGACGGGGCGCCGACCTAGTCGTCGAGCACGTCGGGGAGGCGACGTGGCAGCGATCGCTTCAGGCCGCGGGCGCCGGAGGCCGGATCACCGTCTGCGGCGCGACGAGCGGCCCGAACCCGCCGGCCGCGCTGCACAGGATCTGGTGGAAGCAGCTGACGATCTTCGGCTCGACGATGGGGACGAAGGAAGACTTCGAGGGCGCCTACGAGCTCGTCGCGAGCGGCCGCGCGAAGCCGGTCGTCGATCGCGTCTTCCCGCTCGCCGAGGCGCGTGCGGCCCACGAGTACCTCGAGGCCGGCGAGCAGCTGGGTAAGGTCATCCTAAGAATCCCGGACTGAGCCGGAAGAACGCACTCCGCTTCTCCGTCTTCCTGTTGACGAGCAACACGCGAGAGAGGAGCAGGAAATGAGGTTCTGGCGACGGTGGCGATGGATCCGGTTCTCGGCTCTGGCGTACGCCTAAACGAGGAGAGGAGGCGGGCCCTTGGCAGGCCCGCCTCGAGCGGAGAGCGAACACGACGAGAGGGCCCCACGGCATTGGGAGGAGGCGTCACGGGCCACCTCTCGTCCGGAGTCAACGCGTGAATCCTCACAGCCGCATGTGAAGCGGCCGGAAGCTTTTCGTTAGCGATCTGTAAGAGCTGGGAGGTCTGGTGGGAAATTCGGTCGCAGCCGGGGGCGCTCCAGACCAAGCCGGGCAGTGCGGGCGGACGCGGGGCGTAGTAGCGCTACGCGTCGCGGCCGACCGTGCTGATCCGGCGCCGCGTCTGGGGCGTCATCCGGCCCGGCCCAATTTCACATCAGGCCTCTACTAACCGAAGCCGAGGATGAACTTCGCGTCCTCGGACATCTTGTCCGGCGTCCAGGGAGGATCCCAGGTCAGCTCGACCTCGACGTCCTCCACTCCGGGCAGCGCCTTCGTCACGTCGTGGATCTGCTCCTGGATCATCGGCCCGACGGGGCAGCCCATCGAGGTCAGCGTGTGGATGACCTTGACCTTGCCGTCCTCGACCTCGACGTCGTACATGAGCCCGAGGTCGACGATGTCCATCCCGAGCTCGGGGTCCTCGACCTGGCGCAGCGCCTCGACGACTTCTTCTTTCGTTGCCACCCGGCCAGTCTACTCGCGGTCGACCGGGTCCCCGGGCGGTTTCATGCGCACGAACAGGTCGTCGGGCGGAATTGCCCGCTCGCGGTCGCCGAGGAGGAGCGGATCCGCCTCGATCGCCTTCTGCGTGCCGGCGTCCTCGTCCTGTTCGACGGATTCGGCGGAGACGGGATCGGTCTTCTGCATCCCCCGCTCTTTCCCGTTTTCCGGGAAAAGCAGTCGTCAGAAGCCGAGCAGCCGCACTTCCTCGCGCCGCTCGCGCGCGAAGAAGTGGATCCCGTCCACGAAGCGAACCCAGTTGCAGCGCGTGCACATGACGAGTGAATGGGTCCGAGCGCTGTCGGCGAGGTAGCGGACTCCGCGCAGCAGGTCGCCGGACGAGACGCCCGTCGCCGCGACGATGATCTCGCCGCGCGCGAAATCGTCGATCCCGAACACCCGTGAGACGTCGTCGATCCCGTGCTCGCGCGCGGCCTCGATCTCCGTCCGCGAGGTCGGCCACAGCTGGGCCTGCAGCCCGCCGCCGAGGCAGCGGAGGGCGGCCGCCGACAGCACCGCCTGGCGCGTGCCGCCGATGCCGATCGCAAGGTGGTCGTTCGTTCCCCGGATCGCCGCCGAGATCGACGCGGTCACGTCGCCGTCCTGGATCAGCTTGATTCGCGCTCCGGCCCCACGGATCTCCTCGATCAGGTCGTGGTGCCGCGGGCGGTCGAGGACGATCGCCGTCACGTCGTTGGGACGGCGCCCGAACGCCTCGGCGATCGCCTGGACGTTCTCCGCGATCGGCTTCCCGAGGTCGATCGCGTCGCGCGCGAGCGGGCCGACTGCCATCTTGCGCATGTACATGTCCGGGAGCCTCATCAGCGAGCCCGGCTCGCCGACGGCCACCATCGACATCGCCCCATAGCCGCCGCGCGCGACGACCCCACGGCCTTCGAGCGGATCGACCGCGAGATCGACCCGCTCCCCGCCGGTGCCGATCTCGGCATCGAACGGCAGCTGCTCCCCGTCTTCTTCGCCACCGATCACGACCCGGCCGCTGATCGGCATCTGCTCCAGAGCGAGCCGCATCCCCGAATAGGCCGCCTCCTGCGCGGCCTCCTGGTCGGCGCGGCCGAGCCAGCGGGCCCCCGCCAGCGCCGCCCGCTCGGTCACGCGCGCGTAGCTCTCGCAGAGGCAGTAGCCGGAGTCGGCCGGAGCATCCGGCCGACGGGGATCGAGGGCTTCGGTCAGCTTCGTCATTCCTGCACCCGCTCGACTTCGGCGAACACGAGCTCCATCACCTCGCCGATGGCCGTCTCCATCGTGTCATTCTCGATCACCGCTACGCCCGATTCCCGCGCGCGCTCGACGATGAAGTCCTGGATGGCGCGGATGTCATCGAACCCTTTGAGGTACTTGTCGAGTTGGCGCACGCCTTCCGAGGTCACGTCGCGCACCCAGAAGTGACTCGAGTGCTCATTCTCGTCCTCGATGTTGAGCACACACTGGACGAGGACGGCGTTCTCGAGCGCCGCGGGCAGCATCCCGGGCACGAGATGGACGCCTTCGAGCACCATCGACCAGCCCTCCTCGAGGGCGCGATCGATCGCCGCCTGGACGCCCACGAGCACATTCCGTGTCTGCTCGAGGAAACCGGCAATGGCCTGCTCGCCCGCCATCCCGGAGACCGCGCGGCCCGCCTCGAAGCTCGAGTAGTGGACGGAAGGCATGAACTCCCGGGAGAAGAAAGCGCGCATCGTCTGGCGCACGAAGTCGGTGGACGTGACGCGGCTGATCCCGAGCCGGTAGGCGATGTCGGTCGCGATCGTCGACTTCCCCGTCCCGGTCGCGCCACCGATGAGCAGGATGATCGGCAACTCGAGCTGTTGCAGCTCGCCGTAGCGGACGAGGCGCCGCATCGCCTGGCCACCCTCTTCCTCGCCCAGGAGCCCGATCGCGAGCCCCCGCATCCGCTCCAGGTCGACCGAGGTGGTTCCGGACTCGCTCAGGTCGGCGTCGAGCCGCCGCGCCAGCTCGTACGCCCTGACGGCCGGCATTCCGGTCGCGATCAGGGCCCGGGCCATCAAGCCCTTCGAGTACGGGATCCCGTCGCCGCCGAGCGGCAGCGGCTCGATGTGACGTGGCTCTCTCATGCTCCTCTGCCCTTCGCACGTCCGGCAGGGATCCTTGGGGGAACCTCCCGGTTCCCCCAAACCCCTTCCACGGGTCCGCTTGCGCGGACAGGCGGCTGCGCCGCCGGCTCGATGTGACGTGGCTCTCTCATCGCTGGAGCACGGGTTCCACCACCGCATCGGCCAGCGCTCGAATTTCGGCGTCCAATCCTTGACCCACCACTTCGTTGTCGGCCAGAACGAGCTCCACGCCGCGCTCCACCGCCGCTTCCGCGACGACGTCGATCGCCGCCGCCTTGAGCTCGGCCAGGTACACGTCCGCGTCCGCCAGGTTCAGATCGGTGCGCAGGAGCTCCCGGTCGGCCAGGTTCCCGGACACGGACACCGACGCGGCGCCATGGGCTTCCCGGAGGTGGGACGCAAGCCGGTCGTGAGCGCTCGCGCGCGCGGTCGTGAAGAACGCGACGCGCTTGCCCGAGATCGACGAGACCGGGCGGGGCCGCAGCACGGCCGGAACGACGGGCACGCCCGGCTTGACCTCCTCCACCGCCTCGTGCACGCGCTCGTATGGAACGTCCTCCTCGGCCATTGTCAGCACGACGAGGTCGGAGATCAGGATCCGGTAAGCGTTCAGGTAGCCGGCGGCCAGCTCCGGGTCCTGCGCGCCCGAGACGACCAGGACGCGCCTGCCGGTCGCGATCGGCGGCAGCGCGGCGCCGCTGCCCTCGAAGACGACGAGACCGGGCCGCCGCGAAGCGGCGAGCGCGGCCCCCGCGGGCACGTTCGAGAACGCGGGCTGCCCTGCCAGCCCACCGCCGGCACGCCTGCAGCCGATCGTGACGATGCCGGCGAAGGCGGCGTCCTCGAGGTAGTCGGAGGAGGCGTGGCGGCCGGCGCGGGAGAGCTCGAGCAGCTCCTCGACGGTGGGCGGCGCGGGCGCGAGCTCGGGCTCGGGCGGCCCTCCCCTCCCCATCGCAACAACGACGACATCGAGATCGGCGGCGAGCACACGGGCGGCGTGACCGGCGACCGCGGTCTTGCCGACGCGCTTGCCCGTTCCGACAATCGAGATCGACGGCAGCTCGAAGGGCGCAAAGGCCGGCGGGTCGAACCGGAAGTCGGCGCCCACGTACGGGAGCCCGGCGGCGAGCACGCGGCTCGCGAGCCGGAAGCGGTCGCGCGGTCCGAGCACGGGCTCGTCCGAGAGGTCGTACACCAGCTCCGGCTCGAGCTCCGCGATCGCATCCTCCAGGTCGTGCGAGAGCGGAACGCCGTAGTCGTCGCCGCCTCGCAGCTTCTCGGTCCCGCCGACGAGTACCGCTGCCGCAACCTCGTATGGCAGCGCCGCGAGCGCGTCGCGGACGACGGGCGCGTAGTGCTCGCCGTCGATGAGGGCCAAAGCCCTCACGCCCCTGGCCGCCTCTCGCTCGCGCCCGGCGAAGCCGGGCTCCGCGAACGGCTGGCGCCGCTGGAACGTGAGCGAGGTCACCGGGTCGTCACCTCCCGCTCGATCCCCGCGGTGTACTTCTGGAACGCAAGCGTCTCGAGCGAGAACTCGATGATCCGCTCCCGCCCGTGGAACGGATAGCGGCGCGTCACCTCGACGTGACCGTCGTCGATCTCGATCACGTTGTAGCACTGGCGCGTGTTCCCTCTCAGGCGCATCGACGAGACCGTGCCCGCGTTGACGATGAACATATCCTCGAGCTTCCACGCGTACGGCACGTGCTTATGGCCCGAGAGGACGATGTTGACGTTCGAGCGCTGCAGGCACTCGATCAGGTCGCCGGCGTCGTAGACGATGTTCCGCTCCCTCCCGGTCCCCGGCACGGGCAGCAGGTGGTGGTGGAGGACGAAGATGCGCAGGTCGGCGGGAGACGCGAATTGCTCCTCGATCCAGCCGTAGCGGCCGCGGCCGACCTGTCCGTGGTCGAGGTCCGGCTCGGTCGAATCGATCGCGACGACGGTCACGCCGCCGAGGCGGAGCACGGAGTTCCGGTCGCCGAACAGCTCCTCGAAGTGGACGTAGCCGACGTTCCGCGAGTCGTGGTTGCCGGGGATCACGACGAGCGAGCCGCACTTGATCGAGTCCAGGTAGGCCTTCGCCTCGGCGTACTCCTGCTTGAAGCCGAAGCTCGTCAGGTCGCCCGAGCAGATAACGAGGTCCGGCTCGAGGTCGTTCACCTCGCTGATCGCCCGCTCGAGCAGGTTGGGGACGAAATGCGGGCCTCCGCAATGGAGATCCGAGATGTGCGCGATCGTCAGCATTCGTGGCGAAGAGTACGCGTTTCGCGGCCGGCTGGGCGAAAACCGGCCCTGTCCGAGGCCGTTGCTATCCTCGATTGAGGATGCCGCTGGAAACGCCTGATTTCCAGGCATATTGTGGGGTCGGCCAGCCGCGCTTCGCCAACAGTGCAGAGCTCGAGTGCGCCAAGATCCTCGACTTCTACGGGGTGCCGTGGGAGTACGAGCCGCGCACCTTCGTACTGGAGCGGGACGAGCACGGACAGGTGGTCGAGGCATTCACGCCCGACTTCTACCTCCCCGAGCAGGACCTGTATCTCGAGGTCACGGTGATGAAGCAGTCGCTCGTGACGCGGAAGAACCGTAAGCTGCGAAAGATCCGCCAGCGGTACCCCGAGGTGAAGGTCAAGCTCTTCTACAAGCGCGACGTCGAGCGACTGGCTCAGCGATACCGGGTCGAGCTCGCCTCCTAGCCGCCGACCCGCGGGTCGGCGATCTCTACCTCTCCGCGGAGGAGATCTCGGAGCGCGTGGCCGAGCTCGCCGGCGAGATCGCGGCTGCGTACGCAGAGACCGAGCCGCTGCTCGTCGCGCCGCTGAAGGCGAGCGTCGTCTTCCTCGCCGATCTCTCGCGCGTCCTCGACCTCTCGCACCAGCTCGAGTTCGTCGAGCTGGCAGGCTACGGCCCAGGCGCCAAGACCGGCGGCCACTCCGGCATCCGCCTGCTCAAGGACCTGGACGTCTCGATCGACGGGCGCCACGTCCTGGTCGTCGAGGACGTCGTCGACACCGGGCTGACGCTGAACTACCTCGTCAAGACGCTGACGTTGAGGCGTCCGGCCTCACTCGCCGTCGCCACGCTGCTCGACCGGCCCTACCGCCGGCTCGTCGACGACCTGCCGGTGCACTACGTCGGCTTCACGGTCCCGGACGAGCTGTTCGTCGGCTATGGGTTCGACCTCGACGAGCGCTACCGCAACCTGCCCGACATATACGTGTATCGCCCGCAAGCAGCCTGACCTACCGCCCCTGGCCGGAACGCTAGGGGGAAGTTAGGCTAGACTAAACCTGATGGTCGGGACGCGGGCGGAAGCGCTCGATCGGCCCCTGGGACCGGGCGAGCGAGTGCTGCGGGGCCACCCGCACAAGTTCCGGCTGCTGCCGTTCCTCGGCCCCGCATTCGTCGCCTGCGTCGCCTACATCGATCCCGGCAACTTCGCCACAAACATCGCCGGCGGCTCCAAGTTCGGCTTCACGCTGCTGTGGGTGATCGTCGCCTCGAACCTGATGGCGATGCTGATCCAGATGCTGTCGGCCAAGCTCGGGATCGCCACCGGCCGGAACCTCCCCGAGGTCTGCCGCGAGCAGTTCTCCCGCCGCACGTCGCTCAGCCTGTGGATACAGGCGGAGGCGATCGCGATGGCCACCGACCTGGCCGAGTTCCTGGGCGCCGTGGTGGGCTTCCACCTCTTGCTCGGGATCGACCTCTTGCCCGCCGCGGGGCTCACGGCGGTTGCGGCCTTCGGGATCCTGGGGCTGCAGCGTTTCGGATTCCGCCCCTTCGAGGCCGTGATCGTGGTGCTCGTTGGCGTTGTGGGCGTCTGTTACATCAGCGAGCTGTTCCTGGCCCACCCGCCGCTCGGGACGGTGGGGCTGCACGCCATCAAGCCCGAGTTCGCCGGGAGCGAATCGGTGCTGCTCGCCGTCGGGATCCTCGGCGCGACGGTGATGCCGCATGTGATCTACCTCCACTCCGCGCTGATGCAGAACCGCGTGGTGCCCGACACGGACGACGAGGCGCGCCGGCTGATGCGCTACACGCGCATCGACGTGATCATCGCGATGTCAATCGCCGGGGTGATCAACATGGCGATGCTGATCATGGCGGCCACCGTCTTCTTCAAGAGCGGTCACCACAACGTCGAGTCGCTCGAGGGCGCGCACAAGACGCTCGAGCCGATCCTAGGGGGTGCGTCGAGCGTCATGTTCGCCCTTGCGCTCCTCGCCTCCGGGCTCTCGAGCTCAGCCGTCGGGACGCTGTCGGGCCAGGTGGTGATGCAGGGCTTCATCCGCCGTCGGATTCCGATCTTTCTCAGGCGCGCAGTCACGATGCTGCCTGCGCTGATCGTGATCGCGATCGGCCTCGATCCGTCGAGGACGCTCGTGATCAGCCAGGTCGTGCTCTCGTTCGGCATCCCGTTCGCCCTCATCCCGCTCGTTGTCTTCACGAGCAAGAAGCGGATCATGGGCGTGCTCGTCAATCACCCGTTTACGACCGCGGCGGCAGCCGTCGTGGCGGCGCTGATCTCGGGGCTGAACATCTTCCTGCTCGCGCAGACGTTCGGCTTCGCCTAGAGATACCCGAGCGGATCGACGGCCGAGCCGTTGACCCTGACCTCGAAGTGCAGGTGTGGGCCGTAGCAGTGGCCCGTGCAGCCGACGTAGCCGATCACCTGGCCCTGCGCGACGTGCGCGCCGTTTCCGACCGCAAATCGCTCCTGGTGCGCATACGCGGTCGCAAGCCCGCCGCCGTGGTCGATCACGATCAGGTTTCCGTAACCGCCCTCCCAGCCCGTGTAGATGACCGTCCCCGCGGCGGCCGCCTGGATCGGCGTCCCGTAGCCCACCGCGATGTCGATCCCTTCGTGCATGCGACAGATCCCCTCGAGGCAGCGCCATCCGAACGGACTGGCGACCGACCCGTTGACGGGCCAGATCAGCCCGCTCCCGGACGGAGTCGGCGAGCTCGTCCCTTGAGCCGCCTGGATCTTCGCCTGGAGGTCCGCGCTCACCTGCTGCAGAGCCTCGGCGTCGTCGAGCATCTGCTTGAGGCTCGCGTGCGCCTGTGAGACCGCCTGATGCTTCTGCGCGCGCGCGGACGAGAGCGCGTTCTCTCGAGAGAGCAAGCTGTCGCGGAGCACTCTGACCTGCTCGGTACGCACTTCGATCGTCTTCGTCACCACGGCGACCCGAGCCCGCGTCGACCGTGTCCGCGCGCGCACGGCCTCCGTTTCGTCCCTGGCCCGTCCGACCGCCTGCGCGATTCCGGCGTCCTGGGCCCTGATCCGGTCGGAGAAGTCGAACTGCTCGAGCATGTCGCCGTAGCTCGCCGACGAGAAGACGACGTCGAGCGTCTCGATGCTGTCGCTCTCGTAGATCGCCACCACCCGCAGCTCGAGCCTGGTGACCGCGACCTCGTACTCGCGTCGCAGGAAATGGAGCCGGTCGGTCTGGAGGCGGAAGAGCTCGTTCAGCTTGTCGAGCTGCCGCTGATGGAGTGCCAGGTCCTGCTCGAGCGGCGCGAGTCGCGCGGAGACGTCTCCGACCTGCCGGTCGAGGCTCCGGATGTCGTTCGTGACCGAGTCGATCTCAGAGCTGAGGACCTGCTCGCGCGCACGGGCTTCTGCGATCCGCTCATGGAGGTTCGAGAGCCGCTGGTCGACCTGCTGCTTCCGATCGGCGGGACCGGTTCCGAGCGCGGGCGCGGCGAGAACGAGCGCGAGGACGAGCAGGGGCGGGAGCCGCCGCACCATGGAGACAGGTTCGGCGGGGCTCCGGACGTCCCTGCTCTAGGGCGCTTGCGGCTCCGACGGCGGGTACGGCTCGGGAATCTGCGGCGGCGCGGGTGGATCCGTCTCACCCGGAGGCGGGTACGGCTCCGGAATCTGCGGCGGCGCCGGCGGGTCGAGCTCGCCCGGCGGCGGGTACGGCTCGGGAATGTCCGGCTGGGTGGGCGGGTCGATTGCCATGCTCAACTACCTGCTTGCACGGATCCGCTCCGTTGAAACCTCCGCCCGCGGCTCGAGCGCCCGGAGCGCCTCTGCCGCCTGGCGGCGAAGAGGGCCGACGATCGCGCGGTAATCCTCGTCCGAGATCTTGCCGCTTCGGTGGTCGAACTCGAGCTCCTTGAGCGCGCCGAGCGCCCGGTCGCGGCGCTCCAGCAGCTCGATCTGGCGCCGTTCGAGCTCGCTCGGCTCGTCGAGGCGGTCGTTGCGCGCCTCCGGGTCGAGCAGGAACGGCCGCGCCACGAACAGGACACACGCGATCGCGAGCACCGCCCCAAAGACAACGGCCCAAATCACGCTTCGACCGGCACGCTGTAGCGGCCGTAGCGCTCGGCGAGCCGGCGCGACTCGCGCGCGTCCGGCCAGAGCGCGATCAGTGCGCCGCCGAGGAAGACGAATCCCGCCAGCCAGATCAGGTTGACCAGCGGCAGCACCTCCGCCTTGAAGTAGACGGTTCCGTTCTTGTCGATCTGCTGCGCGATCAGGTACAGGTCCTGCCCGTTCAGCCAGTTGCTGCGGATGTCGACCTCGTTCGAGGTCTGCTGCTCGACCGGGTATTGGTTCTTGCCGGCCGACATCGTTCCCTCGTCGTGGCTTCCGCGCCGGACCGCGACGATCGCCCGAAGCTCGCGGTCGTTCGGGCCTTGACGGTCCGTGAGCCGCTGGTACGTGAGCGTGTAGCCGCGCACCTCCATCGACTGGCCCGGACGCAGCTTGGCCTGACGGGTCGTGTCGTATGCGCTCGAGCCCACGATCCCGATCGCGAGCAGGACAATGGCGGCATGGACGACGTATCCGCCGTAGCGCCTCCGGTTCCGTGCCACGAGCGAGGAGAAGGCGACCGGCCACGACTCGCCGGCGACCGCCTTCCGCGCGCGCGTCCCCCGGACGAACTCAAGCACGATCGAGCCGATCACGAAGGCCGAGAACGTGTACGCGATCAGCCCGGGGACGGAGCTGCCCGCGCCGGCCGCGAGCAGAGCTCCGCCTGCAGCGAGCGAGGCAACCGCCGGCCAGGCGAACGTCCTCCCGAGCGCGCGCAGGGACGTCCGCCGCCAGGCGAGCAGCGGCCCGATCCCCATCAGGATCAACAGCGGCAAGCCGAAGGACTTGAGGAAGAAGTTGTAGTACGGGCCGCGCACGGCGCTCGACTCGCCTTGGACCAGCTGCGAGAAGAGCGGGTACATCACCCCCCAGAGGATCGTCAGGCAGAAGGCGACGAGCAGCAGGTTGTTGTAGAGGAAGCTGGCTTCGCGCGAGACGAGCGACTCGAGCTTCGTCTTCGCCCGCAGCAGCGGGAGCCTGAGATAGATGAGCGTGAGCGACGCCAGCGTGACGAAGACGATGAAGCCGAGGAACCAGGGGCCGATCGTGCTCTCGGTGAACGAGTGGATCGAGTTCAGGATCCCGGAGCGCGTCAGGAAGGTTCCCAACAGCGACAGGCAGTAGGCGAGGACGACCAGCAGCATGTTCCAGATCTTCAGCATCCCTTTCTTCTCCTGCACCATCACCGAGTGCAGGAAGGCCGTCGCCGCCAGCCACGGCATCAGCGCGGCGTTCTCGACCGGATCCCAGGCGAAGTAGCCGCCCCAGCCGACCTCGACGTAGGCCCAGTGCGCCCCGAGCAGCTGGCCGATCCCGAGGAACCCCCAGGCGGCCAGCGTCCAGCGACGGGTGGCGATGATCCAGCGCTCGTCGGCGCGCTTGGCGAGCATCGAGCCGATCGCGAACGCGAACGGGACGCTCAGGCCCACGTACCCGAGGTAGAGCAAGGGCGGGTGGATGAGCATGTACGGGTTCTGCAGGCTCGGGTTCAGCCCGGAGCCGTCCGCGGGGGCGGTCTGCGTCGCGAACGGGCTCGAGATCACGACGAGCATGAACGAGAAGAAGACCGCGATCCCGCCCAGCACCGGAACGACCCAGGCGACGAGATCCGGGGCGGAGCGGTGGTTCACGAGCACGACCGCCGACGCGTAGGCGGTCAGGACCAGCAGCCACAGCAGCAGCGATCCTTCCTGGCCGCCCCAGAAGGCCGAGAGCGTGTAGAGGGTCGGTAGGCGGCGGGCCGAGTGCGCCGCAACGTAGGTGAAGCTGAAGTCGTGGCGCAGGAGCGCGATGACGAGCACGCCGGCCGCGACGGCGGCCGAGGCGAATGCCGCGATCAGCGCGTTCCGTGCCGAATGGGATAGCCGCCGCCGTCCCCGAAAGGCGGCGTAGCCGCCGGCGCCCACCGCGTACAGCGACGAGATGAGGCAGATGACGAGGGCGGCTCGACCGAGCTCAGCCACGGGCTAGCTCTTGGGCGCGTACTTCGACGGGCACTTGGTGACGAGCGGGTTCACGCCCTGGAAGACACCGCTGCGCAAACGCCCGTCGACCGAGATGTGCCGGCCTGCGCGGAAGAGGTCGGGCACGTCGCCGCGAAATACCACCGGCACGCTCGCCTTTCCGTCGATGTCACGGAGGCGGAAGTGCAGCCCGCCCGCGTGCGCGTCGCCAGTAACCGGGCCGAGCACCTTGCCGGTGAGCGTCACCTTCCCCTTATGTCCGTGCAGCTGGCTCGGCTTGAGCGAAGGCGTTCCCCCGCCCGCGATCGAGGTGTAGAGGAGGAACACGGCCAGCAGGGCCGCGACCGAGAGGGCGAGCGCAAGGCGCACCGGGCTCCTGGCGCGAGGCACGGCTGGATTCTAGCTCCGCTCGAGGTGCCAGACGCCGTAACTCCCGGCGCCGAGCAACGCGAACCCGACGACGACGAGCACGATGCCGACGGTTCCGCGCGGCTCGAACTCGTTTCCCACCGTCCACAGCAGTACGAGCCCCCACCTGGCTGCGAGCGCGCCGATGAGGAGGAGCACGACGGCCAGGACGTAGCCGGTCGATCGCATGATGCGGGAAGGGACGCTAGCTGTTCGCCGGGGCGGTCTGCGGACGGCGACTCGGGATCCGGTAGCCGTGCTCCTGGCACAGGCTGCCGGGCCGTTCCTCGGTGAGCGCGTCGCAGTAGCCCTTCCCGTAGGCGGCGCGGATGAACGCGGCGACCACCTCGAGCTTCCACTCGCCGATCTCGTACGCCTCGCGCCAGAGATCGGCGAGCCGGAGGTCGATATCGAGCTCCAACAGGTCGATTCGGGAAGGTTTCTTCGCCATCGCCGCTTCAATGTAGATCGGCAACCGGACAGCACTCCGAGGGCTTGCGTTTTTAGACACAAGGGGGAGGGAGGCGCTGGTCCTGTAGCGTCCGTGGGGTGCCCGAGCGGCTGCATTTCGGTCCGGCGCGCGTGCCCTCCCGTGAGAGCCCGGAAGCCGCCGTCGAGCTGCTGCTCGAGCGCGACTACAACGCCTGCGAGATCGATTTCGAGGGCAAGTTCTGGATGGATTACGCCTGGGCGGAGCGGTTCGGAGAGCTCGCACGCGAGGCCGGGATCGTGCTCTCGGTGCACGCTCCGATCGCCGGCTTCATGGGTCACGCCGAGCGAGGGAAGAAGCTGAACATGGCGGTCGGGATGCTCGACCACTCGGCCGGGATCGCGAAGGCGGCCGGCGCGGAGCCCGTCGTCTTCCACCCGGGCTTCCTGCTCGGCCGGACGCGGGAGGCCGCGCTCGACTCGGTCTGCGGGCAGCTGGGGGAGCTACGCGAGCGGCTCGAGAAGAAGGATCGCGCGGTTCCGTTCGGAGTCGAGGTGATGGGCCGCGTCCGCGACCTCGGAACGATCGACGACGTGCTCGAGATCTCGCGCCGCTGTGGTTGGGTCCGTCCCGTCCTCGACTTCGCGCACATGCACGCGACGAGCGACGGCGCCTTCACCGACTCCACGATGTTCACGGAGGTGCTCGAGGCAGCCGACGACGTCCTCCCGCCCGGGGCGCCCTTCCACATCCACTTCTCGGACATCGCGTTCGCGAACCGCAACGAGACCAAGCATCTCCCCTACGGCGAGGGAACGCTCCGCGCCGAGCCGCTGGCCGAGGCGCTCAGCGGTGTCGCACGGCCGGCAACCGTGATCTCGGAGTCGCCGGACGAGGTCTCGAGTCAGGCGATCCGGGCTGTGCTGGTGGCGGCCGCAAAGAGCTCTTCCCGGCGCTCGTCGAAGGCGGCCGCCTCCGGCTCGCGTCCTCGTTCCCGCAGGAACTGAGCGAGGGCATCCAGCGTCTCGACCTGGTTGCGCCGGTGGTCGGTCTCGGCGATCGTCGCATGCGCCTCGCGCAGGAGCTCCTCGGCCTCGTCGTCGCGGCCCTGAGCGGCACGGACGATCCCGAGCGCCATCGCCGTCGTCGCCAGTGACGTCAGATCCTGCGACCCGACGGTCTGTCGCGCGGCGAGCGCGAGCCGCTCGGCTTCTTCGAGCTTGCCCTGCTCGACGAGGAGCTGGGCGAGCGAGCGCTGGCTCTCGCACAGCGTCGCGCGGTCCTCGAGCGGAACGAGGATGCGGATCGACTCCCGGAACAGGCGCTCTGCCCGCGCGGGCTCGCCTTTCCGCCACGCCGTCCAGGCCAGGTAGTGGAGCACCCGCCCGAGCGCCCAGGCGGCGCCGGCTTCGGCCAGATAGGTGCGTGCCTGCCCGAGAGCCGCCTCCGCCTCGTCGAGCTCCCCGCGCTGGAGCTGCAGCTGCCCGAGGAAGCGGTAAGCGCGTCCGAGCGTGGCGGCGCTTCCGCTTTCCTCCGCCAGCGCGAGCGCCTGCTCCGCGAACTGCTGCGCGCGGTCGAGCTCGAGGCGTGCGGTGTAGACGCTCGCGAGCGTGTCCAGCACCTCGCTCTCCAGATCCTTGCGCCCAGTCTCGCGCGCCAGGGAAAGGGCTTCCTCCATCACCCGGTCCTCGGTCGAGAGGTCGCCGCGGGCCCATGCGATCGTTCCGCGGACGGCGAGGGCGTCGAAGCGGCCAACCTTGTCGTCGTGGTCGAGCACCTCGAGCGCCTTCTCGATCAGCCGTTCCGCCCGCGGAACGTCGGCTTCGCGCAGGACGGCCGCATCGGCGAGGGCGATCAGCGCTCGACCCTGAATGTCCGGCATGCCTTCGGCCTCGGCGGCGGCGCAGACCTCCTCCATCTCGCGCGAGACCACGGGGTAGTCCGTGATCCGCCAGGCCGCGCGCGCCGCCTGATAGCGCCGCTCGAGCGTCGGCTCAAGCTCCAGCGCGCTCAGGAACAGCCTGCGCGCGGCGCGGTTCGCCTCGCGTGCAAACGCGCGCCTCCCGGCCTCCTCGAGGGCGGCGGCCGCTTCCGAGGCGAGCTCTGCCGGTGCCTCGCCCTCGAGCTCTGCGATCAGGCTCGCCGCGTGGTCGAGGTGGTAGGCGCGAACCTCGAGGAGCTCATCGCCGGCGCGCTCGTGCAGCCACGCCGCAAAACGCTTGTGATGGTCGGCGCGCTCCGACTTCGACAACCCCCCGTACGCCACTTCCCGGATCAGGACGTGCTTGAAGCGGTAGGCGGTCTCGCCCGAGATCGACGAGCGGCTTTCGGGGAGGAGGAAGTCGCGTCGCAGCAGGTCCTCGATGAGCGGCTCGGCGTCGAGCTCGGGCGAGAGCTGAGCGATAGCGCCGCGCCAAAACGTGCGCCCGATCACGGCCGCCCGCCGCAGCAGCGTCCTCTGCTCGGCGGGGAGGCGGTCGATGCGTGCCGCGATCAGAGCCTGCACCGTGTCGGGGATGCGCTCGGCGGCCCCGTCACCGTCCTGCTCGGCCAGCATCCGCACCGTCTCCTCGATGAAGAGTGGATTTCCGCCCGTCTTCTCGATCAGCGACACGATGTCCTCGGGCTGCAGCGGCGTTCGGTTGAGGAGCGCGGCCAGCATCTCCTCCACCTCCGAGGGGGCGAGCGCCTCGAGCTCGATCGAGGTCGCGCGCACGCGCCCTCCACCCCACACCGGCCTGATGTCGAGCAGCTCGGGACGCGCGAGGCAGAGGAGGAGCAACGGGGCCTCGCGCACCCAGGTCGCGAGGTGATCGATCAGCTCGAGCAGCGGCTCTTCAGCCCAGTGGATGTCCTCGAACACGAGAATGAGCGGCTGGACTCCCGCGAGCCGCTCGGCCCATTCGCGCATCGCCCATGCAATCTCCTGCTGGCTGCGCTCGCCCTCGACCGCGTCGAGCACGCCGGACGCGAGCCCGATCAGGTCGGCGATCGCCTCGTCCTCGCAGCAGTCGCGGAGCTTCTGGATCGCTTCCTGGACCGGAAGATCGTCCGTGATCCCCGCTGCGACCTTGACCATCTCGGCCACCGGCCAGTAGGTGATCCCTTCGCCGTAGGGCAGCGCGCGGCCCACGAGGACGGTGGCGCCTTCCAGCCCCTCGACGAACTCCCTCGCGAGGCGGCTCTTGCCGACGCCGGGCTCGCCGTAGATCGTGAAGACGTGGGCGCGGCCGTCTCGCTGCACGCGCGAGAAGGTGTTGTGGAGGAGCTCGATCTCTTCCGTCCGCCCGACGAGCGGCGCGGCGACGCTGACGGGGCGCGGCTCCTCGGCCGTGCAGATCGCGCGCCGAGTCCAGACCGGTCGCTCGATGCCCCTCAGGTCGAGCGGCCCGAGCTCCTCGGTCTCGACCGCGTCGAGCGTGAGCCGGTGCGTGCCCGGCCCGATCAGCAGCTCGCCGGGCGAGGCCTCTTGCTGGAGCCGCACGGCGACGTTGATCGCTTCGCCCGTCGCGAACGTCAGGTCGGCCTCGTCGGAGACGACCTCCCCGGACTCGATCCCGATCCGGGCCTCGAGGTCGAGTCCGCGGACGGCTTCGAGGGTCGCGAACCCCGCGCGCACGGCTCGAACGGCATCGTCCTCGTGGGTCTGCGGGATCCCGAAGACGGCCATGACCGCATCGCCCGCGAACCTCCCGACCGTGCCCCCGTGGACCTCGACGCACTCGCCGACCCGGTCGAGGAATCGTGTCACCCGGCCGCGCGCGACCTCCGGATCGGCACCCGCGACCAGTCCGGTCGAATCGACCAGATCGACGAACACGACCGTTGCAAGCTTGCGCTCCACCCTCCTAGTTTAAGAACGAATGAGGAGGGGCGAAACTTCCGGCTCTAGCGCAGCGGATGCAGCTCCAAAAGCGCCTGGTAGAGGTCGAGCTTGCCAGCCGTTGGCGCGATCACCGCAGCCGAGCGGCCGGGCGTCTCGAGATCGGCCACGAGCCTGCCGCCGACCGCTTCGTAGAAGCGACCGACGTTGCTCTCCAGCGGAATCGTCTTCGCCGGCGGCGAGAGTCGGGCAGACACGAGATCGGGCGGAATGACGCTGGTGTAGTTCCAGACGGTCAATGGGCCGTAGTGGAGACGATAGGCGGCGCCGGAGTTCCAACGGATCCGGTCAATCCGGGTCAGTCGTTCGCCTTCATAGGCCGGACCAAGCCACAACAGCGGCGGCGCGAGACGTTTCGCCGCCGACAGCGTCAGATGTTCCTCGCCCAACTTCCGGAGCGGAACCGACGAGGCACTGCGCTGCTCGACCCGGATCCCCGTCAGCGTCGGGAGGTGGAACGGGTCGTGGACGTTGGCCCGCGGCAGCCGCCTGATGCTCTCGAGCACGATTCTCGAGACCGCGTGCTCGGCCTCCCCGGGGCGCTGCTCCAGCCACTCGATCTCTCTCGGGAGGAACGTCTTCGCGTCGATGGTTACGCGCTGCTCGATTCGAACGGCGTCGGGAAGCTTCTGCACGGCAAGCGTGAGCCGGTAGACGCCGCCCTCCCGCTTCGCCTCGACGGCGCCGGGCCCCTCGAGCGCACGGCGATAGAAGGCGACGGGATCCAGCACCGCCGCGCAGCCGCCGGCGAACCCACGGCACGAAGGCGTGACGATCAGGAGCTTTTGGCCGGGCAAGAGGCGGCTGATGCGGCCCGGCTCGACGAGAACCTCCTCGACCCGCTCGGCACCGTAGAGCTGGTACCAGCGCTCCCGTCCGCGCGCCGGGTCGAGCCAGACGGTCCGGAAGGAAGTCGGGAAGGCGCCCGGCACGACGGGCTCGATCCGCTCCTCGATCTTGAAGATGCTGCCGCTGCCCCCGAGCGCCGCCAGCGCCTTCCCCTCGACGTCGATCCCGGGAACGCGGACGAAGGTGAACACGACCAGCGCGACTGCCGCGGCCGCGACCGCTCCGAAGGCGAGCGCGAGCCGGGGGCCGGGACGGCGGTCCGGGCCCCGGCCCGCGTGGAGCCGCGGCCGAGTGCGGGCGAGCGCGCGCTCGACCACGTCGTCGGCGAGCTCGAAGCGCGCCGGCTCCGTCGCGCGCTCGAGCACGGTCACGAGCGCCGCCAGCTCGTCCTCCGCCCGCTCGTGCCCGTCGAGCACGCGGGCGAGCCGGGCGGCGAGCTCGCGGTCCTCACGCCGGGACACGAATGCCCTCCTGTTCGAGCAGTGTGCGCAGAGTGCGAGCGGATCGGAGCATCAGCATCTGGCAGGCGCCGACGCTGCGGCCGGTGACGCGGGCGACCTCGGCGAAGGAGTAGCCCTCGACGAGCCGGAGATGGACGACGAGCTGGTAGTCGGGCGGCAGGCTCGCGAGCGCCCGCGCGAGCGCCTCGCGGTCAGCGAGCTGCTCAGCGAGATCCGGAGCGGCGCCGGCGGGGGCAGGCTCGGCGACCGGCACCTCGCGGCCTCTCTTCCTCAAGGCGTCCGCCGCCATGTTCGCGGCGACGCGATAGAGCCAGGCGAGCACCGGCTTTCCACGCCAGCGCAGGCGGGGCACGCGCGTGAACGCCTCGAGGAAGACCTCCGCGGCAAGATCGGCCGCCTCCTCCCGCGAGCCGAGCCGCACGGAGAGGTAGCGGACGATCTCCGGGTAGTGCTTCCGGAACAGACCGCCGAAGTCGCTCTGTTCACGACGAAAGAGCTGCTCGCCACCGAGGTCTTCCTCCACGCCTTAGTGCATTCTCTTCGGCCGGACGGCGGCGAGCAGGACGACCGCGACGGCACCGGCGGCGCCCGCACCGGCGTAGAGCGCGGTGTGGCCCCCGCCGGAGCCCGTCTTGACGGTCGCGAGCGAGGCGCGCCTCACGAGCAGGGTTCCGATCGCCTTCGGAAGCAGCACCCAGCCGTCGGGCCGCGCCAGGATCCGCCGCTCAGGCTGGTACCGGAGCCTGACGGCCTTCTGCACCCACGGATTGGCGTGCGCGGGGCGAACGCTGATCGAGATCCAGCGCGCCTTCTTCGGAACCGTGCGAAACGGCAGCGGATAGTGGGCGAAGAGCCGGATGTACGAGCTCGGATCGGTCACCGACTTCCCGCCGACGAGCACCCGCGAGAGATCGGGCTGGAACGGCTGGATTCCTGCGGCCACGGACTCGAACCCCGCGTTCTGGGCCTCCGTCAGCTCCCACCAGGGATCGAAGCTCCCCTGGTCGCTGCCGTGCATCAACCGAGGGCCGGAAAGCCAGTAGGACAGGTGCGTCCCGACCGTCTGGCCGTTGTCCCCGTAGCTGACGTTCACCGTGTAGTAGCTGCCGACCGGGGCGTTGAAGGTCTCCTTCGGAGCGACTCCGTTCTCCTCCGACATCGAGAACGGCTTCAGCACCTCGGCATCGGTCGTCTCCTTGCAGCCCGAGGCTCCGCAGACCTTGGCGCCGGTCACTTCCTTCGCGCCCGCGGTCGCCGGGAGCGTGAGCGCTCCCAGGGCGACCGCCAGCAGGCAGATCCTCTTCATGTCGTCCTCCTCGAGTAGATGCCCATCTATCCAGCTGGGAGGCGAAAAGCTCACGTAGCATCGGGCCCGTGCTCGACCCGAAGGTCTTCAAGGCCTACGACGTGCGCGGGGTCTACCCCGACCAGCTCGACGAGGAGGGCGCGTACGCGATCGGGCGCGCCTACGTGGAGCAGTTCGAGCCGGGGCAGATCGCCGTCGGCCGCGACATGCGGCTCTCCTCCCCGTCGATGGCGCGCGCGGCGATCGACGGCGCCGCCGACGGCGGAGCGGACGTGCTCGACCTCGGGCTCGTCGGGACGGAGATGCTCTACTTCGCCGTCGGCGAGCTGGGACTCGACGGCGGGATCGAGGTCACCGCCTCGCACAACCCGAAGCAGTACACCGGGATGAAGATCGTCCGGCGGGGGGCGCTTCCCGTCGGAGGCGAGTCGGGGCTGATGGAGATCCGGGACCGCGCCCTGTTCCAACAGGCCATGTCCGAGGGACAGTCCCTGGGACATGTCCGGAGGGGACAGGTGCAGGAATACGACATCTGGCCGGCGTTCGTGGAACGGGTGCTCTTCTTCGTCGACGTCCAAGAGATCCGCCCGCTGCGGGTGGTGATCGACGCCGCGAACGGGATGGCCGGCGTGATGCTCCCACCGGTGCTGGAGCGGCTCCCGATCGACGCCGTCCCCTGCTACTTCGAGCCCGACGGAAGCTTCCCCAACCACGAGCCGAACCCACTCCTGCCTGAGAACCGTGAGTTCATCGTCTCGAAGACGCTCGAAGAGCAGGCGGATCTCGGCGTCGCGTTCGACGGCGACGCCGACCGCTGCTTCTTCGTCGACGACTCCGGTGAGTTCGTCCCCGGCGACTTCGTCACGGCGCTCCTGGCCGAGTCGGTGCTCGAGAAGGAGCCGGGCGCGAAGATCATCTACGACGTCCGCGCCAGCTGGGCCGTGCCGGAGACGATCGAACGCGCCGGCGGCACGCCGCTCGTGAACCGCGTCGGGCACGCCTACATCAAGCACAGGATGCGCGAGGAAGACGCCGCCTTCGCGGGCGAGGTCTCGGGCCACTACTACTTCCGCGACTTCTCCCAGGCCGACTCGGGAGTCGTGCCGTTCCTGCTCATGCTCGAGCTGATCTCGAAGAAGGGCCGCAAGCTGTCGGAGATCCTGTGTCCCTACCGGGAGCGCTACTTCATCACCGGCGAGCTCAATACGCCCGTCGCGGACGTTCCGCTCGTGCTCCGACGGCTCGAGGACCGCTTCGCTCCGCAGGGAACGATCTCCCATCTCGACGGGGTCTCGGTGGAAGCCGAGGACTGGCACATGAACGTCCGCCCGTCGAATACGGAGCCCCTCCTGCGGCTCAATCTCGAAGCGCGGACGCCGGAGCTGATGGAGCGGAAACGGGACGAAGTGGTGGCGGCGATCCAGGAGGCATAGCTGCCGCTAGGCTGAGCAAAGTGAAGCGCCTCGCTTTCGTGCTCGTACTGTTGCTCTTCGGTCTCGGCGCCTCGAACGCCGCCGCCAAGCCCCGCCTGAGCAAGGCCGACCGGGCCGGAATCAACCGGACGCTCGACGCCTTCGTCGTGCACGCAGTCGCGCGGCAGGGCGTGGCCAAGTCGTACGACCTCGTCACCCCCTACCTCCGCGGCGGCACCGACCGGAAGCACTGGACGGCTGGCTCGATCCCCGTCTATCCATACCCCGCGGCCGGCAAGCGCTTCCATCATTGGAAGCTCGATTACATCGATACGACCGTCGGGATCGAGCTCATGCTCCGGCCGCGAAAGGGGGCGAACACCGGCGCGGTGATCTTCAACGTCGACCTCAAGCGCGTCCGCGGGCGCTGGCTCGTCGATGCCTTCACACCGGCGGCCTCCTTCGCGCCCGTCGGCAAGAAGGCGGGAGTCACCGCGATCGCAGACTTCGGCGCCAAAGCGGCCGGTTCCGGTCCTGCGGAGGGCAAGGCCAGGTTCAACGCTGCGATCGCCTATGTCCCCTTCGCCGTCGTCGGCCTCCTTCTCGCCGCACTCTTCGGCTGGGGGCTGTCGAGACGCATGCGTGCGCGCCGAGCGTATGCCGCGGTGGCGGACACCCGGTCCAAGCTCCCCCCGCTACCCCGCCGCTGACCGCGCTCTAGCATTGCTCCCGTGAAGGCGCGGGAGCTCGGAATCGAGATCGGCGGCCTCGAGCCGGGACCGCTCGACGCCATCACCGACGTCGCCGGCGTCCGCGTCGGGCATACGACACTGATCGAGGGCGAAGCGGTGCGCACAGGCGTCACCGCGATCCTCCCCACGCCCGCCGGCGAGCCCTGTTTCGCCGAGGCCCACCGGTTGAACGGCAACGGGGAGCTGACGGGGCTCGAATGGATCCGCGAATCCGGCCTGCTGACGACTCCGATCGGACTGACCAACACCTTCTCCGTCGGGGTCGTCCGCGATGCGATCGTGGCCTCCCAGCATGCTGCGAATCGGGGACGCTGGCATCTCCCGGTCGTCGGCGAGACCTACGACGGGTTCCTGAACGAGATCGAAGGGATGCACGTCCACACGGAGCACGCCCTGGCAGCGATCGAGGACGCCTCCGAGGGGCCTGTCCCGGAAGGATGCGTCGGCGGCGGCACCGGGATGATCTGCCACGGCTTCAAGGGCGGGATCGGGACGGCGTCGAGGCTGACCGGAGCCGGCCACACCGTCGGCGTGCTCGTGCAGGCGAACCACGGCCGTCGATTGCGGCTCTCGATCGACGGTGTGCCGGTCGGAGCGGCGTTGGGGCCGGAGCGGGTCCCGCTCCCCGCGGTTCGTGAGGAGGGATCCGGCTCGATCATCGTCATCGTCGCGACCGACGCGCCGCTGCTGCCGCACCAGTGCCGGCGGCTCGCGCAGCGTGCGGCGCTCGGAATCGCACGCACGGGAGGGGCCGGGGAGAACTCGAGCGGCGACTTCGCGCTCGCCTTCGCAACCGGCAACGGGGTCGGTGCCGGCGAGCTGACGACGATCGAGCTGCTTCCGAACGAGCAGCTCGATCCGCTTTTCTACGCGACGATCGAGGCGACCGAGGAGGCGATCGTGAACGCGCTCCTGTCGGCCGAGACCATGAGCGGGCGCAGCGGCACCGTCCACGCGCTTCCCCACGACATGCTCGTCGAGGCGCTGCGCCGATGATGCTCGAGCTCGGCCGGGTGACGGACCGGAAGCCACCCTTCAAGTACTCGGCGCTCACCCGGGTCGGGTTCTCCGACACGGACGCCCAGGGGATCGTCTACTACGGGCGCTATCTGCCCTACTTCGACCTCGCACGGGTCGAGTACCACCGTCATCTCGGGCTGTTGCGAATCGACGAGCGGCACGAGCTCGTGATGCGGGCATCGAACGTCGAGTACTTCGCCCCCGCGCGATTCGACGACCTGCTCGAGGTGTTCGTCCGCTTGGCGCGGATCGGGCGCACGAGCGCGACGTACGAATGTGCCGCCTACCGCGTGGACGACGACGTCCTGATGGTGACCGCGAGCCAGGCACTCGTGCTCGTCGACCTCGAAGAGCGCCGCGCCCGTCCGATCTCGGACGAGTTCAAGCAGATCATGCGCGCATTCGAGGGGGACGACCTCGAGCTTGGATGACGCGCAGCGTGGAGCGCTCGAGGCGGTCGAGCGGATCCTGAACCGAGGCGGCGAGGCCGACGCCGTCCTGCGAGCGGTGGTGGCGGCGCTGCACGACCGCTTCTCCTACATCGCGATCCGCTTCGCCGACGGTAGGCTCGTGAGCGCCGGACGCAAGGCAGACGGGACGGAGGTTCCGGTCCAGTTCCAGGAGCGGACGGTCGCGGAGCTCGAGCTCTCGACCGACGATCCGGTGTTCGCACGGCGCGTCGCGACGCTGATCTCGCCCTATTGCAACCCATGAGCTCCTTGACATTCGCAGGCCGACGTGAGTTCGTAGCGGGGTCCACCAAGCGGGAGGTAGAACGATGCGTCGTCTCATCATGGCCGGGCTCGTGCTCGTTGCGGCTGCGGCAGCCGGTACCGCGATGGCCGGCGGATTGCTGAACGGAAGCAGTGGGGCCAAGTCGCCTCGCGCGACGGCCGGGCACGCCAAAGCCGTCGCGGCCTGTCACTGCAAGCGCGGCCCCAGAGGCCCCAGAGGCCAACGGGGGCCGACGGGCGAACAGGGCCCGCAGGGACCGCAAGGAGCGCAGGGCCCACAGGGGCCGGCGGGTGCGGCACCGCTTTTCGCAGTCGTCGACAGCGACGGGACGCTCTACAAGGGAAGCGGCGCCACCGGAGTCCAGCACAACGTCATCGGCGAGTACGTCGTCACGTTCAACCGCAACGTCGACGATTGCGCGGCGGTCGCTGCCCCCGGCGGGCACAAGACGGGAACGCCGAACCCCGCCACGCCGCAGGGCATCGCCAACTCGTCGACGAACGGAAGCACGGTGATCGTGCTCACCAGGTTCCTGCAGACGCCGTCGGGTATCGCCCCGGCCGACCGGTCCTTCCACCTAGAGGTGATGTGCCCCTAGTTAAGGAGCGACAAAGCAGCCCGGCGAGCTGTGCTTCAGGCGCCATACCTTGATCAGGGCGAGCGGGACGTCCCGCTTGCAGATCTCGCCGCCCGTATCCCCGAGGTCGCGGAAGATCCCGTTGACGGCGCGCTTGAACAGCTCCGGCTGGTCGGTCGTCCCCGTGCGCGGGACCGAGAAGACCGAGAAGGCGTACTCGGTTCGGCCGTAACGGCCGTAGTAGGTCGTCCCCTTCAGCGGCCCCTTGATCCGCCGCTGGCTGTACTGGTGGTGCTTGAGGATGAAGGCCGCGCGCAGCATCGACTTCACCCGCGGCGTCGCAATCAGGTTGACCGCCTTGGGCGGCGCCGACAGGGCGGGAAGCGACACCGCCAGGCCGAGGACGCCGGCTCCGAGCGCGAGGGCGATTCGTGTCTTCATCGGCGCCAGTCTAGAGCTTCATCGTGCGGATGCGACCGCCCTGGTGGAGGTTCTCGGCCCACGCGACAACCCGCCCTTCGATCGAAAGACCGATGGGCGTGGCGGAGGCGGTCGCTACCGTCTTCAGGCTGCCGGAGGCGGTGTCGAGCGCCTTGATCGTCTTCCCGACCCGCAGGATCACCGTCCTGCCCGAGGCGTCGAGCTCGGGAGCGGCGCCCGGAACCGGAGTCGCCCCCGTGAGCGTTCCCGAAGGAAGCTTGTATCGCTCGACGCGGCCGCTCACGAGCACGGCCGCATAGGTCCCGGTGAGAGCAATCGCCCGGACCCGGCCGACCGGGGTGAAGTGCGAGATGACGTTTCCGGTCAGGTCGCGCACTTCGACGATCCCGTTCAGCGCTCCCCTGAGCGCCACCGACTGGCCCTCCGAGCGGTCGGCGGGCACGACTGCGACCCGGCCCGAGGCGACCGCGATCCGGAACGGCGGCGTCGTCCCGCGCATGATCTTTCGCTCACGCCCGACCACGCGCCTGACCGTCCCCCGATCGGCGAAGTAGACGTCCTCGTCGCTGGGAAGCGTCCGTCCCGACACCACGAGGTCGGTGTAGGCGAGCGTGCCCGCGTCGCCGGCCATCGCCGTCAAGTAGTCGCCGTCGAGGTCGTTCTGGTGGACGATGTAATCGATCTGCTTCGGACGGGCCTTTTCTCCGACCGCACGCGTCCTCACGTAGGTGTAGGTGAAGTTGCCGAAGGTCAGGTTCGTCCAGAGAACGCGCGTGCCCGCGAGCGCGACGGACGGCGTGCCCCGGTTGTCACACTCCGTCAGCTTCCCGTCGCCGACGACGGCGGGTTTCCCGCCGTTCACGCGCCTGACCCGAACGGTCTGGCACACCCCGGCGATCCACGCGATCCGGTTCCCGTCCATGGCGAAGGCCTGGATCGGGCCGCCCGTCACGACCGTGCGCGGCTTCGCGGCCAGCGCCGAGCCCGACGCCGCGGGAAGGGCCAGCGCCGCGGCAAGCGCGAGGACGAGGAGCGCGGCTTTCATCACGGCGCGCGGTCGGCGACGAAGACGTCGACGTCGTAGCGCAGCAAGATCGGCTCGCTCTCCCCGGCGACGGTCTCGCGCGTGCTGTCGAGGACCTCCCGGCGCTCGGGCTCCTCGAGGCTCGCGACGTAGCTCCTGGACGCGACGACCTCGAGCAGTTCCTCGATGGTGACGCGCTGCTCGCCGGGCCAGGTCCGATGTTCGACTGGGCCGAACAGGGGCGACCCCTCCAGCGCAGTATCCGCCTTCGCCTGTTGGTGCCAGCAGCGCTCGACGGGGCCCCGAACGGGCTCCAGGACGGCGTCGATTCGCTCCTGGATCGGATCGCTGAGGTCGCGGCTGTTCCAGAGGAGGGCGATCGCGCCGCCCGGTCGCAGGACGCGGTGGATCTCGGGAAGCGCCTGGTCGGCCTTGAACCAGTGGAACGCCTGCGCAGAGACGACGGCGTCGACGCTCGTACCCGCCAGGGGAAGCTGCTCCGCGGTTCCCGCCAGCGCCTCGACGCCGGGAACGACCTCGACGAGCTTCGCCAGCATCTCCTCGACCGGCTCGACCGCGATCAGCCGCGCTCCCGTCGAGACGAGGTCACGGGTCAGCTTCCCGGTGCCGGCGCCGAGATCGAGCACCGTCCTCCCGGCCCCGATCCCGAGCCGCTCGCAGACCCAGGCGACGGCATCCGCGGCGTAGCCGGGCCGGGCTCGCTCGTAGACTTCGGCGGCGTTTCCGTAGCCCCGTGCCGCGATCTCGTTGACCCTCAAGAGGGTGTGACGCGGTACGCGTCGAAGACCGCTTCGACGTTCCGCAGCGCAGTCAGGAGCCCGCGCAGGCTCTTGATGTCGCCGACCTCGGCCGTGTACCAGTTCTTGGCCAGCTGATCCTCGACCACGCCGCCGTACGAGACGATGTTCGCGCCGTACTCGGCGAACGTGCGGGCGACGTCCTCGAGCAGCCTCGACCGGTCCCAGGCGTCGACCGCGATCTGGACGCGGAAGCTCTTCGACGCGTCGCCGTCCCAGTCGACCGGGGTGAAGCGCTCGGGGTTCTTCCGCAGCGCCTTCACGTTCGGGCAGTCCTCGCGGTGGATCGTGATCCCCTTGCCGAGCGAGATGTAGCCGACGATCTCGTCACCGGGGACCGGCGTGCAGCACTTCGCCAGCCGGACGAGGACGTCCTCGACGCCCTGGACCGTGATCCCGAAGCTCTCGCTCGCGACCGTGTCGCGCGCCTTCGGCGCCTTGAGCGGGATCGTGGCTTCCACGGCGACCCCCGTCGTCTTCAGCCGCTGGAGCACCTTGTTGACGATCTGGCTGACCGGCAGCTTCCCCGAGCCGAGGGCGAGGTAGAAGTCCTCGGCCTTCTTGAAGCCGGTCTCGCGGATCACCTGGGCGAGCAGTGCCGATCCCGCCAGCTTGCGGTAGGGGAGGTTCTGGCCCTTGAGCGCGTTCTCCAGCGACTCGCGCCCCTTCTGCTCGGTCTCGCCGCGGGTCTCGCGCAAGAACCACTGGCGGATCTTGTTGCGGGCGCGCGAGGACGCGGCGACCTTCATCCAGTCGCGGGAGGGCCCGCGGCCCTTCTTCGCGGTCAGGATCTCGACGAACTCGCCGCTCTTCAGCCGGTAGTGGAGCGGAACGATGCGGCCGTTGACCTTGGCGCCGACCGTACGGTGGCCGACGTCGGTGTGGACGGCGTAGGCGAAGTCGATCGGCGTCGAGCCGGAAGGGAGCGTCTTCAGGTCGCCCTTGGGCGTGAACACGTAGACCTCGTCGCTGAAGAGATCCGTGCGGAAGGTCTTCATGAACTCCAGCGGGTCGGTCTCCTCGGTGTGCCAGTCCATCACCTGCTTGACCCACGCCTCCCAGGCCTCGTCGACCTTCGCCCCCCGCCGGCGCTTATAGACCCAGTGAGCCGCGATCCCGTACTCGGCCTCGAGATGCATGCGCCGCGTCCGCACCTGGATCTCGAGCGGCATCCCTTCCGGGCCGATCACGGTCGTGTGCAGCGCGCGGTACCGGTTCAGCTTCGGCATCGCGATGTAGTCCTTGAAGCGGCCGGGCATCGGCTTCCAGAGCGAGTGGATCAGGCCCAGGGCGCCGTAGCAGTCCCGGATCCCTTCCTCCCCGTCGCGCTGCACGATCACGCGCATCGCGGTCAGGTCGTAGATCTCGTTGAACTCGCGGCCGCGCTTCGCCATCTTCTCGTAGATCGAGTAGAAGTGCTTCGCGCGCCCGGAGATCTCGACGGGGATGTCGACCTTGTCGAGCTCCTGCTGGAGCGTGCCGGACGCCTCGCCCACGCGCTCCTCGCGCTCGGCGCGGCGCTCGGCCACCATGGCGTTGATCTCGTCGTACTTGCGCGGGTGCAGCCGCTCGAACGCGAGATCCTCGAGCTCCCATTTGACGGTATGGATGCCGAGGCGATGAGCAAGCGGCGCGTAGACCTCGAGCGTCTCCCTCGCCTTCTGCATCTGCTTCTGCTTGCCCCAGAACTCGGCCGTACGCATGTTGTGCATCCGGTCCGCGAGCTTGATCAGGATCACCCGCGGGTCCTCGGCCATCGCCATCACCATCTTCCGGTAGTTCTCCGCCTCGGCCTGCTCGCGGCTCTGGAAGCTGATTCCCGTCAGCTTGGTGACGCCCTCGACGAGCTGGGCGACCTCCGGCCCGAACTCCGCCTGCACCTCTTCGATCTGTGTCTCGGTGTCCTCGACCACGTCGTGGAGGAGCGCGGCCGCGACGGCCTCTTCGTCCAGATGGAGCTCGGCGCAGATCCTGGCGACGCCGAACGGATGCTGGATGAACTCCTCGCCGGAGGCCCGCTGCTGGCCCTCGTGCGCCTTTGCGGCAAAGTGGAACGCGCGGGCAAGAAGCTCGCGATCGGCGTCCTGGATGTACTCTTCGACGTCCCGGATCAGCTCGTCGACGAGGTCCTGATGACGCTCGGATGACTCGACAACCGCCACACGGAAAGTGTACTCCGGGCCTCTGAGGATCCCTTCGGAAGTGATCTAGAAGTGGAGTGATGCGCGCCGACGGTGACCGCGACCGCCGTGAGCGAGCTGCTCCAGCTCGATCAGCAGCTGAGCGAGGTTCGCCACTTGGCGGCTCTTCCTGCGGCGCCAGAAACGCATGGGCGTATCGGTTCGCCGTCGCATGTGTCCCTCCTGCCCGCGAGGGGCTACGCGAAACGTCGGTACGGGCTAGGCGGCTTCGGCGAGGTAGCGGCGCTCGAGCAGCTCGCGGAACGCCTCCGATTCGAGCAGATGCCTCTTCCCGCCCCTGTCCACGTCCAGCTCGGCCAGCACCCGCGCGACGTCGGGAGAGGGATTGCGCCACTCGTGCTCGAAGCGGGCGACGAGCCGGAGGTAGTCGTCGGGCGAGTCGAGGATCCGCTGGACGACGAGCTGCGGCGCAACCGTCCCGTTCCAGTGGTTCGCCTGCAGCCGGAAGACGATGTCGTAGCGGCCCTCGCGCCGGAAGCGGCCGAGCTCGCGCCCCATGCCGAACGCAATCGCGCCGCTCTCGGAGCCGGCCTCGCCGCGGACGCGGAAGCGAAGGTGCTTCCCCTCCCCCACCGTGGCCAGCTCGACGAGCTCACACGCCGGGGCGAGCAGGGTCACGTTCGGGTTGCCGAGCCCGAACGGAGCCAGCCGCGCCAGCTCCTGGCAGAGCTCGAGCGTGAGCGGAGTGCCGCGCGGGACGATTGCGTCGATCCGCGTGACCCGCTGCAGGTCGTCGTCGCCGAGAACCGCGGCCGCGTGGTCTGCGAACGCAGCCGCGAACGCCTCCACGCTCTCGAGCCGCAGCGACAGCCCTGCGGCAGCACGGTGTCCGCCGAAACGCTCCAGGTGCTCGGCACACGCCGCCAGGCCCGCGTGCAAGTCGAAGGCGGGAATCGACCGGCCGGAGCCCTTCCACTCGCGCTCGCCTGCGGCGATCATCACCACCGGACGGTGGTAGCGCTCGACGAGCCGCGAGGCGACGATCCCGATCACACCCTCGTGCCAACCTTCGTCCGCGAGCACGTACGCGCGGCGCAGGCGCTTCGGCTCGGGCCACTCCTCCACCTGTGCGACCGCCTCGCGCAGGATCCGGTCCTCGACCGTCTGCCGATCGCGGTTCAGCTGCTCGAGCTCGTCGGCGAGCCGCGCCGCCACCTGCTTGTCGTCCGTCAGCAGCAGCTCGAGCGCGGAGCCCGGATGGCCGAGCCGCCCCGCCGCGTTGATCCTCGGCGCGAGCCGGAAGCCAACCGCTCCCGAGTCGAGGGCCGCGGGATCGACGTGCGCGGCGCGCATGAGCGCGCGCAAGCCCAGTTTCTGCGTCCGGGCGAGCCCGCGCAGCCCCGCGATCGCAAGCGCACGATTCTCGTCGACGAGCGGGACGACGTCCGCGATCGTCGCGAGCGCGACCAGGTCGGCATGGCGGCTGAGCGCCTCCGACTCCGGCCCGAGCAGCGCCTGGCCGAGCTTGTAGACGACGCCCGTGCCGCACAGCTCCGGGAATGGGTACTCGGACGGCCGCGTGGCCACGATCGGACACGACGGCAGGTTGTCCCCCGGCCGGTGGTGGTCGGTCACGATCACCTCGAGGCCGAGCCGACCGGCCTCCTCGACGGCCGAGACTGCCGTGATCCCGCAGTCGACGGTGAGGACGAGCCCGTATCCCTCCTCCGCCAGCTGCCGCAGCGTCTCGGGCTGGACCCCGTAGCCCTCCTCGAACCGGCTCGGCAGGTGCCAGCCCACGTCGGCACCGAGCTCGCGCAGGATCAGGAGCGCGAGCGCGGTCGCGCAGATCCCGTCGGCGTCGTAGTCGCCGTGGACGCAGATCCGCGTGCCCTTCGCGATCGCCGCCCGGATCCGCTTGCAGGCGACCTCCATGTCGCCGAGCAGGAAGGGATCGTGCCCGGGAGGCTCCCCCGCGAGGAAGGAGCGGGCCGCCTCGACGTCGCCGTATCCGCGCCGCACGAGCACGCTCGCGGTCACCTCGCTCACGCCCAGCGCCCCGGCGATGTCAGCCGTCCGGTCGGGTGCGCAGGGGTGGATCGTCCAGTTCATCAGGACAACCCAAGCTACGGGTCGAGTCGGACGGATTAGCGGCGGCGCGAGCGGGCTCGGAGCGGCTCGAGCGCGGCCTTGCCCCAGAGCACGAGCAGCCCGGCCGCGGCACCGACCGACAGCACGATCACCGGCGCAAGCAGCACCGCGCGCTCGAAGGAGAGATCGAAGAGGACACTCGCCAGGGCGACGAGTGCAAGCGAGGCCAAGGCCGATCCGAACAGCAGCGAGACTCGCATTTGAGGCAGGCTATCCTCTCGGCGTGGGCCAGGTTGACTACACCTCGGGCGACGAATACATCGTCGAGTTCCTGGGGCATCGCTTCGCCTTCAACGGCTACGACTTCGAGCAGCGAGTGACTGCCGCGGCGGTCACCCTGGGCCTCGTCCACGACAACGACCTCGACGAGGACGAGACCGCCGACCTCGTCGAGCTCGCCTCGGACGGCCGGATTGCGGAGCCGCGGAGCGGGCTCGGGCGCTACCTCGTGCGTCACTGGGAGCACGTCTCGCTCGCCCGCGGGGAATCGCTCGTCTACTGGCTGCGAAAGCTCGTCTTCCGCGGCGCCTGGCTCGACCACCGGGTCAAGGAAGGGCTGCTCGAGGTCTCCTGGGACGACAACCGCGCCGACTTCGGCTACCGCGATCCGCGCGGCGACCGGGCGTTACTGGAGCTGCTGCCCGTACCAAGCTGGCACGACATGCAGTTCAAGCGCTAGAGATCAGGCGGCCTGCGGCAGCGGAAAGGACATCCGAACCTCGGTACCCCTCCCGTGGTCCAGAACCTCGATCGAGTCGCTGAGCGCCTTCGCCATCGGCAGCCCCAAACCGGCGCCCGGGTTCGTCGACGGCAGCGACACACCCTGTCCGCTGTCATGGACGACCACCACCAGGTAGTCGCCGATCGGACGTGCCTCGACCTTCATCCCCCCGTCACCGCCCACGTAGGCGTGACGGACGACGTTGGCGCACGCCTCGTTGACGGCCAGCCGAAGGTCGGCGATGAGCTTGTCGTCGGCCCCGACCGAGGCAGCGAACTCCGCGAGAGCGTGGCGCACTCTCATCAGGTTCTCACCCCGAGCCGGTAGTGAGAGCTTGAACTCGCAGTAGTCTCGCGTCAGACCTGCAACCTCCGGGTATCGCGCTGCTCTTACCCGCCGCGCGGCCAACCTACACACGCTGACGGCCGGCTAGAACAGGCTGTCGTCGGCGCTCGCCACCGCGCCGAGATGCTCCCGCCCGAGCACGGTCACGATCCGCCCTCGCGGCGTTCGCTGAATGAACCCGAGCTGGAGCAGATAGGGCTCGTAGACGTCCTCGATCGTGTCCGGCTCCTCGCCGAGCGCGACCGCAAGCGTCGACAGGCCGACGGGGCCGCCGTCGAACCGCTCGAGGATCGCCCGGAGCAGATCCCGGTCCATCTGCTCGAGCCCGCGCTCGTCGATCTCGAGCAGGTCGAGCGCCTCCTGGGCGATCCCCGAGGTCACGACGCCGTCGTGTCGCACCTGCGCGACATCGCGCACGCGGCGCAGGATCCGGTTCGCGATCCTCGGCGTCCCGCGCGAGCGGCGCGCGATCTCGGTCGCAGCGTCGTCGACGACCTCGACGTCGAGGATGCGGGCGGAACGGCGCACGATCGTGCCGAGCTCCTCGGCGTCGTAGTAGCCGAGCCTGAACGTCATCCCGAACCGGTCCCGGAGCGGCGTCGTCAGCAACCCTGTGCGCGTGGTCGCGCCGATGAGCGTGAACCGGGGCAGGTCGAGCGTCAGCGTCCTCGCTGCCGGGCCCTGGCCGACCACGATGTCGAGCCGGAAGTCCTCGAGCGCCGGATACAGGATCTCCTCGACCGCGCGGTTGAGCCGGTGGATCTCGTCCACGAACAGGACGTCGCGCTGCTCGAGCGCGGTCAGGATCGCCGCCATGTCGCCCTTCCGCTCGAGCGCGGGGCCCGCGACGCAGCGAATGCCGACGCCGAGCTCCTGGCGGACGATGTAGGCGAGGCTCGTCTTACCGAGGCCGGGCGGCCCGACGAGCAGCACGTGGTCGAGCGCCTCGCTGCGGGAGCGGGCCGCGGCGAGCGCGATCTCGAGCTGCTCCTTCACCCGCGACTGGCCGACGAACTCGGCCAGGCTCGGCGGTCGAAGCGAGGTCTCGAGGAGGTCCTCGCCCCCGTCCTCGAGGACGGGGGCTAGTAGGCCGCTCTTCATGCTGCTCTCCTCAGAACGAGCCGAACGCGCTCTTCAGGCGGGAGCTCTGGATCAAGCTCTGCCAGGGCCCGGTCGGCTTCAATCACCGAAAAGCCCAGCTCGACGAGTGCCTCTCGCGCGACCAGATGAGCTCCGGCCACCTCGCTAGGCTCGGCGTCAACGGCCGAGCCGTGATCCCCAAATTTCTCCTTCAGCTCGAGCACCACGCGCTTCGCCGTCTTCATGCCGATCCCAGGAATCGCCTGGAAGCGGGCGGTGTCGTCGAGGGCGATCGCGCGCCGAAGCTCGTCGGGCGTCGATCCTGAGACGATCGCCAGCGCGACCTTCGGCCCCACTCCGGAGACGGACAGCAGATGCTCGAACATCTCCCGTTCGGTCGCGTCGGCGAAGCCGTACAGCTGGAGGACGTCCTCGCGGACGTGCAGGTACGTCTCCACGGTCACCTCGCCCTTGCCGCGCGCCTTCTGAGCCGCGCGGCGCGTCGGCTGGACGAGGTAGCCGACGCCGCCGACGTCGATCACGAGCCCCGCAGGGCCGCGGGCGGCCACGGTGCCGCGCAGGCGCGCGATCATCCTGCGGCCTTCAGAAGCGGAGGTGCGAGCGCGTGGCAGATCGCGACGGCGAGCGCGTCGGCCGCGTGGTGCGGCCGTGGCACGTCGGCGAGCCCGAGGATCGCCTTCACCATCCCCTGGACCTGCGCCTTCTCGGCATGTCCGTAGCCGCAGATCATCTGCTTGACCCGGTTGGGCGCGTACTCAGCGGCTTCGACACCTGCGCGCGCGCACGCGACGAGGACGGCGCCTCTGGCCTGTCCGACGGAGAGCGCGGTGCGGGCATCGACGCCGACGAAGGACTCCTCCAGCGCGACGGCGTCCGGCGCGTGCTCCTCGACGAGCTCCTCCACCCCGTCGAAGATCGTCCTGAGCCGCAACTCCAACCGGGTGTGTGCCGCCGTTCTCCAGACCCCATGCGCAACGGCCCTGAGGCGCCCGTCTCTTTCTTGGACGATTCCGTACCCGCAAGCGGCAGTGCCCGGATCGATACCGAGAACCTTCACGTTGGAAAGGTAAGGACGGAGTCGGACGGCGATGCGCGAATGAAGCACACCGCTGAGCCGTCCCACACGCTCAAATTCTCCCGCCGACACTGCTACCTTGATCGCGATGACCAGGGGGTCTTTCGCCGCGCTCGCGGTCCTGTCCGCGCTGCTGATCCCGTCGCTCGCGTCCGCCCAGTCGGTCGAGCGCGTACGCGTCGCCGGCCCCGGCGTGACCTCCGCCTTCCCGCGCGGCATCTCCCTCGAGCTCGCGTCTCCCCCCACCTACTCACGGGGTGCCGCCGCCGGGGCGAAGGGGAGATGGACCGGCCCGGACTACTGGGCGAGCGGCAAGCGCGACCTCGGCGGCAAGACGTCGATTCTCTGGAACGTCTCCTTCACCGCCTCGGCCTCGACCGCGAAGACAATCGCGCTCCAATCGGCCACTCACGGCTGGCCGGTCGACAAGAAGGATCCGCTCTCGGTCCCGCACTACGTCGGGAAGCGAGTCGTCGGGACGATCCTGGGCTTCTACGTGATCACGCGGTCGCCGGCTCCCGACAACGCATCCTACGAAGCCGTGCTGGCCTTCCCAGTGGCGCCGAAAGCGTTCTCGATCGCCCGCTTCGAGCTGACCGACCCCGGGACCGACTCCGCCGGCGAGTTCGGAAGCTACCTGGTCGGGGGTCTTGATCTCCCCTCGATCTGGAACCGCGGGCAGGCGTTCTGGGCGCTGTCCGGGCTCCGGCTGATCGGCAATCTGCCCCCCACGCGCGTCTCCCTTGCCGTCTCGGGTCACGCGCTCTCGGGGATGGTGGCCGACGCGTTCCGCCATCCGGTGCTCGGGGTTCCGGTCTCGATCCAGCGGAAGATCGGAGACAGCTGGCGGCCACTGGCGACGACGAAGACCGATGCGAGAGGCCTGTTCTCGGTTCGGGTGCGGTCGCACGGTGACTATCGCGCCGTTGCCTCGTCGCGCGGACGGACCGCCTCCAGCCCAGCCGTGTTCTTCGGCTAAAGGCCTGATGTGAAATTGGGCCGGGCCGAATTTCCCATCAACCCTCTAGCTCGCGACGGTTTCGAGAACCCGTTCTGGAATATCGAAGTTCGAATAGACGTCCTGAACGTCGTCGGACTCCTCGAGCGCGTCCATCAGGCGGAGGATCTTCTTCGCCCCTGCCTCGTCCTCGACCTCGATCGTCGTCTTCGGGATCATCGTCAGCTGCGCCGCCTCGACCGGCATCCCCGCCGCTTCGATCGCTTCGCGCACTCTCGACAGGTCTTCGGGCGCCGCCGTGATCTCGTAGCTCGACCCGTCGAGCCCGACATCCTCCGCGCCCGCCTCGGCTGCCGTGAGCGTGAGCTCGTCCTCGTCCACTCCCTCCACCGGCACGAGCACCACGCCCTTGCGCTCGAACAGCCACGCCACCGACCCGGCCCCGCCGAGACTGCCGTCGTTCTTGGTGAAGACGTGGCGAACGTCGGCGGCGGTCCGGTTGCGATTGTCCGTGAGCGCCTCGACGTAGATCGCGACGCCGTTGGGGCCGTAGCCCTCGTAGGTCACCGTCTCGAAGGCCTGCGAATCCGCGTCCGTTCCGGAGCCGCGCGCGATCGCCCGCTCGATGTTGTCCTTCGGCATCGAGTACGAGCGCGCTTTCTCGACCGCGTTCTGGAGCGCGAGGTTCCCGGCGGGATCGGGCCCGCCTTCACGGGCCGCCACGATGATCGCGCGGGAGAGCTTGGAGAAGAGCTTGCCGCGCTTGGCGTCGGCCGCGCCCTTCTTGTGCTTGATCGACGACCATTTGCTATGTCCGGACACCGCTCTCCTCTTCTACCAAGTTGAGGAACCGTTCGTGCACGCGCGTGTCGTCGGTCAGTTCCGGATGGAACGAGGCGACGATGAACCGGCCCTCCCGGAGCAGCACCGGCTCGCCGTTCAGCTCGGCCAGCACTTCGACGCCGGGACCGGCCTCGCGGAGGCGAGGTGCGCGGATGAAGACGCCACGCAGGGGCTCGGGATCGCCGGCGAGCTCGAGATCCGCTTCGAAGCTCGCGACCTGGCGGCCGTAGGCGTTCCGGTCGACGACTATGTCGACTAGGCCGAGGTGCTCGCGGTCGAGCACGATCATCCCGGCGCAGGTGCCGAGCACCGTGCCTGGGAAGCGGCGCAAGGCCTCGTCGAGGCCGTAGAGGCGCATGAGCCGCATGAAGGTCGTCGACTCGCCGCCCGGGACGACGAGCCCGTCGAGGCCTTCGACCTCCTCGGCCTTACGCACCTCGACGGGTTCGGCGCCGAGGCGGCGCAGCATCTGCGCGTGCTCGCGGAAGTTGCCCTGAACGGCCAAGACTCCGATGCGGGTTGTTCGATTCACGGTTTCGATTCTAGAGGCGTCATCGAGCCCCACAACCACCGTTCGACCTTTCAGCGTCCGAACCTGAGTGCTGCTCGTGGGCGGAGTCGGGCTTTGCCCGAACGCAGCCCACCCGGTGCCGGATCAATGAGGGCTGTTAAGAAGGGGGGCTCATGGGGGAAACCTGGTTTCCCCCATGATTTACCAGCCGCGAGTCTCGAGCAGCTCTTCGGGCGGGATGCCGGCCGCCTGCAGACCCGACATCGCGTCGCCGAGGCCGCGCGACACCCGCGCGAGGATCTCGGCGTCGCGGAAGTGCGTCGTCGCCTCGACGATCGCCTTCGCCCGCGGGGACGGATCGGCGGACTTATAGATGCCCGAGCCGACGAACACGCCGTCGGCGCCCAGCTGCATGCAGAGCGCCGCGTCGGCCGGCGTGGCGATCCCTCCCGCCGTGAACGTCACGACGGGGAGCCGCCCGTGCTCGGCGACCCACTTGACGAGCTCGTACGGCGCCCTCAGCTCCTTCGCGTCGGCGTACAGCTCGTCCTCGCGGAGGGAGCCGAGCCGGCGGATACCGCCGAAGACAGCGCGCATGTGCGTGACCGCGTTGACGATGTCGCCCGTACCGGCCTCGCCCTTCGTCCGGATCATGGCCGCGCCCTCGCCGATCCGACGAAGCGCCTCGCCCAGGTTCGTGCACCCGCAGACGAAGGGGACGGTGAACTGCCACTTGTCGATGTGGTGCTGCGTGTCCGCCGGGGTCAGGACCTCGGACTCGTCGATGTAGTCGACCTCGAGTGCCTCCAGGATCTGGGCCTCCACGAAATGGCCGATTCGCGCCTTGGCCATCACCGGGATCGTCACGGCCTCCTGGATCTCCTGGATCTTGTCCGGATCGGCCATTCGCGCGACGCCGCCCTCGGCGCGGATGTCGGCGGGGACGCGCTCGAGCGCCATCACGGCGCAGGCGCCGGCGTCCTCGGCGATCCGCGCCTGCTCGGCGTTCGTCACGTCCATGATCACCCCGCCCTTGAGCATCTCGGCGAGGCCGCCCTTGACGCGCATCGTGCCCAGCTCGGCCATCGGTCCGATTCTAGCTAGGGAAGTTCGCGCCGAAGCACCGAAGCGACCGCGCGCAGCGCGACCCGTGTCTCCTCGAGCGACGGCTCGCGCGTGGTCACCCGCTGCAGCGCCAAGCCCGGGAGCAGGAAGACTCGTGCGCCGCGGCCGGTGGACGCCTGGACGAGCTGCCAGAGCTCCATCGTCAGTGCCAGCGAGAGCACGGTCACCGCAAGCGGCGTCCAGAGCGCGAACGGGAGCGGCCAGGCCCGGTCGGCGATCACCGTGACCGGGGCCGCAAGCGCGGCGAAGTTCGTCCCGCACCGAAGCGAGAACCGCGACGGCCGGGCCTCGCCGTCCCAGGTCTGCTCGAGCTGCCGCCCCTCGGCGGCCGCGATCGCGCGGTGCTCGGCGCCGTGCAGCGACAGCGTCCGGCCGCGGAAGAGGAGAACGAGAAGCGCACCGGTGAGGACGAAGCCCGCGACGAGCGCTGCCCGCTCCGAGAGGAATACGAGTCCGAACGGCGTCAGGATCGCGAACAGGAAGCCGATCCGCTCGAGGCGCCGAGCGGCCCCCCTCCGGCGCATCAGCGGGACGAATGCGAGCGAGAGGCGTGCGAGCCCACGGACGAGAGGGATCCGCCGGAGCGCGCGTGGGAGCGACGGCATCGTGCCTTCCAGCAGCTCACCGCCGGTGCCGGCGAAGGCCCAACAACGCTCGCTCACTATGACGATGCCGTTCGGCCGGGCCATCCCTCCGAGGCGCGGGAGCTTCCCGGCACGGTCCGCACCCTCGAGAAACGTCCGCATGCAGCAAGCTTGCCGCACGCGAGGCCGCCCGGCAATGGGCCGGGCGGCCTATTTCGGCACGTTCAGGGTCCTACCAGTACCCGCGGCTGAAGAACCCCATCAGTGCGAGCACGAGGACGACGATCAGGATGATCCAGAGGACGCTCACCTCTTGACCCCCTTTCGGCGTTTGGATGCCCACGAGATTCCCGGGGCGCAAACAGACCAAACCCACGAAGACGAAAAGCCGCCCGGAGGCGGCTCTTCGGCCGAGAGGGGCCGGGACGAGCGTTGCAGACCCCGCGTCCACGGTTCCCTCTCTCCTCCCAAAGACGCCGCCCCGCCCGGGGTGTTAGGCGAATTGCTGTAAGGAATTCGTGAAACCTGGAGCGATGCGCAGCGCTTGACTTCGGCCCTCCCGTGTCGTTTCATCCACGCTGTGACGGTAGGAGGAGAGGAGCCGGCTCGCCGTACGGCGCCTCCCGCGGCGACTGAGTCGACGGGCGCGGTCATTCGCGCCGAAGCGATCCGAAAGAGCTTCGGGGACAACCTCGTGCTCGACGGAATCGATCTGGTCGTCCACAGCGGCGACACGCTCGTGATCATCGGGCCGAGCGGCAGCGGCAAGAGCACGCTCCTCCGGTGCGTAAACCTGCTCGAGCCGCTCGACTCCGGACGAATCTGGCTCGAGGGCCAGGAGATCACAGCGAAGGGCGTGAACGTCTCGTCGGTCCGCCAGCGGATCGGGATCGTCTTCCAGCAGTTCAATCTCTTCCCCCAACTGAAGGCGATCGACAACGTCACGCTCGCTGCGCGCTGGGTCAAGAAGATTCCGCGCGAGCAAGCCGAGTCCCGCGGGCTCGAGCTGCTCGCACGTGTCGGCGTCGAGGAGAAGGCCCACCAGTATCCGCACCAGCTTTCGGGCGGCCAGCAGCAGCGGGTCGCGATCGCGCGCGCGCTCATGATGGAGCCGCACGTGATGCTCTTCGACGAGGTCACCTCCGCGCTCGATCCGGAGCTCGTCGGAGAGGTGCTCGTCGTCATGCGCGACCTTGCTCTGGCCGGGATGACGATGCTCGTCGTCACGCACGAGATGCAGTTCGCGCGCGAGGTGGGCGACCGCGTGCTGTTCATGGACGAGGGGCGCATCGTCGAGCAGGGAGATCCTGCCGACGTGCTGGATCGGCCCAAGGAGGAGCGGACGCGGAGGTTCTTGCGCCGAAGCCTCCAGCTCGCGCATTCGCTCGAGGATCTGACCATCGAGGCAATCGAGGAGGAGGGAGAAGTGGAATGAAACGGCTAGTGACGGTAGGCGTGATCACCGCCCTCGCCGCGGGCGTCCTGACGGCGTGGAGCGTCGCGGCCCCGTCCGCGGGGACGAAAGCCGGCAAGGCGAAGCTTCCGCCGCTTCCGGCGGCGATCAAGCAGCGCAAGAGCTGGAACATCGGCGTGAAGTGCGACACGCCGCCGTTCGGATACATCGACCTCAAGGGTCACAACGCGGGCTACGACGTCGAGATCGCGCGCTGGTTCTCGCGGTTCGCGTTCGGCAAGGCGAACAAGGTCAACTTCACGTGTGTAACCACGGCGAGCCGGATCCCGGCGCTGACGACGGGGAAGATCGACCTCATCATCGCGACGATGACGTACAGGCACGCGAGGGCCTTGGTCGTGGACTTCTCGACGCCGTACTATGTCGCGACCGGCCGGCTGCTCGTCCCGAACGGGTCGACCCTGAGGATCAGCAACATGGCTGGAAAGACGATCACGACCACCGGCGGCTCGATCTACGACATCTGGGTCAGCAAGTGCTTCAAGAGCACGAAGACCCTGCTGTTCCAGTCGCCGACGCTCGCGCTCCAAGCGCTCAAGGACGGGCGCGCGGACGCAGAGATGTTCGACGATTCGTTCGTGCTCGGCGTCGCGACCTCCGATCCAGACGTGAGGCTGACGCCGGACAGATTCCTGAAGCTGCCCTGGGGGATCGGCATCTTCAAGGGCAACAAGGCGATGAAGAAGTGGGTCGATTCTCGGCTCGCGATCCTGAAGAAGAAGAACCAGTTCTTGAAGATCCTCAGGGGTAACGTGAATCCGACGCTGTTCGATGCGTTCAAGAACAACGTGCCGGGCCCGAAGCGAACGCTGAAGTACCCCGCGACGGAAGAGCAAGAGCTGCCCTGTCCGTAAGCGGAACATTGACCGGAGCGGCCGCGGTGTCCGCGGCCGCTCCCAGCTCTTCCCATGCCGCTCGCTGACTTCGACTGGGGCTTCATCTGGGCGAACCACAGCGTTCTCCTGCACGCGCTCGTCCGGACGCTCGAGATCTCGTCGATCGCGATCGCAAGCGCGTTCGGCATCGGGCTCTTCCTCGGCGCCGCGCGCGCTCACCGGATCCCGGTGATCAGCCAGTTCGCCGCCGTCTACGTCGAGGTGATTCGCAACACCCCGATCCTCGTCCAGATCTTCTTCATCTACTTCGGACTGCCGCAGGTCGGGATCACGTTCGACGAGTTCACGGTCGGTTGGCTCTCGCTGGCGATCTGGGGCGGCGGCTTCAACATCGAAAATTTCCGCGCCGGGTTCGAAGCCGTCCCCTACCGGTACCGGGAGGCCGGGCTCGCGCTCGGGTTCGGCCGCCTGTCGACGTTTATCCACGTGACGCTCCCGATCGGCGGGCGGATCGCGATTCCGCCTTCGATCAACACCTACATCTCCGTGCTGAAGAACTCGGCGATCGTCGGCCCGGCGATCGCGTACGAGGAGTTGACGCACAGGGCGTACCGGCTGATCGAGGCCTCCGACCGGACGTTCGAGGTGTTCTTCGCGATCGGCGTCATGTACCTCGCGATCGTCTGGACGCTGTCCGCCCTCATCCGCCTGCTCGAGTCGCGCCTCGCACTGCCGGAGGAGGCACGCTAGAAGATGCTGGCGTTCATTCCCGCGTGGGTCGAGCCGGTCGCCCGCTACATGGCGGAGGAGGGGCTCAAGCTGACCGGCCAGATCGCCGTCGTCTCGGTGGTGGCCAGCGCCTTCATCGGGATCGTCCTCGGCACGTTGCTGACGATCCGCTGGTGGCCGATCCGGTCGGTGATCAGGCTCTACATCGAGATCTGGCGCGGGCTCCCGATCATCGTCACCATCTTTCTCATCTTCTTCTCGCTGCCGGTGCTCGGGATCAAGTTCGACGCGTGGCTGGCAGCGGCGATCGCGCTCAGCCTCTGGGGCAGTGCTCAGGTGGCCGAGGCGACGCGCGGCGCGGTCGTGTCGATCCCGCGCGAGCAGCACGAAGCGGCGTCGGCGCTCGGGTTCGGCTGGGTCGGCCGGCACGTCTTCGTCATCGTCCCGCAGGCGCTCCGCCGACTGCTGCCGCCGTTCGTCAGCCTGCTCGTGAACGTGATCCAGAATACGACGCTGGCGGCGCTGATCGGAGTCAGTGAGCTGCTCGCGACGGGGCAGCAGCAGAGTGCGCGCCTTCAATCCCCGCCTCCGGCCGGCCTGAACGACGGCCACCAGTTCGCGATCTACGGGGGCGTGCTCGTCGCATTCTTCATCATTTCGTTCCCGCTCACGCGGTTAGCCGCGTATCTCGAACGGAAACTCATCTGATCGGCGCCGCCGCTGTCTCGATGAGGTGGACCCGCCAGGATTCAGACACCCCTGCACAATCGAGCGAATCCTGCGCGTGAGGTCTGCACCGGGGTCTGCACGATCCGAGCATGCCCGGCCAAAGGGCCTCAATCCCACCGAGCCCGGCTCTACGCTTCGGTGAATGTCCTGGGTACGCCGAGCTGGGGATCCGACGCCATGGCACCTCTACACGTTCAGCGCTTCTGACGCTGGTCACCAACCTCCGGTCGTGTTCATTGCCCCGCCATCGCCCGATCCGGGGGACCACCCTTCGTCGCACGACCCTTTCTCTGACTTCCTGATGGCCGTCGGCGCGTTCGCGTGCGTAGCCGCCTTCCATCGGCTGCGAGGGTTCCGCGCAGACTGACGGATCAACCACCCAGCGTCTCCGCGTAGTCGATTTCACGACCGTCGACGAGGACATGCGTGTACGTGTCGGCGGTGACGGAGAGCTTGCGTTGCCCGAGGAACCGGCCGATCTCGGCCCACGTCCTCCCCTGGTTGTGGAGCAGGCTGATTCGGCGGTGCCGGAGGTCGTGCGGCGAGAAAATCGGGATCCCGTTGGCTTTGCAGGCGCGCGCGATCGCGGTGCGGAGTCGGTCGGCTCCGACGCCGGGAAACAGCGATCCTTCGGTATCGCGGTCCTCGCGCGGCGGCAGCGTCGCCACAATCGCGTCGGCGAGCACGTCTGGCAGGTCCACCCACAGCGGCGCTCGCGTCTTCGTAGTCGCGGCCCTGAGCCGCACGCGGCGGCTCTGCTCGTCGTAGTCCCCGACCTTGATGGACTCGATCGAGCCGACACGAGCGCCTGACCAGTCGAGCCAGAGCAGCGGGAGCCGGTAGGCGCGCGGGAGCAGCCGGACGACGGCCTCGACGTGCTCGCTCGTCGGCGGTTCCAGCTCGATCGACTCCTCGTCCGGGAAGCGGATGCGCTTGTCGCAAGCGGGGTTGGAATCGAGGCCGTAGTCGTCGAGCACGGCCGCGAGGTACTTCACCGACTTCTTGAGCGTTTCCTTTCCCGCTTCTTGTCGGCCTTCGAGAGCGACGCGACGAGCGCGTTCACGTCCTCGACCGTCAGCTCGTCCACCGGCTTCGTCCCGAGCAACGGTAGGCATCGAGCAAGCGCGACGCGATGCACGACGCGCGTTCCCTCGGCCACATCGACGCGGCCCGCGCGCCACTTCTCAGCCGCCTCGGCGACGGTCGGCGACTTCACCCGCTCGACCACGAGCGCCCGAACGTCGGGAACGCGTAGCGCGGCCAGCTCGCCCGCGATCCAGCCCTTGCGCGCTGACGCTTCGGCCTTGGTCTTGAACGAGCCGCCGTCAGCGCCAACACGAACCATGCGTCATCTACGGATCACCATAGTTTGTAGCCCCGGTAACGGCCAAGCCAGAAGCCATGGCCGAATCGATTCGTACATGTCAACCCTGTTGACCGACTCACGCAAGTAAACACGCGGATTCCTCTGCTTCCGCAGCGCGTGGCCAATCCTGCGCTCACTGATAAGCAGCGCCACGTGAACTTCCAGCCGAAGCGCAGCAAGGGATAGCGGTAGCGCGGTGCGTATCTTCCTTTGAACTCGCCCGGGTAGCTCTTTGGGCGCGAGGGCCTCTTGCGTGTTGGATTGTCACGTAGAAGCCGTCGTTGGGCGTCCAGCATCCCAGAACAGGGTTTTCTGGGGCGAGCGTATCCGCGAGCCAGCAGTACGCTGCCTTTCCCGGCGTCTGGAAGAAGGGACGCCCTGAGTGGTACCCATGACGACCCACTTCGGCGTCTACCGCCGAGGCGACAGCGAGTGTCGTGGACGCAGCAAGAGCAGCACCGACGACGAGCAAACCTGATCGACCTTTCCAAAGAAGGAGCGAGCGTTCCATCTGGCCTTCCCCAAATTGCATCGCGATGCGCTGATCATCTCATCTTCGTCACGATGCGATCAGGGGCCGAGCCCGTCGAGTCAAAGGCAGCCTAGTAAGACTCGCAGCCGACGCCATCGCCGTCGCCAGGATCGCAAACGGCCCCGGGGTTCCGCAGACTAAAAGACGCGGCCGCTAGGAATCCCCGCACGTGACATGCGCGATGTCCGGTTCGAGGCTGCCCGCGACGTGCGCGTCGGGATAGCTTTCGCAAGCAGGCATAAACAGACTCAACAGCGTCATCGCCTGGGCAAAGATTTTGTCCGGGTCTTCTGCTCGCTTAATCGGGATCCCGTTACAGGTCCAGTGGACGGTTTTGAATCCGACCGATGTTTCGTCGTCGTTCCCGAACGTCCCGCCGATCGACTCGCATATCGCAGCAGCTTCGAGTTCGGCGGCGAAGGGATGAAACTCTTTGAAGGCTGAGACGGACAGCGACAACTTCAAGAGCGTCTTGTTGTCGGCCAATGGTCCTCCTCGCTCGTCGGGGTCACACGTCCTATCGCCCGGCGCGGCCCGATAGCCGTGCAGGGGAAGAAGCATAGAGCCGATCCGCCAGCGCAGCGACGATGCAGCATCCGCTCGCAGAGGCGCGGTCAGTCTAAGGCGGTGAGCGCGTACTCGATCGCCGCCTCGAGCGAGAGCGTGCGGCCGTGCGCGCGCCCGCGCTCGAAGTCCGCCCCCTGGACGCGCTCGACGTAAGGCGTGTACTCACGAAGATTCTCGTCTGTCGTCTTCTTCGGCTCGCGCTCGGCGACGGCCTCGACCGCGCCCCACAAGGTCCCCGCGCGCACCGCGTCTCCTCGGGCGGCGGCGATCGCAGCTCCGGCGCAGAGTGCGATCGGAAGGTTCACCTGGTCGCGAACGGACGCGAGCGTCTTGAGCCCCTCGCGGAAGTCGGGGCTCGCGGCCTCCGCGTCGTTCGCGGCAACGAGTTGCTCGGCCACCCCGAGGAGGGTCACCCCGCGCCACCACGTGAATCCGACCGCCTCGGCCGCGGAGGCGCTCTCGTGGTCGAGGCGGACACCTTCTTTGAGATCCCCTCGCGCGAACGCGGCCATGGCGAGGATGTTCAAGGCAATTGCCTCGTCCTTGCGATTGCCGCCCCGGCGCGCGGCCTCGAGCGCTTCGGACGCGAGACGCGCGGCACGTTCTTCATCGCCCATCTGCTTCGCGGCGTTCGCTATCCGAAGCGTCAGGTGGGACACCTCGTCCTGGTCGTCCAGCGATCGGAAGATCTCTATTGCGCGCTCGTATTCGGGCTCCGCAAGCTCGCTGTGGGACGTCATGTCGTAGCTGGCCCCTCGTAGGCGAAGCGCACGCGCGCGCACAACCGGTTCGACGTCGTCCGCCGTGGCCAGAAGGGCATCCAGCCGCTCGCGCCCGCCGACGGGGTCGTTTGTCGCCCAGTACATTTCGAGCATCCACATGAGCCGAAGCCCGGCCTCCGCCTCGCGGGACCCGGTCGCCCAGGCAAGTGCGACGTCGACGTTCGGACGCTCCGCCTGCGCGAGCGCCATGTCCGGCTCTACGGAGCTATCCGGGCGCAGGTGCGCAGCCTCGAACGTCTCGACAAGATGCTCGAGCAAGCGCCGCACGAGCTCGTCGCGGCCCTCGGGCTCGAGCCGCTCCGCAGCGAACTCGCGAATCGTCTCCAGCATCCCGAAGCGGCCCGACTTCCAGCGCCGCACGAGGCTCTTGTCGACCAGCGACTCGAGAAGCACGACATCCGCGTCGCACACCCGTTCCGCCGCCTCGAGCGTCCAGCCCCCGCGAAAGATCGAGAGCGCCGCGAGCAGCCGCTGCTCCTCTGCCGTCAGGAGCTCGTAGGACCACTCGACCGTCGCGCGCAGCGTTTGCTGCCGCGTCTCGGCGTCGCGTCCGCCCCGGAGGAGATCGAGGCGGCCGCCGAGGCGCTCGAGGAGCTGCCGTGTCGAGAGCACCGACGTTCGGGCCGCAGCGAGCTCGAGCGCGAGCGGGAGATCGTCGAGCCGCGCGCACAGCTCGTCCACGGCCTCGTCCGGCTCGAAGTCCGGGGTCGCTTCCCGAGCGCGTGTCACGAACAGATCGCGCGCTTCCTCCCGCGCGAGGACGGGCACCGGCCAGACATGCTCGCCCTGGACGTGCAAGCGCTCGCGGCTCGTCACGAGCACGTCGAGACCTGGACACGTCGCACGGAGCTCGGCGACGTCGGGGGCGGCATCGATCACGTGCTCGAAGTTGTCGAGCAGAAGCAGCATTCGCCGCTCGCCGACGACCTCGCTCAGTGGCCCACCGCTGCCGAAGATGCGCGCACCTGTAGACGTGACCTCAGTGGCGTCGGAAACGCTGGCAAGCGGCACCCACCAGACGCCGTGCGGATAGGCATCTGCAGACGCGGCGGCGGCCTGTAGCGCGAGCCGCGTCTTGCCGCTCCCGCCAGCGCCGGTGAGTGTTAGGAGCCTTACGTCTGGGTTCCTAAGCAGGGTGCACACGTCCCCGAGCTCGCGCTCTCGCCCGAGGAACGGCGTCGCAGTCACGGGCAGGTTGGTCGCGTAAAGCGTCCTCAGCGGCGGGAAGTCGCCATAACCGAGCTGGTAGATCCGTTCAGGTGCCGATAGGTCCTTGAGTCGATGCTCACCCAGATCACGAAGCCCGTCCTTGCCTGCGAGATCGCGGGTGGACTGCGAGACGAGGATCTGCCCGCCGTGTCCCGCGGCCGCGATGCGTGCTGCCCGGTGCACGTCGATCCCCACGTATCCCTCGTCCGTCCGCGTCGGCTCGCCGGTATGGATCCCCATGCGCACCGGTACCCCCAGTCTTGTCTGAGCCTCTTCAGCAGCCGCGATTGCATCGGAGGCGCGCCCGAAGGCAACGAAGAATGCATCGCCCTGCGTGTCGACCTCTATCCCCCCGTGACGCTCGAAAGCCGCGCGCAGAATCCGGCGGTGCTCGGCGAGCGCGTCCGCATAGCTATCTCCCAGCTCTTCCAGCAGCTTCGTCGAGCCCTCGATGTCCGTGAAGAGGAACGTGACGGTGCCGGGCGGGAGTTCGTGCCTCACAAGCTCAATGATGCGCCTCCCGCCAACCCAGGACAAGCTTCCTCGGAAGGACGCTCGGATGCCGTGCTTGGTACTCGGAATGCTCGGCCGCCTCGACGAGGCTCTCGCGCTTGCCGAGGAGGCGGCCGAGCGACAGCACGAGCTTTCCGGCAACTACGGGGACGTCGACTGGGTGATGGCCGCGGTGGCGACGCTCGCGGGCGACGAGGAGAAGGCCGTCTGCCATCTTCAGCGGTTCTGTGACCTCCTCGAAGGTAAGCGCCGGTCTCGACCTTTTCCCCCCAGCTCCGGGCTCTCGTTGTGCGCGCTCGGGCGCTACGACGAAGCCGAGCCGCTTGCCCGGAAGGGCCGCGAGCTGGGCCACGAGCACGACGTGTACACGCAGGTGCTCTGGCGGCAAGTTCAGGCGCTCGTCCACGCGCACCGCGGCGACCACGCGGAGGCGGAGGCACTCGCCCGCGAGGCGGTGTCGATCGGCGAACGCACCGACGCGCTCAACCTCCCGGCGCTCGCGCGCGACCCCTTGTTGTCACTTTCGTTGTCACCCTGGAGACCCCGCGCGCCCCGCCCCAAAGAGAAACCCTGCGGTTGCAGGGCTTCTCTCTTTGGACCCGCCAGGATTCGAACCTGGGACCAACGGATTATGAGTCCGCTGCTCTGACCGCTGAGCTACGGGTCCGAGCTCATGAGGCGAACCGTAGCGCTCAAACCAGGGATCTGTTTGGCGGCGGCCGCCACTCCCATTAACATGGTCCACTCGTGAAGGTCTTCCAACACGAGCGGAGTCTCCGTACTGCGGGCGGGCTCACTGTCACCGACATCACCGACGAGGTGAACGAGGCGGTCAGGGAGAGCGGCATCGGTGACGGGATCGCCTGCGTCTACTCCCCTCACACCACCTGCTGCGTACGCGTGAACGAGTTCGAGACCGGCTTCCTCGAGGATTTCACC
>DASWEE010000035.1:0-1954 GCA_036394915.1 Gaiellaceae bacterium | reverse complement strand
AGATCGGGTTGGAGTTCCTCGAGGGCTTCAAGGCCGTCGACCGGATCGGGCGGCCCGGAGCGACGATCTTCGGCTCGGCGCGGATCGACCGCAGCAACCCGATGTACGAGCAGGCCCGCCGGACCGGTCGCATGTTCGCCGAGGAAGGCTTCGCCGTCATCACCGGAGGCGGCCCCGGCGTGATGGAGGCGGCAAACCGGGGTGCCCGCGACGCGGGAGGCGTCTCCGTCGGCTTCCGCATCAAGCTTCCGCACGAGGAGCTCGAGAACCGCTTTCTCGACATCTCGGTGCAGTTCGAGCACTTCTACGCGCGCAAGACGATGCTGGTCAAGGCGGCCGAGGGCTTCGTCCTCTTCCCCGGCGGCTTCGGGACGCTCGACGAGCTGTTCGAGTCGCTGGTGCTGATCCAGACGGGCGAGGTTCAGCACTTCCCGGCGATCCTGTTCGGCAGCGACTACTGGAACGGCCTGCTGGACTGGATCAGGGCGCAGCCGCTCGAGGAGAGGATGATCTCGCCCGACGACATGGATCTCCTGTTCGTCACAGACGACCCGGCCGAGGCCGTGGAGACGGTGGTCGAGTGCTATCGGCGCCACTGCGCCGAGGTGCCGGCCGCGTCGGCGAGAACGCTACGGCCCGGCTAAGCCGGGCCGCGCTCCTTTCGAGGGGGAAACTCCGTTTCCCCCTCAAGCTCCCCCTTCCTACGAGTGTTGTTGAGTCTGTGGCTGCCCGTTGAAAGAGGGCCGACCCGGCGAAGCCGGGGGCCCGGTCACCAGGGAGGGGGTCTCAAGGGGGAACCGCAGGTTCACCCTTGATGGAGGGACGTGCCGGCTTTGCCGGCGCGTCCCGTTCTCTCGTAGCGCTCGACGTCCGCGCGGATCAGGTCGAGGCTCGAGCGCCAGAACTCGGGCGCGCGCACGTCGATCCCGAAGCGGGCGGCCAGGGTGGCCGCGTCCGCGAGCCCGGTCGAAGCGAGCAGATCGTCGTACCCGGACCGGAACTCGTCCGGATCCCGCTCGTAGCGCGCGAAGAGCCCGAGGCCGAACAGCAGGCCGAACGTGTAGGGGAAGTTGTAGAAGGAGTGCATGCTGTAGTAGTGCGGCTTCACGGCCCACATGTACGGGTGGCGTGCGTCGGGATCGAGGGCGTCTCCGTACGTCTCCTCCTGGGCCTCGAGCATCAGCTCGCAGAGCTCCCTTGCCGACAGCTCGCGCCGGCGACGGTGGTCGAGGACGCGGCTCTCGAACAGGAACCTGCTCATGATGTCCACGGTCGTTCCGAAGGCGCTTGAAAGCGACCCTTCGAGGATCTCGAGCTGTTCGGCGGGCGAGCCCTCGGCGGCCGCGAGCGCGCCGTTCCGCACGATCGTCTCGCAGAAGATGCTCGCCGTCTCGGCGAGCGTCATTGGGGTCTGCTTCTGGATCTCAGTCCGCGACGCGAGGGCGATGTTGTGGTACCCGTGCCCGAGCTCGTGCGCGAGCGTGCTGACGCCGAGATAGGCATTCGTGTAGTTGCAGAGGATGCGCGACTCGTCCCCCCGGACGGGCATGCAGAACGCTCCGTCCCGCTTCCCCGCGCGCGGCTCGGCGTCCACCCAGCTCTCGCGGAAAGCGCGCTCGGCATGCTCGGCCATTCGCTCGGAATAGGTCGCGAACTGCTCGACGATGAAGGCGCGGGCGTTGCCGAACTCCCACACGCGAGTCGCGCCCTCGTCTCCGACCGGAGCATCGACGTCGTACCAGGCAAGCCGCTCGAGCCCGAGAGCGCGCGCCTTTGCCTGTAGATAGCGGCGAAGGTCGGGCAGGGCTTCGCGGACGGCGCCGTGCATCGCGTCGAGCGTCGCCCGGTCGATGTTGTTCGCGAACAGGGCCTCGTCGAGCGCGGATTCCCAGCCCCGTCGCGCCGAAAGCCCGTTCACTTGCCCCTTGATCGAGTTGATGGCCGCCGCGAGCGG
>DASWEE010000034.1:0-3178 GCA_036394915.1 Gaiellaceae bacterium | reverse complement strand
TCGGCCGAACGGCCGCGTCCGCCGCGTCGTCGGCGGCCGCACCGACGGACTCGAGGTGTAGACGTGCGAGCTCCGTGCGCGAGCTGATGCCGAGCTTCCGGAAGATGTTGCGGAGGTGGGCGGCGATCGTGCGCGGGCTGAGGAAGAGCTGCGCGGCGACCTCGCGGTTGCTGAGCCCTTGCGTGACGAAGTCTGCGATCTGCAGCTCTTGCTCGGTCAGCTGGCCGCGGGTGTCGGCGACGCGACGACGCGCCGTCTGGCCGCTCGCGCGCAGCTCGACGCGTGCCCGTTCCGCCCACAGCTCGGCCCCGAGTGCCTCGAATCCGTCGAGAGCCGCCCGAAGATGCTCGCGTGCCTCGCGCGGTCGTCGTGCTCGGCGGAGAAACTCGCCGAAGGCGAGCTCGGTGCGCGCACGGTCGAAGGGGCGCGCCGCCTGGGCGTGCATGTCGAGCGCGGCCTCGAAGAGGCGTTCGGACTCCTCGCCGTCGTCGGCGAGGAGCGCGCGGCCGTGTAAGGCCACGGCGCGTGCCCAGGCGGCGCCGGCGCGTTCCGCCCAGGGCTCGTAGTCGTCAAGCCAGTCGTGCGCGGTCGCGATCTCGCCCGCACGCACGGCTGCCTCGATCCGATCGAGCCCGGCCATGGACAGCACGGCGGGGGTGGTGGAGATCTCGCGTGCACGCAGAAATGCTTCTTTCGTGCGCCCGAGCTCGAGCTCGAGCAAAGCCAGCGCCCAGTTGGCGAGTGATGCGACGAGCGTGAAGCGGCGAGCGGAAGCGAGCTCGTGCCCCTGAGCCGCGAGCGATCGGCATTCGTCTTCCTGCCCGCGATGGGCCGCGATCAAAGCGAGCAGCACGAGCTGGTATGCGACCAGGTCGAACTGGCCGATCTCGCGTGCGAGCCGGAGGCCTTCGCGCGCGTTCGCTGAGGCCGCAGGCCAGCGGCCCGCCCACATCTCCGTGTGCACCAGGCGCGGAAGTATCGGCGTCAGGAGCCCGAGCGCGCCCTCGGCACGCATCTGCGCGGCCGCCAACTGCGCGCTCCGGCGTGCGGCCTCGTCGTCGCCGAGGTACTGCGCGGCCCGTCCGCCGAAGAGGAGCGCAACCTGCCGCGCGTCAAGAGCATCGCTCTCCAGCTCGGCTTCGAGCGACATCGCCGAGCGCAGGCTCGCGGCCGCACGGGGCAGATCGCCCGCGTAGCGCGCGCCGAGCCCGACGAGGAGCTCCACGAGCGCGCGGGCAAACGGTGTGTCCTCCACGTCGACCTCGCGGGCCAGCTCCGCGATCGTGACGGCCGCCGCGACATCGTCGGCGTAGAAGGCGGCGACGCTGGCGAGGTTGAGCAGCTGGAGGGCCCGCTCACCGTCGACCGACGCCACGGCCGCCGCCGAGCGAACGAGCAACCGGCACGCCTCCGCCGGCACCCCTCCGGTCAGCTCGACGAGACCGAGGTAGCGATCGATGTCCGCACGTTGCAGCGGCTCCGAAGCGAGGGGGCGTGCCCGCTCCAGCAGCATCCGTGTGCGCTCGAGCCGCCCGCCGAACCAGGCGTTTTCGGCGGCAGCGGTGAGCAGCCGCGCGCGCTCGCGTTCGTCCGGTGTGAGCGCGGCGGCCCGTTCGTATGCCAGCGAGGCGGCGACGAAGCCGCTCCGCCGCCGCGCGCGCACGGCCGCCTGCTCGAGCTCCTCCACCACCGCAGGGTCGGGGCCGACGCTCGCCGCCGCCCGGTGCCAGGCGCGTCGATCCGCCTCCGCGTCGCCATCGAGCACGCTCGCCAGTGCGCGATGCACGGCCTGGCGCTTGGAAAGCGGCGCCCCGTGGTAGACGGCGGACCGCACGAGCGGGTGCCGCAGCTCGAGCACCGCGTCGCGGAGGGTCGCCAACTGTGCCGCCTCGGCCGCATCGAGCGCCTCCGCCCCGACGTCCAGCCGGGCTGCTGCGCGCAGCACGGTCGAGAGTTCGCCCGTGTCGTCCGCGGCAGCGACGAGCAGCAGCGTCTGCGTCTCCTCGGGGAGCTCACGCACCCGCGCCAGGAAGGCATGCTCGAGCCGGGCGCTCACGGGCAACGGCGTGAGGAGCGGCTCGCCACCTGAGAGCTGCCCCTCGCTCAGCGTCGAAGGTAGCTCGAGCAAGGCGAGCGGGTGCCCGCCCGTCGCCTCGACCAGCCGCGCGCGAGTCTCGGGCGAGAGCGCAATGCCCGCGTGACGATCGAGCAGCGCGGCAGCTGCATCCGCATCGAGCCCGGCGAGCCGTAGCTCGGCCAGCTCGGGTGCATCGAACTCTCGAGCTTCTCCTTCCCGGGCGGCGAACAGCAGCACGATCCCCTCGGCTTCGAGCCGCCGTGCCACGAAGACGAGCGCGTCTGCAGAGGCGTCGTCCAGCCAGTGCGCGTCATCGACGAGGCACAGCAGCGGCCGCTGTTCCGCCGCCTCAGCCAGCAGGCTCAGGACGGCCAGGGAAACGAGAAAGCGGTCGTCGCCACGACCCGCTGCCAAGCCCAGCGCTCCTCGGAGGGCATCCGCCTGAGGCTTCGGCACCTTCTCGAGGTGACGCAGGACCGGGCGCAGCAGCTGGTGCAAGCCCGCGAACGGGAGCGCCGACTCCGCCTCGACTCCGGCGCAGGCGAGCACTCGCATCTCGGCCCCTCGCTCGCGAGCGTCCTCCAGCAATGCCGACTTCCCGACCCCTGCCTCACCGCGGATGACGAGGACGCCGCTTCGCGACTCGCGCGCGATAGCGCTCGCTCGGTCGGCGCCCCTACCCGCGTCGTCACTCGTGTGCCGCCGCACCTGCTCTGCATGGGCGCTCGTCACGCCCTTCACCTGCACGACGTACCCGAGCTCGCGCTCCTGCAGGCCGAGGCGAAACTCGCCGATGTCACCGTAGGCCGCGTCCGCGACGACCACCGGCGGGGAGAGACCCCAGCCGCGGAGCTCGTCGAGCATCTCCAGTGCCAGCCGCCACTTCGGCTCGTGCCTGATCTCGTCGGGCAGGTGCGCCCGCGCCCGTCGCTCACCGCGTAGGGTTCGTAAATTCGGTCATGTAAGCGTTCACCTCTATAGAGGGACCCGGGTCCAGGCGGCGAACCCCGAGTTGTGGAGCGGGCCGAGGCCGAGGCGATCCTTGACGGTGATCGCGAGACGGCTGTCGCGTTGTTGTTGCGGGTGGGTGAGCTGGTCGAA
>DASWEE010000033.1:0-12948 GCA_036394915.1 Gaiellaceae bacterium | reverse complement strand
GCTCGACCGCTGGCTCGAGGCGCGGACGTCGCAGCTCGTCCGGGAGACGACCGACGCCTACGAGCGGTACTGGACGCCGGACGTGACGGCCGCCTTCGAGCGGTTCGTCGACGATCTCTCGAACTGGTACATCCGCCGCTCACGGCGCCGTTTTTGGGACGAGGACGCCGCAGCGCTTCGTGCGCTCTGGCAGGCGCTCACGGTCGCGATCCAGGTGATCGCCCCGGTGATGCCGTTCCTCGCCGATCATCTCTGGCGCAATCTCGTCTCCCGCGAAGAGTCGGTCTTCCTCGTGCCGTGGCCCGCGCCGGAGGAGCCGGACGACGCCCTGCTTGCCGAAATCGCAGAGGTGCGAGCGATCGTGACGTTGGGGCGGCAGGCACGCGATGCGGCCGGTCTCAAGCACCGGCAGCCGTTGCGCCGTCTCGTCGTTCAGGGCGCGGACGCCGTGAGCTCACATGCCGACGAGATCGCCGAGGAGCTGCGCGTCAAGGCGGTCGAGGCGGGTGAGGTCGACGCGACCGAGCTCTTCGTCAAACCGAACCTCCCCGTGCTCGGCCCGCGCCTCGGCAAGGAGCTTCCGGGGGTCCGGGAAGCCCTCGCCCGGGGAGAGTTCGAACAGGTCGACGCAGGCTTTCGCGTGCTGGGTCACGACCTAGGCCCCGACGACGTGCTCGTCGAGCATCGGGGCAAGGAGGGGTGGGCGGTCGAATCCGAGGACGGCCTGACGGTCGCGCTCGACACGACCCTCGACCCGGAGCTCGAGCTGGAGAGCCGCGTCCTCGACCTGATTCACGAGGTGAACCTGATGCGGAAGCAGGCGGGCTACGAGCTGACCGACCGGATCGTCCTCACGTTGCCCGAATCGCAGGCGGAGCTGCTCGCGCACGAGGACTGGATCAAGGGGGAGACGCTTGCCGTCCAGGTCGAGACGGACTCGGTCGAAGCGCCGCAGATCGCGAAGGCCTGAGGACCAGCTCAGGCCCAGGCCCTGCGCCGTGGCGCGCCTCTGCCGGGCCTCCCGCGTTTCACAGACTCCCCAACACTCGTAGAAGGGGGAGCTCGAGGGGGAAACGAAGTTTCCCCCTCGAATGGAGCAGCGACCCGGCTTAGCCGGCTCGCTGCGTCTCGGAGAGCTCCAGCTCGCGACGAAGCTCGACCGGGAGCCGGAAGGTGATGTCCTCGCGGACGTCCAGCTCGTACGGGCGGATGTCCTCGATCCCGCGCGCGCGAAACCAGTCGCAGACCCGCACGACCAGCCGCTCCGGCGCCGAGGCTCCCGACGTGATCCCGACCGTCTCCATGCCTTCGAGCCAGGACTCGTCGATCTCGGTCTCGTCTTCGATCAGGTGCGACTCGATGCCGCCGGCGCGGGCGACCTCGACGAGCCGGTTCGAGTTCGAGCTGTTCTTGGAGCCGATCACGAGCAGGAGGTCGACGAGGTCGAGCATCTCCTTGACGGCCCACTGCCGGTTGGAGGTCGCGTAGCAGATGTCCTCCTTCTTCGGCGCGTAGATGTCGGGAAAGCGGCGGCGCAGAACCGAGATCACGTCCTGCGTCTCGTCGACTGACAGCGTCGTCTGTGTGATGTAGGCGAGCTTCGCCCCTTCCGGGACCTCGAGCGCCTCCGCGTCGTCTGTCGACTCGACGAGGAGGATCGAGTCGGGTGCCTCGCCCATCGTCCCCTCGATCTCCTCGTGCCCGGCGTGGCCGATCAGGATGATCGTGTACCCCTCGGCGGCATACCGGCGGGCCTGGACGTGAACCTTCGTCACCAGCGGGCAGGTCGCGTCGATCGTGCTCAGCCGGCGTTTCTGCGCGTTCTCGTACACCGCCGGCGAGACTCCGTGTGCCGAGAACACGACCGTCTCGCCCTCGGGCACCTCCTCCTCGCTGTCGACGAAGATCGCGCCCTGCTCCTCGAGCTCGCGGACGACGTGGATGTTGTGGACGATCTGCTTGCGGACGTACACCGGCGCGCCGTAGAGCTGAAGCGCGCTCTCGACCGTATCGACGGCACGTTCGACGCCCGCGCAGTAGCCGCGCGGGGACGCGAGGAGGACGCGCTTGACCACGCGCCCATGTTACTGCGCGGCCTACTCGACGGTGACTGATTTCGTACCTATCATCAGGAAAGCCATGGGCATTCATACCCAGGCGATCGTTTTCAACGGCGTTCCGCTGGTGGTCCTGTCCGTGCTCTATCTCGGGATGGCGGCTGCGCTCGCGCCGATGGCGTGGAAGGAATGGCGCCGGGCCACCGCCCTCGAGCTCGCCTTCCTGTCGCTGTTCCCGGTGCTCGGCCTGCTGACCGGGCTGTTCGCGGTCGTGGTGCTCGTCGACGAGGAGCCGTTCGGCGGCCATGTCTGGTTCGGCCTCGCCTCGATCTTGATTGCAGCCTTCCCGCCGGTCGCCGTCCTCGTCCGCTGGAAGGAGCGCCGGCAGCTGATCCACGGCTGGCTCCGCTCCCGCGAGACCGACGAGCGCGTCGCGTTCGTCGATCGCGAGCTCGATTCGGTCGCGGCGGTCTCGAACCAGCTCGGCCGGGCCCGCGACCCCGAATCGGTGGCCCGCGCGCTGCTCGCGCAGGTGGGCTCGTTGCTCTCGGTCGATCTGACCGCGCTTGCGCTCGTGGACGAGAAACGTCGGGAGGCAACGGGCGTGCTCGGCTTCTCGGGCGACCGCGAGCTCGATTGGCCTCCGCGGCTCCGACTCGACCTCGACGCCGCTCCGTCCGGGATCGCGCAGGCGGTCGCGCAGCGGGCGCCGGTCGTGGTCGAGGACGTCGAGGCGTCGCCTCTCGTCAACCGTGAGCTCGTCGAAACGACGGGGGTGAAGAGCGCGATCTTCGTGCCGCTCGTCGCCGGCAAGCGGGTGACAGGCGTCGTCGTCGCCGGAACGACCGGGGAGCGGCGAACCTTCGCCGGGGACGAGCTGTCGCTCCTGCAGGCTCTCGCCGCCGAGGGCGGCCTGGCGCTCGACCGCGTCCGCTCCTCGGCCGAGCTCGCCGACGCCCTCGAGCGCGAGAAGCTCGTGGCGAGGATCGGGCGGAAGGTCCGCTCCGAGCTCGACCTCGATGCGGTGCTCCACGTGGCTGTCTCCGAGACCGGGCGTGCACTCGAGCTCGCGCGCTGCTTCATCCGGCTCGGGATCCCCGGTGGGCCGATGCCGGTCGCGGCAGAGTGGAACGCCGACGGCGTCGAGCCCGTGGGCGGCCATGCGGACCGGCTCCCTGCCTCCAACCTGGCCGCCAGGAACCGTCAAACGGTTGCGATCGCGGACGTGGCCTCCGCGGCAGAGCTCGACGATCCCTCGCTCGGGGGTCGCCGGACGCTGCTGGAGATCGGTACGAAGGCCGTGCTCGCGACGCCGATCGTCGTCTTCGACGAGCTGATCGGGATCATCGCGCTGCACCGGACGGAGCCCTCGGCGTGGTCGCTCCAGGAGGTCAAGCTCGCAGAGGCAGTGGCGCGCGAGGTCGGTCTCGCGATGCACACGACCCGCCTGCTGCGCGAGAATGAGGAGCGGCTCGACCATCTCTCGGCCCTTATCAAGGCGGCACAGGTCGTCTCAGCCGAGCTAAGGCTCGAGACCGTCCTCGAGCGGCTCGTGGTCGAGCTGGCCGAGCTGCTGCAGGCCGATGCGGCCGATTGCTACCTGCGCGAGACGGCGCGAGGGACTCTTCGCTGCGCAGCCGTCTACGGGCTCGACCGGGCGCTGGTCGGATTCGAGTCGCCCGAGGATCTCGGGCTCGCCGGCCGGGCGCTCGAGGGTGCCGGCTCGGTCGTCTCGCACGAGTACGCGGACCTTCCGCAGGCGGTCCCGAACCCCGCGTACGAGGGCTTCGCCGCCGCGCTCGTCGCACCGATGACCGTCGGCGGGGAGGCGAGCGGCGTCCTCGGCGTCGGTACGAGGGACCCCGAGCGGAGGTTCAGCAGGGCTGACAGAGAGACGATCGAGACGTTCGCCGGCCTCGCGGGCCTTGCCTTGCGCAATGCCGCCAGCTTCGAGGAGCGAGAGCGCCGGGCTCGGATCGAGCGCGGCTTCTACCGGGTCGCCTCGGCGCTCGCGCAGCCGCTCTCGCTCGCCGAGACGCTCGATGCGGTTGCGCAGGCCGCTGCGGAGGCGCTCGGCGGCGAATGTGCCGGGGTGCTGATGCCGCGGGGAGGCGAGCTCGAGCTCGCCGGCCGCCATGGGCTTCCGGACCCCCTCGACGAAGCGCTGTCGGCGCTCCCCGATGCGCTTGCGGATGCCGCCGATCGCGGACTGGTGCTGGCTGCTTCCGACCTGCTTGCGGACGCCCGCTTCGACGACGAATGGCGAACGCTCTCGGAGGGGAGCTTCCGCTCGCTTCTGGCGATCCCGGTCGAGGGGCGTGAGCAGGACCGCGGAGTCGTGATCGTGTTCTTCGCGGAGGAACAGGCGTTCACGGACGACGATCTCGAGCTCGCCGGGCACCTGGCGGACGCGGCGAAGGGCGCGCTCGAGCGCAGCGAGCTGTTCGAGCGCGAGCGGAGCGCGCGTGCACTTTCCCAGCGGCTCGCGCGCATCGCCACCTTTCTCGCCACCGAGCTCGATCCCGAGCGGGTGGCGGCAGAAGTCGTGGCGGAAGCGCCCGCGCTGCTCGGGGCGGACGCGTGCACGATCTGCCTCGTGGATGAAGACGAGCTGGTCGTCCTCGCCGGCGGGGGAGGGGGCGCGGAGACCCTGACCGGCGCGCGGATGCCCTCGACGACCGGGCTGGCCGGAGAAGTGGCGCAGACGCGGTCACCGGTCGCCGTCCCGGCCGCAGGCGAGCAGGGCTGGACCGAGGCCGACCCGATGGTGGCCGCCGGCTACGAGTCGTACCTCGGAGTCCCGCTCTCGGGCCCCGAAGGCGGGCTGCTCGGCGTGCTCTCGGTCTATGCCCGCGCCGCCCGGCACTGGCGGGACGAGGAGATCGAGGCGCTTCTTGCGCTCGCCGCCAACGCGTCCGCGGCGCTCTCGAACGCCGAGCTCTACCAGCGGATCGCGCTCGAGAAGAACCGCAGCGACGCGATCCTCACCCAGGTCGCGGACGGAATCGTGGCCGTCGACCGCGAGGGGCGCGTCGTGCTCTGGAACGAGGCGGCCGTCCAGATCACCGGCGTCGATCGCATCGAGGCGATCGGCCGCGACGCCGCGGACGTCCTCAAGCGCTCCCTCGCGGCCCCTGAAGGCCACGAGGCCGGGGCAAGCAGAATCCTCTCGATCCCGCGCGGTGGCGAGGATGTGTGGCTGTCCCTGAGCGAGGCCGTCATGCACGATCCGACCGGGGCGGTCGCCGGGCGGATCTATGCGTTTCGGGACATCTCCGCCGAGCGGCTCGTCGAGCAGATGAAGTCCGATTTCGTTTCCACGGTCTCGCATCAGCTCAGGGCTCCGCTGACGTCGATCTACGGGTTCGCAGAGACGCTCCTGCGCCACGACGTCCACTTCAGCGAGGAGGAACGCCGGACGTTCCTCCGGTACGTCGCCTCGGAGTCTGAAAGGCTGACCGCGATCGTGGACACGCTCCTCAACGTTGCGCGCCTCGAAGCGGGCGACCTCAAGGTCAAACGCGTACCCGTCGACCTCCACGCCCTGCTGGCGGATGTCGTCTCCAGCACCGAGGAGCCCGCCTCGGTCAACGGGCACGAGTTCGTGCTCGAGCTCCCCGACGAGCCCCTCGCCGCAGAGGGGGACGACGAGAAGCTTCGGCAGGTGGTCGCGAACCTGCTCGACAACGCAGTCAAGTACTCACCCGACGGAGGCCGTGTGACGGTCTCGGCGCGGAGGAAGGTCGAGACCGGAACGGTGGAGGTCGCAGTCGCCGACGAGGGGATGGGCATCCCCCAGGCGGAGCATCAGCTGATCTTCTCCAAGTTCTACCGGCGCTCGGACATGACCGGGCAGGAGGGGATGGGCGCGGGCCTCGGCCTCTTCATCGCCGAGGGGCTCGTGTCCGCGATGGGAGGCAGCATCAGAGTCTCGTCGGTCGAGGGCCGAGGCTCGAGCTTCGTGTTCGAGCTGCCGCTCGCCTCTGACGCGTTTCGGAGTCGCGCGAAGGAGGGATCTCCTTCCTGATGACGCGGGTTCTCGTCGTCGACGACGACGCCCCGATCCGGCTTCTGTGCCGCGTCAACCTCGAAGCCGAAGGGATGGAGGTGGTTGAGGCGGAGGACGGGCCCGCTGGGCTGGAGCAGGCCCGCTCGTCCCGGCCCGACGTCGTCTTGCTCGACGTCATGCTTCCGCAGCTCGACGGCTGGCGCGTGGCCGAGGCGCTGCTCGACGATCCCCTGACGGGGAAGATCCCGATCGTGTTCCTGACCGCACGCGCCGAGCTCCGCGATCAGGCGCGCGGGCTCGAGATCGGTGGCGTCGACTACATCACCAAGCCGTTCAACCCGGTCGAGCTCGCTGAAGTGATCCGCCAGCTGCTCGAGCGGGTCGCGCGTGGAGAGCATGACCTGCTCCGCAAAGAGAAGCTCGCGTTCCTCCGGTCTCTGTCCGACAGCGCTTAGAACGCGGACTTCGTGATGGAGGCGAAGCCAGGCTATGCCCGGCGAGAGCCATGCCGGCGCCCGGAGGGGGGCCAGGGGGAACCAGAGGTTCCCCCAAGGAAGAAGGGGCTCACGGGGGAAACCTGGTTTCCCCCGTGCTAGTCGCGGGCGGTCTGCGCGAGCACGATGCCTGCGAGCACGATCGCGCCGCCGGCGATTTGGACTGCGCCGAGCGACTCGTCCAGCCATGCCCAGGCGACCGCCGTCGCGACGACGGGCTCGAGCATGGCGAGAATGCTGGCCCGAGTCGCGGCGATGTGGCGTAGCGCGCTGACGAAGAGCACGAACGGCACGATCGCTCCGAGCACGACCATCCAGAGCATGAGCGCCCAGACCGGCAGGTGCGACGACGCCAGGTTGCCCAGGAGCGAGACGCGCTCCGTCACGAGCTGGCCCGGAAAGCTCCACCAGGGCTGGATCAGCGCGAAGAACACGGCTCCGAAGACGAATCCGTAGGCGGTGAGCGAGACGGCGTCGCGGGTCTTGACGCCGTGCTCGGCGAGCAGGATGTACGCCGCGAACGCCACGGCGGCCGCGAGTGAGGCGGCGACGCCGAGCCCGTCGAGGCCGGTGGCGGTTCCACGCCAGATCTGGACGACGAGCGTCAGCCCGGTGAGTGCCAGCACGAGCGCGAGCCAGAGCCGCCTGCGAACCTGTTGGTGCACGACGAAGCGCGCCCAGAGGGCGACCAGCAGCGGCGCGAGGTACTGGATCAGGAGAGCGATCCCGATCTCGAGCCGGTGGATGGCGAGGAAGTAGAGCCACTGCACGAGCGCGAGCCCGCCTATCCCGAACAGGGCGAGGAACGGAAGCTCGCGGCGCTTGACGTGCAGGCTCGCTGGGCGGACCAGCAGGAGCCCCAGGACCAGCCCGATTGCGGCTCCGGTGATCCTGACCTCGGTCAGCCGCATCGACGAGAGCCCCGAGGCCAGGATCACCTTCGACACGACGCCGTTGACCGCGAACAGCACCGCGGCGGAGAGCACCATCAAGTACCCGAGCCACGGCTGCCTGCGCGGGCCGGCCTCGTCGCGCTGAAGCGGCGGAAGCTCGGTCACCGCGCGAACCTACCGGAAGCAATCCATCCGATCCGTTTGCTAATCTGACAACATAGCATATCCGCTCTACCTACGCGAGAAGGCGCGGGAGCTTCGGCGCAAGCGCAAGATGACGATCGACCAACTGGCCGAGTGTCTGGCGCTGCCGCGGACGACGATCTACTACTGGGTTCGGGACCTGCCGATCCCTCGGAGGCCGCGTGCGGAGTGGCCGGAATCGGCGCGACTGGCCGGCGCTCGCGCGATGCAGAAGAAGTACCGGCTATTCGATCCAGTACCACGCCGACCAGGATCTCGACGAGCTTCGGCGCTTTTGGGCCCCTCAACTAGGAATCGAGCCGACCGCGATTCGACTCCAACGGAAATCCAACAGCAATGGGCTCGCAGGACGAAAATGGCGATCTCGTTATGGCGTGCTAACGATCGCCGTAGGTGACACAAACCTCCGCGCGCGTCTGCAGGCGTGGATGGATTGCCTTCGGGAGCAGTGGTTAGACTCCTTGACGAACGGGGTGTAGCTCAGCCTGGTCAGAGCGCCCGGTTTGGGGCCGGGAGGACGCCGGCTCGAATCCGGCCACCCCGATGAATGGCCGGCCACCTACACTGGCCGGGTGCTTCGCAATCTTGTAGCCCGATACCGGGAGTGGAGACGTGCCGCTCGCCTTCGCAGGCTCAGCGCGCCGGACGCCGACAAGCTCATTCGCGAGGCCCGCCGGGGCGCCCGCGAGAACGCGGCGCAGTACGGCGAGAACCAGTACCCGGGCCAGTACTAGACGACGCTCGCGCGTTCCTCGCCATTGACGGCGCGGCCGGGGAGGCCCATCATTAGGCCCTGGCCGCCGCCCGTGACCCTCGTCTCCTCGGCGCGCTCCTCCTCACAGCGCTGGTCTCACTCGGCGCCTTCGCGGCCTCCGCTCCGGCCGAGACGTTGCGCGGAACCCAGGGCACCGACAGACTGATCGGGACGGCGCGGTCGGACACGCTGCTCGGCTACGGCGGGGCCGACTACCTCGAGAGCCGCCGGGGCGACGACTTCCTCGACGGCGGGACCGGAAGCGACACCATCTTCGGAGGGTCGGGATCCGACCGGTTGTCGGCGGCGTTCGACGGCTCCGCCGACCGCGTCACCTGCGGACTGGGACGCGACCTCGCGGTCGCAGACCTCTCGGACAACGTCGCGGCCGACTGCGAGCTCGTGACCCGCCAGCTCTCCCAGGACCCGTTCCGCGGGCTCGGCGCGCAGGACGGCACGGAGGTGGAGCCGGACAGCTTCGCTCACGGCAAAGTCGTGGTCGCGGCCTTCCAGGTCGGGCGCTTCGAGAACGGCGGTGCCCTGGCAACGGGATTCGCCACGTCGAAGAACGCCGGCAAGACCTGGCATTCCGGTCTGCTTCCGTCGCTCTCGCTCGCCTCGCGGCCGGCAGGTGTCGCAGAGCTCGTCAGCGATCCGGCCGTCGCCTACGACGCCGTCCATCGCCTGTGGCTGATCGCCTCCCTCGCGCAGCTTCCGGAAGGCGACGCCGTGCTGATCAGCCGCTCGAGCGACGGGATCACCTGGCGTCCTCCGGTCACCGGCGTCAAGACCCCGCCCGAGCAGGTCGACAAGGGCTGGCTCGCGTGCGACAACTGGAGCAGGAGCCCGTTCCGGGGCCGGTGCTACCTCACCTACCTGAACCTCGAGACCGGCGGGATCGCGATCCGCAGCACGAACGACGGCGGGGCCAGCTGGTCGCGTTCCGTCACGGCAGCCCCGGGAGGCCTCACGACCGAGCTCGTGAACGGCGCGCAGCCGCTGCCACGGCCCGACGGGTCCCTGGTCGTGGCCTACACGTCGATCGCCGCCATGGCAGCGTTCGAACAGGACGAGATCGCCGCTGTCCTCTCCACGGACGGCGGCGCGACGTTCACTCCGCCGCGGCGCGTCGCCATCCTCAACGGCTGGGAGGTGCGAGAGGTGCGCACGCCGCAGTTCGTCTCCGGCGACGTCGATGCCGGCGGGACGGTCTATCTCGCCTGGCAGGGCTGCGAACTCGACCGGGGGTGCGAGGCCAACGAGATCGTGCTTTCGAGATCGGCCGACGGCATCTCCTGGTCGCGTTCGGCGCGTCTTCCCACGACGGATGCGTTCCTCGACGTCGACTCGTTCGTCCCCGGTCTGGCGGTCGCGCCAGGCACGCAGGGGGTCCACGCACGGCTGGCGGTCGCGTACTACACGCTGACGGCCTGCAGCGGAATCGCCTCGTGCGAGCGGATCGACGCGGGCCTGGTCAGCTCGAACAACGGTGGAAGGACCTGGTCGGCGCCGCGTCGCCTCAACACCGAGTCGATGCACCTCTCCTGGCTGGCGGACACGAATCTGGGACGGATGCTCGGCGACTACATCTCGACGTCCTTTGCCGGGGGGGTCGCCGTCCCGGTCTTCGCGCTCGCGGCAGTGCCGGCCGGCGGTCGCTTCAACGAGGCGATTTTCGCCACCCGCGTGGCACCCTGAAACACGACTACCCTTAGCGCGTGCCAAGTGCAGTCGTCGTCGGAGCCGGCATCTTCGGCTCCTCTGTTGCCCGCCGCTTGGGCCTGAACGGGTGGGACGTCACGCTGGTCGACCGCTATCCGCCCGGGCACGTTCGCGCCGCCTCGGGGGACGAGTCCCGCCTGATCCGCTTCTCACATGGGCAGGACGGCTGGTACACACGCTCTGCCTGGCGCGCTCGTGAGCTGTGGCGTGAGCTCGAGGAGCAGACGGGGACCGAGCTTCTCGTCCAGTCCGGCGTGGCCTGGCTCGTGCGCAGCGAGGAAGGCTGGGAGGCCGAGAGCGAGCGCACACTGCGCGCCGAGGGGGTCCCGGTCGACCGCATCTCCCTGGACGCTGCCGAGGACCTGTTCCCGAGCTTCGACGGCGAAGGCCTTGCCTTTGTCCTCTACGAGCCCGAAGCCGGAATCCTGCGCGCGCGCGAGGCGGTTCGAGTGATCGTGGGCGACGCGCTCGCGCGCGGCGCCCGCTTGCTCGGGGGCGTGGCGCGGCCGGACGGAGCGGCAGTCGCGGTCGACGGCCGGCGGCTCGAGGCGGATCGAATCGTCTGGGCCTGCGGCGCCTGGCTACCTTCGATCTTCCCCGGCTTGGTCAAGCTGAGAATCACTAAGCAGGATGTCTTCTATTTCGGCGCCGGCGTTGACTGGCAGACGCCGCCGGTCCCGGGCTGGGTCGACTACGGCGGGGCCGTGTACGGGCTCGGCGACCTGGACGGGCGCGGTGTGAAGGTCGCTCCCGACCGGGAGGGGCCTGAGTTCGATCCCGACGGCGATCCCCGGGTCGCATCGGCCGACGGCGAGCGTGAGGCGCGCCGGTATATCGCGACGCGGTTTCCGGCGCTCGCGGATGCGCCGCTCGTGGGAACCCGGACCTGCGCCTACAGCCTCACCCCAGACACGCACTTTCTGATCGCACCGCACCCTGAGCACGAGCGAGTCTGGCTGCTCGGCGGGGGCTCGGGCCACGGCTTCAAGCACGGACCGGCCCTCGGCGAGTACGTCGCGGGTTTGCTCGAGGAGCGGGACGAGCCCGACGTCCGTTTCGGGCTCGAGCCGCGGCAGCCGGCGCCGAACCTGCGCACGGCGGGGGAAGCGGCGGCGTGAAGGCTCGAGCGCTGATCGTCGGGGTCGCGGTGCTGCTCCTGGCCGCCTGCGGATCGTCCACGAAGCAATCGGAGCCGGCCAAGCACACCATCACCCGCCACAAGCAGGTGCCGAAGCTTCCCGATCCGAAGCGCGTGGGCGCGAACGAGCTGGGCGTGATCCCGGTGATCATGCTGCACCGCGTCCTCAAGAACCCGGCGAGCGAGTACGACACGACTCCTTCGCAGTTCCGCAACGAGCTGCGGACGCTCTTCCGGCGCGGCTTTCGGCCCATCAGCGCGGCGGACATGGTCACCGGCAGGATCGACGTGCCGGCGGGCAAGACGCCCGTGGTGCTGACGTTCGACGACTCGAGCCCCGAGCAGTTCTCGCTGCTTCCGGACGGAAAGGTCGATCCCGAGACCGCCGTCGGGATCATGCTCGCCTTTGCGCGCAAGCATCCCGGCTTCACCCCGACGGCGACCTTCTACGTGATCGCGAGCTTGTTCGGCGGCGGCTCGAACGGCCCCGATCTGCTGGCCGAGCTTGCTCGGCTCGGCTTCGACATCGGCGACCACACGTACGACCACAGCAATCTCGGCAGCCTCGATGCGACCGGAGTGCAAAAGGAGATCGTGCTCGGCGAACGGCTGATCAACGACGCGGTGCCCGAGGAGAAGGTGCGGACGATGGCCCTGCCTTACGGCGTCTATCCGGTTCCGCACGACCTCGCGATCAGGGGAAGCTGGGACGGACAGTCCTACCACTACCAGGGCGTGATGGAGGTCGGCTCCGGCCCTGCGCCTTCTCCGTTCAGCATCGACTTCGACCCGCTCGGCATCCCGCGGATCAGGAGCGGGCCATGGAAGGGTCAGGTCGACTACGGAAGCGGCTACTGGCTCCATTACTTCAAGCTCAACCCGGATCGCCTGTTCGTCTCGGACGGCGATCCCAACCGCATCTCGTTCCCGTCGATCTTCGCCGGCGCGGTTGCGCCGCAATACCGCGCGCGCGCGAATCCTTACTGAGATCACGCCTGAAAATGCGGGAGAAGCTTTAGACTCCGAATTAGATTGACTAGTCAGTCAATTGTCTCGAAATCCTGAAAGAATTTCTGGTTGCACAATCGCTTCCCTTAGCATAAGCTCCGCGCATCCTCTCTCGGGGATCGCCGCAGACACCTGGGAGACGAGCTGCGGACGGCGACTCGGGCGGCGAGTCGCCGTCCGGCTCGACAGCCAGACACGAGGAGGCCGGACCGCAGCCGGCCTGTCGGTATTTCCGAGCACCGGCGGCCTCCGAGGCGTTTTCGGCGCCGAGTGACCGACGCTCCTCCGGGGTAGGTCGGAGCGCCGAGTGAACTTTCAAAAGGAACCCTCGCAAATTGCGCAAGATTCGTTCCTACCCCCTTGACGTGTGCTTGCTTCCGAGCGTAGAGTCCTGCCTGCGCCGAGCACGGAGCGCGAGTAGGACGAAGCCAAGCCGGGCGGCTGTACGCGGAAGCGGAAAGTCGGCCGGAGGGGTGGACGAAAGCGAGACCGGCTCGGCGAATTTCTTTGGACCCATTCGCTTCCCTGGCCGGCGAGCCTCCCGCCGGGCGGAGCCCGGCTCCGGCACGCCAGGAAAACCGACTGGGCCCAAAGAAGGCATTTAGGCGAGGAACACCACCGGCCTCGTTCTCCTATGGGAACATCTCCTCGTGGCCGAGGTGGGGAGCC
>DASWEE010000032.1:0-29991 GCA_036394915.1 Gaiellaceae bacterium | reverse complement strand
GTCACCTGCTTCGGGCCCATCAGCTCGGAGGGACGGCCGATCGCGACGATCCTTCCTTCACGCAGGACCGCGACGCGGTCGGATAGCTGCTCGGCCTCCTCGAGGTAGTGCGTCGTCAGCAGGATCGTCTTGCCCAGCGACCGGAGCGAGCGAATCGTGTTCCAGGCGGCCCGGCGCGCCCCGGGGTCGAACCCCGTCGTCGGCTCGTCGAGGAAGATCAGCTCCGGATCACCGACCAGCGCGAGCCCCAGATCGAGGCGGCGGCTCTGCCCGCCGGACAGGCTCTTGACCCGGGAATCGCGCTTGTCTGCGAGCCCGATCAGCTCGACGACCTCGTCCACCGGTCGCGGGTGACGGTAGTACCCGGCGAAGAGCGCCAGCATCTCCGTCACGGTCAAGGTCGTGTACACCGCCGACGATTGGAGGACGACGCCGATCCGCTGGCGCCACTCGCTGCCGGTTTGTTCCGGATCCTGGCCGAGCACCTCCACCGTTCCGGAGTCGCGCTTGCGGTAGCCCTCGAGGATCTCGACCGTTGTCGTCTTGCCCGCGCCGTTCGGGCCGAGGAGTCCGAAGACCTCCCCGGCGCCGATCTCGAAGCTGATGCCTCGCACCGCCTGGAGCCCGCCGTAGGACTTGGACAAGTCCGCGACGGAGACCGCGCTCGTCACGGCAGGTCGATCACGATCATTCCGGCCGGCGGGAAGCTCGGCTCCTCCTCGCCTGTCAATGCTGCCGCGATGCGCCCGCAGTCCGGTTGGTGACCCACGACGACGACGCGGTCTCCGCGCCCTGCCACCGCTCCTCGTACGGCCTCGGGAGTCGCCCCGGGCGTCAGCCGATCGTCCGCTTCGGCGTCCGAGCCGGTGGCCCTCGCGAGCACGGCACCGGTCTCGCGCGCTCGCAGGAGCGGGCTCGTGAGGATGACGTCCGGCTCGATGCCCTCCGCTCTCAGCCGCTCCCCGAGCTGCCGGGCCTGGTCTCGTCCCTCCTCGCTCAGCGATCGCAGCTCGTCGGGATCGCCCGGGGTCGCATCCGCGTGGCGCACGAGAAAGAGCTGCATGCCGGTGGCAGGATAGACCGTGGCGTGCGCCTCTCCCTCCGCATTCGCGATCTCGTCGTCGCGAGCTGGAAGATCGAGCGCGACCAGGCGATGGGGCTGCTGCCGCCGGGGCTCGAGCCCGCACCGGTGGACGGCGACTACCTGATCTCGCTCGCCGCGCTGCGGTATCCGGGTGGAGGGATCGTTCCGCCGTGCTCCCAGATCAACCTGCGGACGTACGTGGCCGGCGAGAGCGAGCAGGCGGTCTACTTCCTGTTCTCCCGCGTGACTCTGCCCGGGCTGGTCGGGATTCTGCTCGGTGCTCCCGAAGGCCTCGCGCGAATCACGGTTCGGTCCGGTTTCGTGAACGCGCCGGGACTCGGCGTCTCGCTCCGCTACCGGGTCGGTGACGTGACGGACTCCGGGCCGATCGGACGCCATGAGCTCGGGATCTTCGGACGGGCCCGCCTGAGGGCTGTTCGCATCGACCGCGGCCCCGCCGTCTGGCGCCGCGCGGAGCCCTTAGGCGCCGTCCGGGCGGATCCGATCTGGCACTTCGGCATCGGGGTCGAAGGCCCGCCGATGCTGCTCTATACGAGCGAAACCGCTCTCGAGCTCGACGGTCGCCCCCGACGCATGTTGCCTTCTTCACGAAGGGGTGGGAAGATGGGTGCTGGGAGAGCCGTCTAGGAAGATAGGCGCCGAACAATCGGTGCCGGGAAGAAGGAGGTGCCCATGGAGGCACTAACAGCGAAAGCGGCGCTGGTCGATCCGGCGACGCTCGACGACGAGGGAAATGCCGTCACGACTCGTATCCCGCGCTCCGAGATCGAAGAGGCAGCGCGCGCCAAGGGTCCGTCGGAGTTCTTCCTCGACGTCGCGCGTGTCCGGGACGGCGACCGCGAGGCGGAGCAGCGCATCACCGTGTCGTGGGATCCGGACGACCTGGACCAGTTGCTGCGTTCGGCGACGGGTGACGAGGTGACCCTCGCGTTCAAGCCGGACGAGCTCGCTCGGATGTTCGAGGAGCCCGACGTCGAGGCGCAGGGTCTCCGCGAGAAGGTGGCCATCCTCACGGTCGCTGCAACGACCGCGGCCGGTATCTCCGCAGGAGTTGCGGGTGCCCAGACAGTTGCTCCTGTCGGCGATGCCGGAGGTGGCTCGACCGCAGCGTTCGTCACCGACTCGACGAGCAGCGGGCCCGCATCCGACCTGCAGGCGCAGGAGCAGGCGTTCCGGATCTCGGAGCAGTCTGGCGCAGGCGCCAGCGACCTCCAGGCCCAGGAGCACGCGTTCCGGGTCTCGGAGGAGTCAACCGGAGCAGGCGGGACCAATCTCGTCACCGACACGACGAGCAGCGGCCCGGGAGCATCGACCGAGGCCTCGGGCGGGACGCAGTTCCTGACCGATGCAACCTCGAGCGGACCGGGAGCGACCGAGGAGGCCGGCGGGACGCAGTTCCTGACGGACGCCACCTCGAGTGGCCCCGGCGCGACCGAAGGCGGCACCGGCGGGACGCAGTTCCTGACCGACGCCACCTCGAGTGGGCCGGGAGCGACCGAGCAGGCCGGCGGGCAGTTCCTGACCGACGCGACGTCGAGCGGTCCCGGAGCATCGACCGAGGCTGCATCGGCGGGCGGAGGAGGACAGAGCTGGGTCGAGGGCACGGGCGGCGAAGCCGCGCTTGCCGGCGGGCTCGCACTCCTCATCGTCGGGGCGGGGTTCATCGGCACCCGGCAGCGCCGGGGCGTCCAGCCCGCCTAGCAGCGCCGCACTGAACAGGAGGCGCGGGCGGTCAAGCCGCCCGCGTCGTCCTGCTCTTAGAGTGACGTCGTGCGCGAGCTCCGCTACGTGACCTGTGACGTCTTCACCGACACGCCGCTGGCCGGGAACCAGCTGGCTGTCTTCACCGACGCGCGCGAGGCCGACGACGAGCTGATGCAGAAGCTCGCCCGCGAGATGAACTTCTCCGAGACCGTGTTCGTGCTCCCCGCCGAGGGCGAGGGGCACGCCCGCATCCGGATCTTCACGCCGGCGACGGAGGTGCCGTTCGCCGGGCACCCGACCCTCGGGACCGCCTTCGTGCTCGCGGCGCCGATGCAGCTGATCGAGATCAAGCTCGAGACCGGTAGCGGCCTCGTTCCCGTCAGGCTCGAGCGCGAAGGCGCCCGGATCTCGTTCGGCTGGATGGCGCAGCCGCTGCCCACGGTCGAGCCCTACGCGCAGGAGGCGGAGCTGCTCGGGGCGCTCGGCGTCGAGCGCTCGCTGCTGCCCGTCGAGGTCTACGACAACGGGCTCCAGCACGTCTATGTCGCTCTCGGCTCCGAGGACGAGGTCGCATCTCTGCGCCCGGACCTCGGGCGCCTGGCGGAGTTGCCGGCGGTGCTCGGGATCAACACCTTCGCCGGCTCCGGCTCGAAGTGGAAGACGCGGATGTTCGCGCCTGCGGGCGGCGTCCCCGAGGATCCCGCCACCGGCTCGGCAGCCGGGCCGCTCGCCCTTCATCTGGCGCGGCACGGCTGGGTCGAGTTCGGAACGGAAGTCGAGATCTCGCAAGGGGCGGAGGTTGGGAGGCCCTCGACTCTCTACGCGCGCGTCGAAGGGTCTCCCGAGCAAGTCGAGCGCGTCGAGGTCGGCGGCTCGGCGGTCGTGGTCGCCCGGGGCAAGTTCAGACTGCCGTAAAGGCGACCGCGCGGATCTCCGGCAGCTCGGGCGTAAGCGCGTGCCAGAAGCGCCCTCCGTCCCGAGACAAATACAGGCGGTTGCGGGCGGCGAAGAGGACGAGGTCGGGGTCGTCGTTGTCGATCGCGACGGCATGGCCGGCCGGTAGACCCCCGCCGCTCTCGGTCCACGTGACGCCGGCGTCGTAGGAGACGACGATCGGCGGCCGGCGGTCGACGACCGCGATCCTGGTCGAGCCGCGCGCGGCCACGGCGATCACCCCCGGCAGCGGAAGTTCGACCGGCTCGGGTGCCGGCAGGTGCTCGTCCGCATCGAAACCCAGTACCTCCTCCGCCTCGAGATCGACGGTGAAGACTCCGTCCGCCGTCTCGACGCGCGCTCTCATTGCAGCCGTCCTTCGAGCATTCCGGTGACCAGTGTGGAAGCCCGCTGGGCCGCGCCCACCGGCGTGTGGGCGGTGCTGCGGGCGGCGAGATAGGCGGCCGCGAACGAGTCTCCGGCGCCGGTTGGATCGATTCCGCCTAGCGGCCTGGCCTGAATTTGCTCGAACTTGCCGCCGGCGAAGACGATCGAGCCGGCGTGACCGAGCGTCACCACGACCTCCGGCACGCCGAGCGTCGAGATGGTGGTTTCGTTCACCTCTCCGAGCAACGCCTCGGCCTCCTCCTGGGACAGCTTGAGGATCTGGACGTACTGCAATAGGCTCGAGTCGAAATCGGCGTCCAGTTTCAGCGGCCCGACCTCGGGCGACCTGACCAGCGCATGCGCATCGAGCGACAGCTTCCGCCCACGGGCGAGCTCTGCCAGCGTGTCGGGCGGGAAGTCGGAGCGCAGGAGAGCGCCAACGTGGAGCCACCGGACGCCGGCGAGCGCTCCTTCGATCTCTTCCGGCCGCCACGGATCGCCCACCGCCGCGACGGTCATCTGCCTCTGGTCTCCCTCGTAGCTGAATGCGAAGGACGTCGTCTCGCGCGCCGCTGACCAGGTGACCGGCAGCCCGAACGCGACCAGACTCCGGAGGAGCGCCCGGTCCGACGCGGCGCACTTCGTCAGCACCTCGGCGCGCCGTCCCAGCAGGCGCAGCGCCTTGGCCGCGTAGTAGACGGCTCCGCCGGGGCGCGCCGGCCGTCCGTCGACGAGGTCGCGCGAGAGGCTGCCGACGAGACCGAGCGGCCGCACGCGCGGAATTTACGTCACGACTGGAACCGACCCGCGAGCTCGCCGCGCCGTGCAAACAGTCCCGCGGCCAGCGTGAGGACGAAGGCCGCAGCGAAGCTCGGCACGGATGCGCCGATGTGCACCCCCGGTCTTTGGACTCTAGCCGAGCGGTACGAGCCTGGTCCCCGTCGCCTTGAAGCTGGCGACGACGGTCTCTCCTTGCCTGAGCCCGAGCCGCTCGGCCGAGTCGGCGGTGACCTCCGCGATGAGCGGGCCGACGCGAACGCGGACGCGGTTGGCCACCGGGACGAGGCTGTCGATCGGTGCGCGGACGTGGTTCTGGGTCGAGTCGGCCGGAAGCTCCCTCCCGAGCGCGATCTCCCACGGATAGACGACCACTCCAACCGGGCCGTCGCCCGGGTCGACGGACAGCATCGTGGTTCCGTCCGACAGCGTCACCCGCGTCAGACCCCCCGGTGCGGCCTCGGCACGGGCCTCGAGCAGGTTGCCGCCGGCGAACTCCGCCACGAACGGGCCCGCCGGCTGTGCGATCAGCTCTGCGGCCGTCCCCTCCTGGACGATCCGGCCCCGGTCGAGGACGACGATTCTCTCGCCAAGCGCCGCCGCATCGGCGAAGTCGTGGGCGACGACCAGCGTCGGAAGCGCCAGCTGGCGGAGCAGCTCCCGCAGCTCGCCCCGGACGCGGGCCCGCGTGCTGACGTCGAGCGCCGCCAGCGGCTCGTCCAGCAGCAGCAGCTTCGGCTCGCGCGCCAGCGCACGGGCGATTGCCACGCGCTGCCGCTCCCCTCCCGAGAGCTCGCCGGGGCGCGCCCGCGCGAGCTGGGAGATCCCGAGTCGCTCCAGCAGCTCCTGCACCCGGGCCCGCCCGCCGTAGGCGACGTTGTCGGCGACTGTGAGGTGCGGGAAGAGCGCGTAGTCCTGGAAGACGAGCCCGACCGACCGCCGCTCCGGGGGAAGGTCGGTCCCGTCGCTCGAGTCGAACCAGGCCTGCCCGTCCGCCTCGATCCGCCCGCGCTCGGGCGAGAAGAGGCCGGCAATCGCCCGCAGAGTGGTGGTCTTCCCGGCGCCCGACGGCCCCGCGAGGGCAGTCGTGCCCGAACCCAGCTCGAGCGCTAGCTCGAGCCGGAAGGAGCGGAGGGGAGTGCCGATCTCGACGTGAATCGTGGCCATGAGGTGAGCAGCTTGACGGCCAGCAGGATCCCGAGGCTGACGAGCACGAGCAGCGCCCCGATCGCCAGCGCCGTGTTGAAGTTCTGCGCGAGCTCTGCGTAGATCGCCAGCGGCAGCGTCCGCGTCTCGCCCTGGAAGCTTCCGGCGAACATGATCGTGGCTCCGAACTCGCCCAGGCCGCGGGCGAATGCGAGCGAGGAGGCAACCCCGAGCCCGCTCGCCGCCAGCGGAAGCGCGACGCGACGGAATGTCCGCCACGGTCCGGCCCCGAGCGTCCGCGAGGCTTCGATCAGGCGCGGGTCGACTCCCGCGAACGCGGCGATTCCCCACCGGAGGTAGAAGGGGCTCGAGACGAAGACGACCGCGAGCACGACCGCGGCCTGGGTGAGCGGGATCGAGACGCCGAGGGCGGAGAACGTCCCGCCGAGCAACCCGTTACGGCCGAAGGCGGTGAGGAGGCCGATACCCGCGACGGCCGGGGGCAAGACGAGCGGTAGCTCCACGCACGTGATCACCGCTGCGCGGCCGCGAAAACGGCGCGTCGCGAGCAGATAGGCGGCCGGCGTCCCGACCGCGAGCACGATCGCGTGGGCGATCGCGCTCGTCTTCAGGCTGACGAGCAGCGCGTCGCGAGCGGCCGAGGTCGTCAGCGCGGACGCGAGCGTTTCCGGAGAGACGCGCACGAACAACGCCACGAGGGGAAGCAGCAGGAACGCGACGGCGATGCCCACCGTCAGGCAGAGGAGAGGAAGAAAGACGCGGTTCACGGGAGGCCGAAGCCGGCGCTCCGGAGTGCCGCCCTGCCCTTGGGGCCGAGCACGAGCTCGACGAACTGTTTCGCCTCGTTGCTGTGCTTGGCGTCCTTGACGACGGCGATCGCATACTCGATCGGTGGCTGCAGCCTGGCCGGGACGGAGATCGCGCGCACCTTGCCGGCGGCGGCCTTGGCGTCCGTGACGTAGACGAAGCCTGCGTCGGCCTCGTCGAGCGCGATCTTGGCGACGACGTCCTTGACGTCCGGTTCCTCGCTGACGACCTTCGCCCGGGGACAATGCGCGCCCGTCGGAATGAAGATGGTCTTGCAGTACCTGTCGAGCACGATCCGCGCGTAGTCGCCGGCCGCGACCCCGGGCTCGGCGAGCACGAGCTTCACGCCCGGTTTCATCAGGCCACCCAGCGACGTGATGTGCTCCGGGTTCGACTTCGGAACGATGAGGACGAGCCGGTTGGTCGCGAACACCCGTGGCCGTTCGACCAGCTCCTTCGAGTACAGCTCGTCCGAGTACTTCGTGCTTGCGGGGGCATAGACGTCGGCCCTCGCGCCCTGCTCGATCTGGAAGGCAAGATCGCCCGAGCCCGCGAAGTTGAAGCGCGCCGTCGAATCGATCTGGGGAAAGACATCGGTGAGCGACGTCGCTGCGAACACCGTGGCGCTACCTCCGCCTCCTCCGCCGCCGCAGCCGGCGACGACGACCGCGAGAGCGATGAGCGGGACAAGCCGTTTCATCGCTCGACGAGCACCGACGTCGCCTTGACGATTGCGGTCGCGGGAACACCGGGCTCGAGCCCGAGCTGATCCGCGGCCTCCCGCGTGATCACGGCGACCACGCGGAATGGGCCCGCCTCGAGCTCGACCTGGGCGAGCAGCCCCTCGCGTTCGATCTTGCGCACGACCCCGGAGAGCCTGTTTCGCGCCGAGAGATCTCCCGAGCCGTCCCGGCCTCGGAGCCGCTCGATCTCGCTCGCCGGGACGACCCGGCGGTTGGCGCTGTCCCGGCGCGTCTTGATCCTCCCCTGGCGATCCCAGCGCCGAAGCGTGTCGAGGCTGATTCCGAGCAGCCGGGACGCCTCGCCGGCGGAATAGCTCTTCCTAGGCACTGCCTAGGAACCATAACTGCGATGATTCGCCGGTGAGAGTGCGTCTGTTTGTTCTTCTCCTTCCGCTGGCACTCGCCGCATGCGGAAGCTCCGGCGGCTCGCACTCGACGGCCACTCCCACGGAGCCACTCCCGGCGCCGCCACCCCCGAGCACCGCGACCGAGTCTTCCCCGCTGCCGGCGCCGGTCCTGGTCTTCTTCCTGCGGGACGGGAAGCTCGCGGCCGCGCGCCGGGACGTCTCGCCGGCGCGAGGCATCGAAGCAGCGGCCGTGCGCGCCGTCCTCGAAGGGCCTAATGCGGAAGAGCGGCAAGCAGGCCTGACCACCGGACTCCATCGGGGCGCGAGGCTCGAGAGCCTCTCGATCGGCCGCGGCGTCGCGAAAGTGGATCTGGTGATAACGGACCGAAGGGACTTCAGAAGCGAGGCAGACGCTCAGCTCGTCTACACGCTGACCCAGTTCCCGGCCGTGCGCGCCGTCAATGTCACGACGAGCATGAGCACTGCGCACGAAGCCCAGACCAGCACGATGACGGGGAACGCCGATCGCTCCAGCTACGAGCAGTTGACGCCCGCGATCCTGATCGAGTCGCCGGTCGTCGGCGATTCCGTCACCAGCCCCCTTCGCGTGAGCGGCACGGCGAATACGTTCGAGGCCACCTTCCAGCTCGAAGTGCGGACCGGGGGCCGGCTGATCGACAAGAGATTCGTCACCGCCACCTCGGGCTCGGGGACGCGAGGGACCTTCAGCGAAGACGTGCCCTTCACCGTCTCCGAAGAGACGCTGGCCGAGCTGATCGTCTACGAGCTGTCCGCCGCGAACGGGAAGCGGATCAACACCGTCCGCATCCCGATCGGGCTGCTGCCCCAAGATTAATCCAGCCTTAACCCAGGCCAACAAGGACTTAAGGGGCCGCTGGTTATAAGACGGGCGCATGCTGTACAGGCGCTCAGGACTCATTGCACGAAGCGCCGGACTCCTCTCCGTGGCGGCCGCCGGCGGAGCCATCGCCCTCCTGGGCGCATGGCTCTTCGGCGGCCTGGGCAAGGGGACGACGACGGTGCGTGAGGACTATGCCGGGCCGACGACCCCGGTACCGTCGAACGTCGTCCAGACAGGCGGTGCGATGACGATCGGCCAGATCTACAAGGAAGCCGCTCCCGGCGTCGTCCAGATCACGGCGAACATCGTCACCCAGACGCGCGACCTATTCGGGACGCCGTTCGGCTTCCCGCAGGAGGAGAAGACCCTGGGGTCCGGCTTCGTCCTTGCCAAGACCGGCTACATCGTCACGAATTACCACGTCGTCAACGGTGCCCAGTCGATCCGGGTGAGCTTCTCCAACAACGACAGCATGGAGGCGCGGGTCATCGGCTGGGATCCGTCGACGGACGTTGCCGTCCTGAAGGTTCACGCGAAGTCCCGCGCGCTTAAGCCGCTGACGCTCGGCAATTCCGATCTGGTGCGTGTGGGCGACGCCGTGGTCGCGCTCGGCAACCCCTTCGGGTACTTCAGGACGGTGACGGCGGGGATCGTGAGCGCGCTCCAGCGCCGCATCCAGTCCCCGAACTCCCAGACGATTGGCCACATCATCCAGACCGATGCCGCGATCAATCCCGGCAACTCCGGCGGGCCGCTTTTGAATGCCCAAGGAAAGGTCATCGGGGTCAACTCCCAGATTTCGACCGGGAACACAGGTGCGCAGGGCAACGTCGGCATCGGCTTCGCTATCCCGGTCAACACGGTCAAGGACGTGGCCGCGCAGTTGATCAGCACGGGGAAGGTCGAGCACCCCTTCCTCGGAATCGAGGTCAAGGGCGTGACTCCCCAGTTTGCGAAGCTCTTCGGCCTCCCCGTCCAGCACGGCCTGCTCGTCGAGAGCGTCTATCCGCACACGGGAGCAGCGGAGGTCGGCCTGAAGGCCGGAACGCTCGACGTCGTCGTCCTTGGCGAGAGCTACAGGGTCGGCGGCGACGTGATCGTGAGTGTCGACGGGATCCCGGTAAGCTCGGGAGCTCGGCTCCAGGACATCATCAACTCGAAGAAGCCTGGAGACACCGTGACGCTGGAGATTTATCGAGGCAAGATCAAGCAGAGCCTCGACGTGAAGCTTGGGCGGCTGCCCGCGACGACTCCCCCTTCCCTCGGTTAGCCGCCTGACCGCCCGGCTCCGAGCCTAGCTCGGGGCCGGGCACCTCCCTCTTCCGGCACACTCTCGCTCGTGGAAGGGCGCCAGGTCGTCGACGTCACGGCGGAGGAGTTGTGGACCGAGGAGGACGCGGGAGACCACGCGGGCTGGTTCTGCGTCCGCACAGATCCCTTCCCGTGCCCGGCGGCAGGCTGCACCTTCGTGGCCGACTTCATGACGGCGGCACACCTGATCCTCGTCTGGCAAGAGCCCGACGATCCGAACCTGCTGCGCCACGCGCAGCGCGCGAAGGAAGTGGGCCGAAATCCATCTGTCGCCGGCTACCAGGCCTCGTTCGGGCCGAGTGCCTCCTACTACGCGTGGGAAGCGGCCGGCCGGCCCGTCCACGGGATCCGCGCCCAGTGATCGAGCAGCACTTCGGCGAGACCCCGCCGTTCTCGCTCGGAATCGAGGAGGAGATCATGATTCTCGACGCCCGGACGCTGATGCCGGCGCCGGAGGTTCAGACGCTCGTCGGGATCGCGGAGGGCATGGATCTCCCCGGGCGGCTCAAGACCGAGTTGCATGCGTCCGTCGTCGAGCTCAACACGGACGTCTGCCTGGACGCCCGTGAAGCGCGGGACGCCGTCCGGACCCTCCGCCGCACGGCAGGCGCGATCGCGGAGGAGAACGGTCTCCGGATCGCGGCGGCAGGTGCCCACCCCCGAGCCCGGCCTGAGGACCTGGAGATCGTCCCCGAGCCTCGCTACCTCGAGTTCGTCGAGTACGCGGGCGTCTCGGCCAGACGCCAGGGAGTGAACGGCCTCCACGTCCACGTGGGAATGCCCGGCGGCGACGCGAGCCTGCACGCGCTCGATGGGATCCTGCCCTGGCTCCCGCTCGTGCTCGCGCTGTCCGCGAACTCGCCCTATCTGAGCGGGGAGGAGGCCGGTCTCGCATCCGCCCGCGCGGAGATCCTGGCGATGCTCCCCCGCCGTGGGGCGCCGCCCGCCCTCGAGACCTTCGCCGACTGGGAGGACCTGATCGAGCGGCTCATGGCCACGGGCCTGGTCAAGGACTACACCTCGATCTGGTGGGATGCCCGCGTTCACCCGCGCTTCGGGACGCTCGAGATCCGTGCGCCCGATCAACCGACCTCGCTCGATCTCACCGTCGGCTTCGTCGCGCTTCTGCAGGCGCTCTGCGCTCACGCCCTCGCCGAGCCGCGCCGTCCCCCGGACCCGGGCTCCCGTGTCATCTACGACCAGAACCGGTGGGCCGCGTCACGTTTCGGGACGCGCGCTGAGCTCATCCATCCCGACGGGGACCACGCCGTCGCGGTGCCCGAGCTGGCCGGCGAGCTGCTGGAGCTGATTCGTCCCACCGCCCGCGAGCTCGGAACCGAGGAGCTGCTCGCGGTGATCGATCCGACCGGGTGTGAGGGCGACCGCCAGCTCGAGATCGGGCGCCGCGACGGCCTCGAGGCGGTCTGCCGGGACATCGTCGAGCGAACGCTAGATTTCTAGGGAATGGCCATCCAGACCGAGACGATCCAGGTGACGGGGATCCGCTGCGAACGGTGCGTCCTTCGGCTCGGGGCGGCGCTCGAGGGACACCGAGGCCTGCAGTTCGCGAACGCAAACCTGATGGGGGCTGTGACCATCTCCTGGGACGACGGCGAGACCGACCGCGGGGCGCTGCTCGAGGCTATGACTCAGGCCGGTTTTCGGCCGGTCGCGGATCGCTAGGCCTCTTCGCAGCCGATCCCTCTGTCGACGCCGTCTCAAACCCGTTCTGGCCGGGGAATACACAGCGTAGATGACTCGTTCCAAGTCGTGAAAGCACCGTTGCTAGGGTGGCCCGGATGGGGGAGTCGCCGGACACCCAGGGACGGGAGCTTGCAGTCGAGGCGCGCGACCGCGTGCGCTTCGAGGAGGAAGCGCTTGAACTGGCAGATCAGGTTTACCGAGTGGCTCGCCGGCTTGTCCGGACGAAGGAAGAGGCAGAAGATCTGATGCAGGAGACATATGCAAGGGCGTTCCGGAGTTGGCGCTCCTACACTCCGGGCACGAACCTGCGGGCTTGGCTCCTGCGCATCCTCACGAACCTGAACATCGACCGCGGCCGGCGCGCTCAGCGCCAGCCGGACACGGCCCACCTCGAGGAGAGCGACTACTTCCTCTACAACAGGCTCGAGGATGCGACACCCGAGAACCTGGACGAGGAGCGCGTGATCGAGCGGCTCTCGCAGGACGACATCGTCGGGGCGCTCTCGGCGGTGCCGCACGACTTCCGCGACGTGATCGTGCTCGTCGACATCGGGGAGTTCTCATACCAGGAGGCCGCGCAGATCCTCGACATCCCGGTCGGTACCGTGATGTCCAGGCTCCACCGCGGCCGTCGCATTCTGAAACGGCATCTTGCCGAGGCAACAGTGGGTGAGGGATGATGGCAACGTTCGATCCGTGCGCGTGGTGTGAAGAGGTGCTGCAGCCGTACCTCGATCGGCAGCTGAGCGAGCGAGAGCGGGCGGAGGCGCAGGCGCACCTGGACGAGTGCGGTTGCTGCGCCAAGCGGTACACGTTCGAGGCCAATCTCCGGCAGCTCGTCCGCCAGGCGGCGAGCGAGGAGATGGCGCCCGAGCTGAAGCAGAAGCTCGCCGCGCTCAGGACACCGCTGCTGTAGTCAGAGGTCGGCCGGCGTGTCGACGTCCCCGGGGATCCCGAGGTCGTCGCAGGCCACCGTAACGGCCCGGAAGCTCTTGAGCCCTTCGTCCGGGACGCGGTCCCACGCCGAGCGCTCGATCAGGACCGGATGGCTCCGCTGACCGCCATAGGTCGCCGCTACGACCTCGCCTGCGTGCCCGCGCCAGTGCGCGATCACGCGGTCGACGGCCGCCGGGGCGAGCCGGGGGCCGTCGGCGAGGACGACAACGGCAGCCTCGGTGTCCACGGCCAGCGCGGCGAGGCCGCAGCGAAGCGAGGCGCCAGGGCCCCTGGCCCACTCGGCGCACCGGATCGTGCGGGCGTCGGTCTCCACGTCGTGGGCGCCGAGGACGACGATGACGTTGTCCACCGCGCTCTGCCGGACGCGCTCGAGCACCGACGGCAGGAGCAGCCGCTGTTTGGGTGACCCGAACCGGGTCGACGCCCCGGCCGCGAGCACCACGGCTGCGATCAGGAGACCTGCACCGTCATCTTCTCGATCACGATCGGCCTGGTGGGCTTCTGCTCCATCACGGTGCCGAGCCTGCCGATCCGCGCCACGACGTCCTGGCCGGCAGTGATCTTGCCGAGGACGGCGTACTCCGGTGGCAGATGGGCGTTCGGGGCGGTCACGACGAAGAACTGGCTTCCGGCCGTCCCGGGAGCCTCGGCGGAGGTCTTCGCCATTGCAACCGTGTTGCGGAGGTAGACGGTGCCCTTGGGAGGCCTGTCCACGGTCGAGTAGCCGGGCCCGCCCGCCCCTGTCCCTGTCGGATCGCCCGCCTGGATCACGAAGTCGGGGACGATCCGGTGGAAGCTCGTGTTGTCGAAGTAGCCCTTGCGCACGAGCGAGACGAACGAGGCGGTCGTGGCAGGCGAGGTCTTCTGGTCGAGCGTGATCGTGAAGTCGCCGCAGCTCGTCTGCACGAGGACTCGATACGTGGAGCCGGCGGCCAGACGCTCGGTCGGAGCCTGGAGATGGGGTGCGGGTCGAGGCTTCGGCTTGGCGACGGTAGCGCAGGCTCCCTCGGCCGATGACTGGGTCGCCGAGCCGCCTCCACCGCCGCCGCACGCGCCGAGCACGAGGGCGCCGGCGACCAGCAGGAGCGCGCTAGCCGACCGCATCGAGGGCACGCCGGATCAGGGCGCGAGCGATCTCGAGCTTGTACTCCGTGCCCGGAAGCGGGGATGCCCCCTCCAGCGCCTTGGCCGAGTCCAGAGCCCACGGGATCGGCGCCACGCCGGCCAGACCGAGCCGGACGCCCTCAGGGAACCGGGCGGCGGCGACGCCGACGAGCGGGAAGGCCCATTTGCGCCGGTCCATCGCCTTGAGGTAGGTACTCGCCTCCGGCTTTGGCAGCTCGAGCTCGAGGATCAGCTCTTCCGGTTCCAAGGTGGTCAGATCGCGGTCGTCGTCGGTCGGCAGGCGGTACAGCTCGGCGACGGCGAGCTCGCGGCGGTCGGTGCGGATCCGGGCATCGAGGGCGAGCAGCGCGGCGGCAGGATCGGACGGATGGGCGGAGGCGCAGCGATCGTTCGCGAAGATCGCATGCTCGCGGTGGATGCCCTCCCGGGCGTGACAGCGCTCTCCACCGTGGAGGTAGCACGGAAAGCGCATCCGCCAGTACCAGCAGCGCGTCGCCTGCAGCAGGTTGCCGCCGATCGTCCCCATCGAGCGAAGCTGCGGGGACGCGGCCGACGCGCATGCCTCTCGCAGCGCCTGCGGGATCTGTGGATCGGCCTCGAGCTCTGCCAGCGTCGTCGCGGCTCCCACCCGAGCACCGTCGATTCCGCGCGGCACGACCCCCCGGATGTCGACCAGTGTCTCGGCGCTCGCGAGCCCGTCCCGCAGTAGCGGAACCAGGTCGGTCCCTCCGGCAAGTAACAGGCTGTCATTCGGCCGGGAGAGCTGGTCGAGGCTAGACGGCTGCAGGAGTTCCACGCGCTCTCTCCTTCGCCTCGCGCAGCGCCCGCAGCATCTCCTCTCGACTGATCGGAAGCGAGCGGACGTCCGCCCCCGTCGCGTCTCGGATCGCATTCGCGATAGCCGCGGCGGTGGGGACGATCGGCGGCTCCCCGAGCCCCTTCGAGCCGAGGTTCGTGAGGTGCTCGTCGGGGACGTCGATCAGCTCGGTGACGATCTCCGGGACGTCCGCGATCGTCGGCATCTTGTAGGCGTCCAGCGTCTGGTTGAGGACCGCGCCGGATTCCGGGTCGATCAGCCGCTCCTCCGAGAGTGTGTGCCCGAGCCCCTGGATGATTCCCCCCTCCACCTGGCTCGAAGCCCCGAGTGGATTGATCACCCGTCCGACATCGTGGATCGCGGCGATCCGGTCGACTCGCACCTCCCCGGTCTCGACGTCGACTGCGACCTCGGCCACCTGAACGCCGAACGTCAACACGCGCATCCCGGCCGGGTTCGGCCCGCGCGCTCCCTTGCCGAGGATCTGGGCGTCCTCGAGCAGGCCCGTCACCTCCTCGAGCGGCCACGAGCCTCCGTCGGCGGAGACGACCTTTCCGCCTCTCAGCGACAGCACTCGCTCCTCGAGGTGGTACCGCTGGGCCGCGATCTCGAGGATCTGCCTGGCGGCGTCGTGCGCAGCCGCACGGACGGCAGGGCCCATGCTCGGAACGGTTGACGAGCCGGCGGAGATCGAGGCGTACGGGCCGCGGGCCGAGTCGCCGATCACAACCTCGACGTGCTCGACCGGCAGGCCGAGCTCTTCGGCGGCGATCTGGGCCATCGCAGTCTTAGTCCCGGTGCCGATGTCCTGCATCGCAGTGATGACGGTGGCGCGACCGTGTGACCCCACTCGCACCCAGGCATAGGACGGAGGGCCGCCGCCGCCGAACCAGATCTGGCTCGCGAGGCCGACGCCGTGCTTCCAAGGTCCCTTGGAGCGGGCCCTGACCTCGTCGCGCCGCCCCCAGTGGCGATCGGCGCGCCGGTAGCACTCGAGCAGGTTCTTGGACGAGAACGGGCGGTCGTCGACGAGGTCGGTGTCGGTGTGGTTGCGGCGGCGGAGCTCGAGCGGGTCGAGCTCGAGCTTGGCGGCGAGCTCGTCGAGCAGGCACTCGAGGCCGAATGTCCCCTCGACGAACCCCGGTGCCCGGAAGGCCGCGTTCGGCCCGGTATTGATCTTCGCCCCGTGCTCGACGGTCGAGACGTTGGGGCAGGCGTAGAGCATCTTCATCGGCCCGGCCGTCCAGCTCTTGAATCCCGTCCAGCCGACCGCCATCACGAACTCGCCGGCGAGCGCGGTCAGCGTACCGTCCGCCTTCGCCCCCGCCCGCAGTCGCTGGATCGTCGCATGCCGGTTCCCGCTTGCGAGGTTTTCCTCGCGGCGGGTGAGTGCACAGCGAACGGGACGCCCGGTGCGCTTGGCCAGCTCGGCCCCGATGAACGTGTATGCGCCGGGGTGGTTCTTCGCGCCGAAGCCGCCGCCCATGTAATGGCAGACGACGCGCACCTTGTCTTCCGGCATCTCCAGCTTCTCGGCGATCTCCGAGCGAACGCCCCAGATGTACTGGGTGGAGATGTAGACGGTGAGAACGTCGCCCTCCCACCGGCAGACGGACTGATGGGTCTCGAGAGGATTGTGGAGCACTGTCTGCGTGCGGTACTCGGCCTCGACCACGACGTCCGCCTCGGCAAAGCCGCGCTCGGCGTCGCCGCGCTCGTAGCGCTCGGCCTCGTCGATCAGCGAGCCTCGCCGGACCGCCTCGTCGGGATCGAGCAGTGGCTCGAGCACCTCCCAGTCGACCTCGGCCAGCTCGAGCGCGGCCCGCGCCTGGCCGAACGAGTCGGCCGCGACCGCCGCGACCGGATCACCCGGGTAGCCCGGCTCACGCGTGAGAACGTCGACGTCGTCCGGCGTCAGCACGCCGCGGACACCCGGCGCCTCCTCAGTCTTCGAAAGGTCCAGCTTCTTCACACGGGCGTGCGCGTGAGGGCTTCGGAGCACCGCGACGTGGAGCATCCCGGGAAGCTGCAGGTCGGCTGTGTAGATCGCCTCGCCTCGCGCGCGCGCCGCGCCGTCGACTCGCACGGCCGGCTGTCCGACGACCTCGAGCGGGCCGGCCGGCCACTGCTCGACCGGATCCTCGTCGACCACGATCCACTGCTCGGTGTAGTTGCCCTCGACCTCTTTCTCGGTTCGGATCAGTCTCGCCACGTGAGAATTGCCTCCTCGATCTTGGGATAGGCGCCGCAGCGGCAGATGTTGCCGGACATCGCGTGCCGGATCTCCTCCCGGCTCGGGCTCGGGTTCGCCTCGACGAGAGCCGAGGCGGAGACGATCTGGCCGGGCGTGCAGAAGCCGCACTGGAGCGCGTCTGTGCGGACGAACGCTTCCACGAGGGCATGGTCCCGGAGCCCTTCGATCGTCGTCACCTCGCGGTCGCCGACCGTGTGCACCAGTGTGATGCAGGACAGAGTCGGAACCCCGTCCAGAAGGACCGTGCACGCGCCGCAGTGCCCCTCGCCGCAGGCCACCTTCGTCCCCGTCAGCCCGAGGTCCTGGCGCAGGGCGGCCGCGAGCGATCGCCCGACGGGTACGTCGAGCGCGTAGCTCTGGCCGTTGACGGTCAGCTCAAACACCGGGAGTCACTGCCCAGATGTCCGCCAGGTGAATCAGCCGAAACGTCGTCCGGCTCAGTTGGCGCCGCACCTGCTCGTCGTCGCCCTCCGGCGCGATCCGCCAGAGGTCGCGGGCGGTCGAGATCAGCTCCTTGATCCGGTCGATCTCCTCAGGGACGCGGCCGTTGCGCTCGTTGCACGCGTTGAGAGCGAGGCCGAGCACTCCGATCGTGTCCGGCTGGCGCGTCCACAGGAGCGGCGTTGCCATCGACAGGTACTGGTGAATGCGGGCGAAGACCATCGGCTGCTCGAAGGTCTCCGAGCCCCTCGCCGGCGTGGGCTCGAGCGGCGGCTCGCCGTCGGCGATGCGGGCTGCATTGCCACCGAGCATGTTGCGGAGGTCGGTCCCGTCGAGGCCGGACGCCTTCGCTGTCCGGATCGCGATCAGGAGCGACGCCGGCTGCTGGCCGTAGGGATAGTCGGAGGCGAACAGGATCTGCTCGGGCGAGAAATGGCGGTAGACGTCGAGAAGGTCGACCGGGCTCCACACGGAGGTGTCGAAGAAGACGCCGGCCTTGCCGGCGAAGAATTCTGCGAGCGCGGCGAGGTCGGCGATGCCGCCGTGGGCGATGATGAGCTGAGCCGCAGGGTACGTCTCGACGAGGCGGGCGAGGTTGTCGGCGATCGGCGGAAGGCCCCGGCCGCCGTGGATGAGGATCGGGACCCGCCGCTCGGCTGCGAGCTCGAACACGGGTGCCATGCGCTCGTCGTTCAGCAGGAAGCGCTGGGCCCGCGGGTGCAGCTTGATCCCCCGGGCGCCCAGATCGAGGCAGCGTACGGCCTCGCCGATCGGGTCCTCGGCGAGGTCGAGGCGGACGAACGGGATCAGGCGCCCTTGAGAGCGCTTCGCGTACTCGAGGGTTCGGTCGTTCGGCGCCCGGAAGCCCGGATGCCGGTCGGGCTCGTCCATGCAGAACATGAACAGGCGCGAGATTCCATATTTCTCCGCGGTCGCGATCAGCTCGTCGTAGACGCCGCGCATGCCGTCGACGTCGTCGCCGAGATGGACGTGCGCGTCGAAGATCTCCGTGTCCGCGGGAAGCTCGCGCCCGAGCTCCTCGTCGTAGGCAGCAAACAACCGCTGTGCCCTTTCGAGCACCTCCTCCATCGAGCTCAGTCTATGCAGACCGAGTAGCATGGCCGCCCGATGGCGGAGCAGGTCCTGATCTACGCGGACACCGTTCGGTCGCCCGAGCTTCGGCACGAGGTGCCGCTGCTGGTGGGCGACCCGTTCCTGTACGCGGAGCGGGACGGCGACCGGTACGTGCTGACCAGCGTCCTCGAGGCAAAGCGCATCGCGGGAGTCGGCAACTTCGAGGTGCACCTGAGCGACGAGTACGGCCTGGACGAGTTGATCCAGGAGGGGCGGAAGCCCGACGAGATCCGGAACGAGATCATGTTGCGCGCATGCCGCGACTTCGGCATCGAGGACGCGATCGTCCCGTTCTGGTTTCCGCTCGAGCTGGCCGACTTCCTGCGCGCCAACGGAATCCAGCTGCGCGCCGACCGCGGGTTCTTCGACAAGCGACGCCGGGTGAAGAATGCCGCCGAGATCGAAGGCGTCCGCCGGGCGCAGCAGGCAGCCGAGGCGGGGATGGAGGCCGCGCGTGAGCTGCTGGCCGCCGCCGAGCCGGCGAACGGGACGCTGATCGTCGACGGCGAGCCGCTCACCTCCGAGCGGATCAAGCTCGCGATCGGCAAGGCCTTCACCGAGCGCGACTGCACGGCCGACGAGTTCATCGTCGCCCATGGGCCCCAGGGTGCCTCGGGGCACGACATGGGCTCTGGACCGATCGCGCCGGGCGAGGCGGTCGTGATCGACCTCTGGCCGAAGGACCGCGCGTCGGCCTGTTACGCCGACATGACCCGCACGTTCGTCGTCGGCGAGCCGCCCGAGGAGATCGTCGAATGGCAGCGCCTGTGCAAGGAGGCGCTCGATCGCTCGCTGGAAGCTGTGAAGCCCGGGGTGAAGGGACGGGAGATCTACGACATCAGCTGCGACGTCTTCGAGGAGCACGGCTATCCGACCCAGCGGACGAAGGAGGCCGGCAAGCCTCTGGACGAGGGGTTCTTCCACGGCCTCGGTCACGGCGTCGGGCTCGAGGTCCACGAGGAGCCGGGGCTGGGGCTGATCGGGCGCAAGCAGCTGCTCGCGGGCGACGTGGTCACGATCGAGCCTGGGCTCTACCGGCAGGGATTCGGCGGCGTGCGCCTGGAGGATCTCGTGCTCGTCACCGAGGACGGCGCCGAGAATCTGACGAAGTTCCCGTACGACTTGGCGCCCTAGCTCCCTAGAGATAGACGCGTGAACTGGGAGCCCGGCGCGAAGCGCCTGTCCGCGAAGCGGACCAGGGGAGGGGTCTGGGGGAACCGGGAGGTTCCCCCACGACACAGGCTCCTGATGGAAGACTGTCGCCTCGATGAGCTCCAAACCCACCGGCCGGATAGACACACTCTTCCTGGAGGAGCGGCGCTATCCGCCGCCGCCCGACTTCGCCGCCCAGGCCAATGCGCAGCCGGACATCTACGACAGGGACTGGCGGGAGCTCTGGGAAACGGAAGGCCGCGAGCGGTTGTCCTGGTTCGAGCCGTTCGAGACACTGCTCGAGTGGGAGCTTCCGTACGCCAAGTGGTACGTCGGCGGCAAGCTCAACGTCACCTACAACTGCGTCGACCGCCACGTCGAGGCCGGCCTCGCCGACAAGGTCGCCTACTTCTGGGAGGGCGAGCCCGACGGGGACCGGCGCACGCTGACGTTCGGCGACCTCCAGCACGAGGTCGTCCGCTTCGCGAACGCGCTCAAGGGGCTCGGCGTCCGCAAGGGGACGCCGGTCGGGATCTACATGGGAATGGTCCCAGAGCTCCCGATCGCGATGCTCGCCTGCGCGCGGCTGGGCGCACCGCACACGGTCGTCTTCGGCGGCTTCTCCGCGGATTCGCTCTCAGGCCGTCTCAACGACATGGAGTGCGAGTTGCTGATCACCCAGGACGAAGGCCTCCGCGCGGGAAAGGCCGTCCCGCTCAAGCGGAACGCCGACGAGGCGCTCGCCGACTCCTCGACCGTCGGGAAGGCCGTCGTGCTGAGGCGCACCGGCGGCGACGTCGAGATGACGGACGGCCGCGACCTCTGGTGGCATGACCTGGTCGACGGTGCAGACGGCGACCCGGCCTCCTGCCCGTGCGAGCCGATGGACGCGGAAGACCTCCTCTACCTGCTGTACACGAGCGGGACGACCGCAAAGCCGAAGGGAATCGTCCACACGACCGCGGGCTACCTCGTCGGCGTCGCGACGACGCACCACTACATCTTCGACGTCAAGCCCGACTCGGTCTACTGGTGCGCCGCCGACATCGGCTGGGTCACGGGCCACAGCTACATCGTCTACGGGCCCCTCTGCAACGGCACGACCGGGGTGATCTACGAAGGCACGCCCGACTTCCCCGACAAGGATCGCTGGTGGCAGATCGTCGAGCGCTACGGCGTCGACATCCTCTACACGGCACCGACCGCGATCCGCACGCACATGAAGTGGGGCCCGGAGCATGCGCAGAAGCACGATCTCTCGTCGCTACGCCTCCTCGGAACGGTTGGAGAGCCGATCAACCCCGAGGCCTGGATGTGGTACCGCGAGCACGTGGGCGGCGATCGCTGCCCGGTCGTCGACACGTGGTGGCAGACCGAGACCGGGATCATCCTGATCACGCCGCTGCCGGGGGTGACCACGCTCAAGCCCGGCTCGGCGACGAAGCCGTTCCCGGGCGTCGACGCGGCCGTCTACGACGAGCAGGGCAACGAGGTCGGCCCGGGAGGAGGCGGCTACCTGGTGCTGAAGCGCCCGTGGCCGGCGATGTTGCGTGGCATCTACAAGGACCACGATCGCTACGTCGAGACGTACTGGTCGCGCTACGGGGACGTCTACTTTGCCGGCGACGGCGCACGAATCGACGAGGACGGGGACTTCTGGCTGCTCGGACGCGTGGACGACGTGATGAACGTGTCCGGCCACCGGATCTCGACGATCGAAGTGGAGAGCGCGCTCGTCGACCATCCCGAGGTGGCGGAGTCTGCCGTCTGCGGACGCACCGACTCCCGAACCGGCCAGGCGATCGTCGCCTACGTGACGCTGAAGAGCGGCGTCGAGGGTTCGGTCGACAAGCTCGAGGAGCTGCGCAACCACGTCGGCAAGAAGATCGGCCCGATCGCCAAGCCGGCGAACATCGTCTTCACGCCCGAGCTGCCGAAGACGCGGAGCGGAAAGATCATGCGCCGCCTCCTGCGCGACGTCGCCGAGCAGCGCGCGCTCGGCGACACTACGACGCTGGCCGATCCGGCAGTCGTCGAGGAGATCAAGGAGCGGGCATCGACGGATCAGAGTCGCGAGCAATAGCGGCGACCGCCCGGGAGCGCCCGGATCTCCTCGAGCCCGCGTGGGAGGCGGTCAAGGACGTCCTCCCCGAGTACAACAACCACGGCGACGTCCTCAACCGTTACTGGCCCCGGCTGGTCGACGAGCGCCCCGACTTCCAGTTCCACGTCGTCGAGGGTGACGCGATTCTCGCCCGGGCGCGCTCGATTCCGATCCGCTGGGACGGGACGCTCGAGGACCTCCCGGCCGGCATCGACGGCGCGATCGAGCGCGGTTTCGAGGAGGGTGGGGCGAACGTCCTCTGCGCGCTCTTGATCGCGGTTCCGGCCGCACAGCAGGGCCGCGGAGCGAGCCGGACGGCGCTCGAGGCCATGATCGCGATTGCGCGCGACCGAGGTCTCACCGACGTGATCGCACCGGTCCGTCCGTCCTGGAAGGCGCGCTATCCGCTCGTCCCGATTGAGCGGTATGCAGCGTGGAGGCGGGACGACGGCCTCCTCTTCGACCCGTGGATGCGCGTCCACGAGCGGCTCGGCGGCACGGTGCTCGCGCCGGAGGCGCACTCCCTGCGCATTACCGGCTCAGTGGCGGAGTGGGAGGCCTGGACGGAGATGGCCTTCCCGGAGAGCGGCGAGTACGTCTTTCCCGCCGGCCTGGCGACGGTGGAGATCGACCGCGAGCAAGACGTTGGTCGCTACTGGGAGCCGAACGTCTGGATGCGGCACGAAGTCGCCGCTCTCACGTAGCGAGACTCAGCTTGGTTGCAGAGACCGAGACAGGTGAACTGTCAGCGGCCGAGCCGCCAGCTCGAGTCGTTCGAGTTGGCCCTGAAGTCGATACACCTTGTCCTCGGCGTCCGCGAGGGCGCCGACGAGCACTTCGTTCTCCTGCTCCAGGTCTTGGAGGCGGAACGACAGATGGTCGAGCTGGGTATTCGAGGGATTCACGCGAACTCTCCTCCTCCGCCTGCGTTTTCGCGCCGAGAGAAGCTGAGACCGCAGCCGCAGGCGGTTCTTGGGTTCATGTTTCGATCACTCCGCAGTGAGTGGTGCGGCGATTCTCGCCTGCATCGGGGCAATTTGTCAAGGCGCGATCGAGGTCGTGTAGCTTGAGCCCATGGCTGAGGGCCTGACCTTCGAGCAGCGCCGGCGGCTCGCGGTCGATCTCTTCAACCACGTCTGGACCCTGCTCGAACGGCCCGAACGGACACCGGAGCAGGACGATGAGATGATCCACGCCGCCCACGCCTCGCGGCACCACTGGAGCGAGGTCGGAACGACCGCGAACCTCGCGCGCGGCGAATGGCAGGTCTCGCGCGTCTATGCCACGCTCGGCCGGGCCGAGCCCGCGCTCTTCCACGCAAGCCGCTGCCTCGCCTATTGCGAGTCGAGGCCCGACGAGATGGAGGAGTGGGATCTCCCATATGCCTACGAGGCGCTCGCGCGGGCGAACTCGATCGCCGGTAACACCGAAGAGGCTCAGCGCTTCGCGGCCCGTGCGCGCGAGCTAGGGGATCAGATCCAGGACACGGGCGACCGCGAGCACTTGAACGCCGACCTGGCCACGCTTCCTTGATCGAGACCAAGCGGCTGCTGCTGCGGCGCTTCCGCCTCGAGGACGCACCGGACGTGCAGCGGCTAGCGGGCGCGCGCGAGGTTGCGACTGGGACGCTCACGATTCCGCATCCGTATCCGGACGGCGCCGCCGAGGAGTGGATCTCGAGCCAGCCCTCCGAGAGGTCGGTCACGTTCGCGATCGAGCGGAAGGAGGACGGAGCGCTGATCGGAGCGATCAGTCTCGGGTTGGAGCGCGACCACGACCGCGCCGAGCTCGGCTACTGGATCGGAGTCCCGTACTGGAACCAGGGCTACGCGACCGAGGCGGGGAGGGCCGTCGTCCGGCACGGATTCGAGGCGGAGGGCCTGAACCGCATCTACGCCTTCCACTTCTCGAACAATCCGGCTTCGGGACGGGTGCTGCAGAAGATCGGGATGACCTACGAGGGCAGGCGTCGCTCCCACACGCTCAAGTGGGGCGAGTACCTCGACAACGAGGCCTACGGGATCCTGCGCAGCGAGGCTTGACTCTCTCCCGGCGGGAGACCCTATGCTCGGCGAGATGAAGGTCACCGCCCAGGGATTGCTTCCGATCGGGCGTTTCGCCCGGATCAGCGGATTGAGCATCAGGACGCTCCGCCGCTACGGCGAGCTGGGGCTGCTCGAGCCCGCGCACGTCGACGAGGACACCGGTTACCGCTACTACTCGCTTGCGCAGGCGCGCGAGGCGGAGGCGATCCGGCGCCTGCGCTCGCTCGACGTCCCGCTAGAGGAGATCCGCGCGATCCTCGAATCGCCTCCCGAAGCGATCCGCGATCGGCTCGAGGCGCATCGGGCGCGGCTCGAAGGCCGCGTCGTCGAACTACGGCGGGCGGTAGCCGAGCTGACCACGGTGATCGAAGGAAAGGGGCCGCTCGTGCCAGAGAAGGAGAAAATGGTGCGGTTCGAGATTCGGGTCGATGACGTGCCGGAGCAGCGCGTGCTCGCGATCCGCGAGCGCGTCCATCAGGATGAGATGAGCGCAGTCGTGCCGAGGCTCATCGACGAGGTGCGCGACCACATGCAGGGGCTTGGGCTCGGGTTTGCGGGGCCGCCGTTCTGCGTCTGTCCGTTCCCGGACGAGCAAGGGATGCTTGAGACGAGCATCGGCTGGCCGGTCGTCGGTGAGGTTGCCGGCTCGGATCGAATCGAGCCGAAGACGCTGCCTGCGACGCGCGCGCTCGTGATGAAGCACGTCGGCCCCTATGACGCGCTGTCGAGGTCGTACCGGCTGATGTCCGAGCTGATGGAGGACAACAAGCTCAGCGCGGCGGGCGACCCTCGCGAGATCTACGTGACGGACCCGGAGTTGGTGGCCGATCCGAACGACTACGAGACGTTGATCGTCTGGCCGATCGGGCCCGAAGGTGAGCTCGACCCAGGGGAGAAGTTCAAGAAGCGCATCGAGGTCTAGGCAATCACCTTCTCTGCTTCCTAGGCGAAGGAGAATCAAAGCGCTCTGCAGCGCGGCCGGGAGTCAACGCGTGCTGTTAGACAGAAGGGCGCAGCAAATCCGTCGCAGGCGCCCGGCTTCCGAGTTAGCTGATCAGCTTCTCGAAGTGCTCGGCGTCGTCGAACGGCCCGATCACGGCCAGCGCGAGCCCGTTCCGCGCGATCACGTCCTGGGCCACCCGCTGGACGTCTTCGGCCGTCACCGCCTCGACCCCGTCGAGCACCTCCTGAGGCTCGACCGCGCCTCTCTCGAGCACCTCGCGCCGGAGGCCGAATTGCAGCATCCCCTGCGGGGTTTCGGTCTGGAGAACGAACCGCCCCTTGGAGAAGCTCTTCGCCTTCTCGAGCTCGTCGCTCGGCACCGGCTCGTCGGCGATCTTCTTCAGCTCGCCGGCGATCGTGGTGACGGCGTCGTCGATGCGCGTGAGGTCGACGCCCGCCTGCGAGTAGAGCGTCCCCGTGTCGGTGTAGCTGTGGTTGACGCCGAAGACGTAGTAGGCGAGCCCGCGGCGCTCCCGTACCTCGGTCCACAGCCGCGACGACATACCGCCCCCGAGCACCATCGCGAGCACATGTAGGACGTAACGGTCTCGATGCATGAGTGGATAGCTGGGGACGCCGAGGCAGAGGTGGGCCTGGTCCGAGTCCTTCTGATGGACCTTGACCCGCGGCCGATCGGCCGGCTGGAGCTCGGCGGGCGGCGGTCCGGGTGGGCTTTCGCCCTGCATGTCGCCGAACAGCTCCTCGAGCCGCGGCAGGAGGTCGCCGTCGATCCGACCACCGACGCCCACGACCATCCGCGGCGGCGTGTACCAGCGGCCGAGATAGTCGAGGAATGTGTCTCTCTTCGCGTTCTGGACGGCCTCCTTGGTTCCCAACACCATCCAACCGAGCGGCTGGTCGCCGTAGAGAACCTCCTCGTAGACGTTGTCGACGAGGTCGCGCGGCGTGTCGTAGTACATGTTCATCTCCTCGATGATCACGCCCTTCTCACGATCGATCTCTTCCGAGTCGAACTTGGAATGGCGGAGCATGTCGGTGAGGACGTCGAGGGCGATGTCGCGCGACTCGGCTGCGCAGCGGACGTAGTAGCCCGTGTACTCCTTGCTCGTGAAGGCGTTGAACTCGCCGCCGATCGCGTCGACCTCGCCGGCCAGGTCGCGCGCCGTCGGGCGCTTTTCCGTTCCCTTGAAGAACATGTGCTCGGCGAAGTGCGCGATCCCGTTGGTCTCTTTGGTCTCATAACGCGCGCCGGCCGCGAGCATCACGAAGCACGTGACCGACTGGGCCTGCGGCATGGGCGCCGTCAGGACGCGGAGGCCGTTCGGGAGCGTGTGTCGCTCGAAGGTGCTCATCCAGCCAGCAGCTTACGCCACACGTCCGGGAGCGGCTTCGACTCTCCGCGCTCGTAGTCGAAGGCGACGAGGACCGTCTTCGCCTCCGCTACCAGTCGTTCGCCCACCCGCATCTCGTAGGCGAGCTCGAAGCTCTTCGTGCCGACGCGGGAAGGCCACAGCGTGATCTCGACCGTCTCGCCGAGCTCGACCTGGGCGCGGAAGTCGATCTCGACCCGGGCGAGAATCATCGAGGTCACCTCCGCTCCGTGAGGGCGGAGAAAGGCGATCCGCGCCTGCTCGAGGTAGGTGGAGTAGACCGCGTTGTTGACGTGACCCAGGGAGTCGAGGTCGCGAAAGCGGACGGTCTCGCGATGCAGGAACGGGAACGCCGTCACTCCGCGCGGCCCATGAACTCCATCAGCGACGCGAACGGGGACCGCACCTCGCGGGACTCGAGGTCGACGACCGCCACCGCGGGTAGGGCGATGGCGCGCCACTCCTCGACGGAGGGCGAGTCGAGCCCGCGTAGGTGCGCGAGGTAGTGGCTGAGCACGAGCCCATGGGAGACGATGCAGGCTGGGCCGTCGCTCTCCGACGCGATCCGCTCGATGCAGGCGACGACTCGCGCGCTCGCCCGGCCCGCGGGCTCCCAGCCGCTCACGCTCTCGTCGGGCGCGGCGAAGTGCGCGGCCACGAGCGCGTGGTACTCGTCGGCGCTGACGAGCGGCGTGGCTCCGCGGTCGACCTCCCGCAGGTCGGGCTCGACGCGAACCTCGAGGCCGGCCGCCTCGGCGATCGGCCGGGCGGTCGCCCTCGTCTTCTTCTCGGGGCTCGAGGCCACAAGGGCCACCGACGACCAGAGGGGCGCGCGGGCCAGATCGTGGGCATCCTCAAGGCCTTGGGGCGACAGCGGCCACTCCGGCGGCTCGCGGTCGCCGCGGATGATCACCTCCGCGTGGCGGACGAGATAGAGCAGCGGCGCCGGCACCCGCGCAGTATCGTCGCTCGCCATGGCCGGAGAGCTGACCCGGACGGCAATTCTCGCCCAGCCCGACTGGCTCGCGCGCGTTCCAACCGGCCGCCGCCTGCCCGAGGGGCGTGTGCTCTTCACCGGCTGCGGGACGTCCTTTCACGCCGCCCAGACCGGAGGCGAGGCCGTTCAGGCGCTCGAGCTCGTGCTCGACCCGCGGGAAGCCGATCTGCTCGTCCTCGTAAGCCACGAGGGCGAGACGCCGCTGACGCTCGAAGCTGCAAAGGCCTTTCCCGGACCGAAGTGGTGTGTGACCGGCGCGCCGGAGAGCCCGATTGCCGCCGTGTGCGAGAAGGTCGTGGTCGTCACACCCGAGCTCGAGCGGAGCTACTGCCACACGGCGGGCTACACGTGCGCGGTGGCGGCGATCGCGGCGCTTCGGGGCGAGGACGTGTCCCGGCTGCCGGAGGCGGTGGCCGGCGCGCTCGCAGACCCGTTCTCGGTCTCGCCGCACTCGCGCTGGCTCGTGGCCGGCGCCGGCCGCGATTGGCCGACCGCGCAGGAGGCCGTGCTCAAGCTCCGGGAAGGCGCATTCCTTCCTGCGGAGGCTCATCACACCGAGCAGCTGCTGCACGGCGACCTGGCGGCGGTCGACGAGACCGTCCGCGCCTTCGTGCTCGAGGGCGAGGGACGCGCGGCCGAACGGGCCCGTGATGCCGTCGCGGCGCTGGAGCAGCTCGGGTGCGACGTGGCGCTCGTTCCCACGAGCCATCCGGTGGTCGACATCGTCCGCTTCCAGGTCCTCACCGTCGAGCTCGCCCAGGAGCGCGGCGTCAACCCGGATCTGATTCGCCGTGACGACGAGCGCTGGCTGCGCGCCCGCGAGGCGTACGCCTAGAGCTCAGGGTAGAAGGCGCGCGCGAGCTCGCCAGTCTGCCGGCGGACGATCTCGATCTCGTCCGGATCCAGCCTCCGGCTCCAGCTCTCGAGGTTGGCGCGGCTGTCGAGCTCGATCGCGTCGGGCTCGGCCACGGCCGTCTCCGCGGGGTTCGCCGGGCTCGTCGTCCGCTCGACAGCGCGCCGCGCGCGGCCGGTGAAGGAGAGGCCGAGGTCGCGGTACAGACGCTCGAACTCGGGGACGGGATCCCGTGACAGGTCCTCGTGGCGGATGACGCGGATCTGCGGCAGCTCCTGCTGCTGGTCGTGGACGAGCCCGTAGACGAGTCGCCAGAGCAATGCCGCCTGGCCGATGATGTTCGTCGGGGGTGACTCGAGCTCCGGGCGAACGGGCTCGAACCGGTCGCGGAGCAGGAGCGGCTGCGAGAGCAGCGACCTCGTGTCGAAGCCCCAGTTGAGCCGCTTCGTGCTGCCGACGACGGCGAGCGGGTGGCGAACGACCACGACGACCTGGGCGCCGAGCCGCCTCGCGAACCACGGGATTGAGAAGACCGCGAATGGATCCTTGAGCACCGCCCGCGCGCGCGTCAGCTTTGCGTGCAGGAGACGCCCGACCCTCCGCAGCTGCTGCCCGCGGCTCTGCTCCAGCAGCGCGGAGTCGAGCGGGAAGGAGAGGAGGCGCCGAAACGCATCCAGGTACTCGCGCTCGTTCTCCTCGGTCACGTAGAGGTACTGGGTCTCGACCTCCCGCCGCAGCAGGACCGGCGCGCACGTCGGATTGAGCGGCTCGTGGAAGTAGACGGCCTCGCGCGAGGCCGACAGCATCCGCCCGACCCAGGTCGTGCCCGACCTGTGCATGCCCGTGACGAGGATCGGCGCCCGGCTCAGGCTTTCCATGCGGCGATCAGCTCGGCCTCGCGCTCCCGGCTCAGGCCAGCCGCCGGCTCGTAGTCGCCGCGGCCGGCGTCCCAGTCGAGCGTGTCGCGGGTCGTCTCCTCGACCGGACGGAAGGCGAGCCCCTCGCGCACGGCCGCCGAGACGTCGGCCTCGTGAATCGCCGAGAAGGCCGGATCCGCGCTCCACAGGGGCAGCTCCTGCTCGCCCAGGCCGTGCTCGACGAGAAACTCGTCCGGCACCCAGACGACGTCGGCGCCGTCGACGAGCGAGCGCCACGGCACGCCCTCGTCGGTGGCGTTGTACACACCTGAGCTCCCCTGCTCGACCAGGCGGAGGATCCACTCGGCGAGGTCGCGCGCGTCGATGAACTGCACCGGGCGCTCGGGCGGCCCCGGAGCGAGCATCGTGCCGCCCTGCGCTGCGCGACGGGGCCAGTACGTGAAGCGGTCGGTCGGGTCGTGAGGGCCGACGATGTAGCCGGGGCGGACGATCAGGCTGCGGTCGCCGAAGGTCTCCTGAACTGCCCGTTCGCACAGGGCTTTCAGCGGTCCGTAATTCTCGAACTCGGGTCCGAACTCCTCGACCGTCTCGTCCTCGAGCGTCCCCAGCGGGCTGGACTCGTCTACCGGCTCGCTCAGGTCGGCGTAGACGGAGATCGACGAGATGAACGTGTAGTGGCCGACCGAGCCCTCGAGCAGCTCTGCCGACGCGCGCACCATCCGCGGGAAGTAGCCGGACATGTCGACGACGGCGTCCCAGCTCCGGTCCTCGAGCGCGGACAGGTCGCCGTCGCGGTCGCCGCGGAGCCGCTCCGCGTCCGGGAACAGGTCGGGGTTCGTCTGCCCGCGGTTGAAGAGCGTGACTTCGTGACCGCCGGCGAGCGCAGTGTCGACGAGATGGCGCCCGAGAAACTTCGTCCCGCCGAGGACGAGGAGCTTCACAGCTCGCCGAGGGCCGCCAGGAGCCGATCGACCTCCTCGGCCGTGTTGTAGTGGACGATCCCGGCGCGGACGGCGCCTTCCGGCTCCAGGTCGAGCCGGCGCATGATCTCGAG
>DASWEE010000031.1:0-15169 GCA_036394915.1 Gaiellaceae bacterium | reverse complement strand
GGCGAAGTAGCGCGCGCGCCGCGGGCGCGGTCCCCACCGCCGCTCCTCCCAGCGCACGATCGGCCAGAGGGCCGGGAGCGCCCAGACGCAGCGGTAGAACGCGCCGGTCGAGGGCGAGACGTGCGAGAGCCGGAAGAGGATGCCCGAGAACGCGATCGCGACCGCGCCGACGAGGACGGTGAGCGCCGGCCGGCGCGCGAGCGTGGACAGGCGCATCCCGGCTTTCTACAGAAATGCGAACGCCCCGCCGAAGCACTCTCAACGCCGTCCAGTGAGCTTCGTAGGTTGCGGCGACGCTTTCGTAGCCAGACACCGCGATCTAGCCTTCCCGCACAAAAAGAGGCGCCTCGCGGCGCCTCTCTTCGTCACTCTTCGACCGGAGTCTCCTCTGGCTCCGCCGACTCCTCGTCGGGCGGAATGGTCACCTTCTCCGCGGTCACGTCGGGCGGCAGGACGACGATGTCGACCTCCGTCTCGCCCTCCTCGACCTCGCCCTTGCGGCCGACGAGGATCGTCGAGCCGGGCTCGAGCGAGCGGCCGAGGACGAAGTCCGCAAGCGGATCCTCGATGTAGCGCTGGATCGCACGGCGCAACGGCCGGGCGCCCATCGCAGGGTCGTAGCCCTTCTCGACGAGCAGGTCCTTCGCCTCGTCGGTCAGCTCAATCGTCACCTCGTGCGTGCCCATCTGCTCGCGCAGGCGGCGCATCAGCAGGTCGATGATCGTCTTGATCTCTTCCTTGGTCAGCTTGTGGAAGACGATCACCTCGTCGATACGGTTCAAGAGCTCCGGCCGGAAGACCTTCTTCAGCTCCGACATGACCTTCGTCTTCATGTCGTCGTAGCTCAGGCCGGCCTCCTCCGCGATTCCGAATCCCAGCGACTGGTTCTTCGAGATCTGCGCGGCGCCGATGTTCGATGTCATGATCACGATCGTGTTGCGGAAGTCGACCTTGCGCCCCTGGGCGTCGGTCAGCTTCCCCTCCTCGAGGATCTGCAGCAGGATGTTGAAGACATCCGGGTGTGCCTTCTCGATCTCGTCGAGCAGCAGCACCGAATACGGCTTGCGGCGCACGGCCTCGGTGAGCTGGCCGCCTTCGTCGTAGCCGATGTAGCCCGGAGGCGAGCCGACGAGCCGGGACACGGAGTGCTTCTCCATGTACTCCGACATGTCGACCTGGATCATCGCGTCCTCGTCGTTGAACAGGAACTCGGCGAGTGCGCGTGACAGCTCCGTCTTCCCCACGCCCGACGGGCCGAGGAAGATGAACGACGCGGTCGGGCGCTTCGGGTCCTTGATCCCGGCGCGCGCACGGCGGATCGCCTTGGAGACGGCGAGCACGGCCTCCTCCTGGCCGACGTAGCGCTTGTGCAGCTCGTCCTCCATGTTCACGAGCCGCTCGGCCTCGGCCTCGGTCAGCTTGAAGACCGGAATCCCGGTCCACATCGAGACGATGTCCGCGATCTCCTCCTCGCCGACTTCCGGCTGTTCGGCGTCCGCGGACTCGCTGCGCCAGCTCTCCTCGAGCTCGCGCTTCTTCTGCGTCAGCTTCCGCTCCTTGTCGCGCAGGCTCGCGGCCTTCTCGAACTCCTGCGCCTCGATCGAGGACTCCTTGTCCTTGCGCACCTTCTCGATCTCTTCCTCGAGCTCGCGGTAGCGCGGCGGCGCGGACATCGTGCGGATGCGCAGGCGAGATGCCGCCTCGTCGATCAGGTCGATCGCCTTGTCCGGCAGGTGGCGGTCCTGGATGTAGCGGTCGGCCAGTCCTGCCGCCGCGGTGAGCGCCTCGTCGTTGATCTTGCAGCGATGGTGCGCCTCGTAGCGGTCGCGCAGCCCGCGCAGGATCTGAACGGTCTCGTCCACCGTCGGCTCCTCCACCCTGATCTGCTGGAAGCGGCGCTCGAGCGCGGCGTCACGCTCCAGGTACTTGCGGTACTCGTCGAGCGTCGTCGCGCCGATCGTCTGCAGCTCGCCGCGCGCCAGCGCCGGCTTCAGGATCGAAGCCGCATCGATCGCGCCCTCGGCCGCGCCGGCCCCGACGAGATTGTGGAGCTCGTCGATGAACAGGATGATGTCGCCGCGCTGCTGGATCTCCTTCATGACCTTCTTCAGGCGCTCCTCGAACTCGCCTCGGTACTTCGATCCGGCGACGAGCGCCGCGAGGTCGAGGGAGTAGATCTGCTTGCCTTTCAGCAGCTCGGGAACGTTGCCGGCTGAGATTCGCTGCGCGAGCCCCTCGACGACGGCGGTCTTGCCGACGCCGGGCTCGCCGATCAGAACCGGGTTGTTCTTCTGGCGGCGCGAGAGGATCTGCATGATCCGCTCGATCTCGGTCTGGCGGCCGACCACCGGGTCGAGCTTGCCCTCCGCAGCCTGTTTCGTGAAGTTGCGCCCGAACTGGTCGAGCAGCTTCGAGCTCTTGGACTTCTCGCCCGACGGGCCCCCCGACTGCTGGCGTCGGCCGGGACCGGAGAGCATCCGGATGATCTCGTTGCGGATCTTTTCCGCATCCGCGTCGAAGTCGAGCAGGATGCGGGCCGCGACGCCCTCGTTCTCACGCACGAGCCCGAGCAGGATATGCTCGGTGCCGATGTAGTTGTGGCCGAGCGAGAGCGCCTCGCGCAGGGCGAGCTCGAGCACCTTCTTGGCGCGGGGGGTGAACGGAATCTGCCCGGTCGTGACCTCGTCTCCCTGGCCGACGATGCGCGCGACCTGGGCACGAACCTCCTCGACGGTGATGTCGAGCGACTCGAGCACGCGCGCGGCGAGACCTTCCTCCTCGCGCAGCAGGCCGAGCAGGATGTGCTCCGTGCCGATGTAGTTGTGCTTGAGCGCCCGCGCCTCGTCCTGCGCAAGGACGACAACCTGTCGAGCCCGTTCTGTAAATCGTTCGAACAACCCCTCGAGCCTCCCTTCTGATAGTCGCCTGGAGGACGGACGGCCGCCCGTCCGCAGGTCGAAGGTTTGGCAATCGTAGCGCACAGGTCGGGGGACGCTTCGGGTCTTCCTTGTACGCTCTTGCGCGATGCCGAAAGCGCTCATAACCGGCGGCGCGGGGTTCATCGGCTCGCACCTCGCCGAGCTACTCCTGGGCGAGGGCTGGGAGGTATTCGCACTCGACGACCTCTCGACCGGCTCGCACGAGAACGTGGTGCCGCTCGAGGAGCATTCCGGGTTCCATCTCGTCGTCGAATCGGTGCTTTCTCCGAGCGCGGTCAGCGAGCTCGTCCACAAGTGCGACGTCGTCTACCACCTGGCCGCCGTCGTCGGCGTCCGCCTGATCGTCGAGCAGCCCGGGCACACGCTGCTCACGAACATCCAGGGCACCGAGACCGTGCTCGACTACTGCAGCCGGTTCGGGAAGCGGGTCTTGATCGCGTCCTCCTCCGAGGTCTACGGCGACCACGCGGAGGAGAGCCCGCTCGTCGAGGACGCCCGGCGCATCTACGGCCCGACGACCGCGCGGCGATGGGCCTATGCGGACACCAAGGCGATCGACGAGTTCCTCGCCCTGGCGCTCCACGAGGAGCGCGGGCTCGACTGCGTGATCGCACGGCTCTTCAACACCGTCGGGCCCCGGCAGAGCGGCCGGTACGGAAACGTCGTCCCGCGCTTCGTGCAGTGGGCACTCGCCGGCGAGCCGCTCGAGGTCCACGGCGACGGGACGCAGACGCGCTGCTTCTGTCACGTCTCCGACGTCGTCCGCGGGCTCAGGGGCCTCGTGGACGAGCCGTCGACCGCCGGCGAGATCTTCAACGTGGGCTCGACCGACCGGATCACGATCGCGCAGCTGGCCGAGCGCGTGAAGCAGGCGACCGAGAGCTCCTCGGAGATCTCGTTCGTGCCCTACGAGCAGGTCTATCCGCGCGGGATCGAGGAGGAGATGTTCCACCGTGCGCCTTCGATCGAGAAGATCGGCGCTGCGATCGGCTGGGCGCCCACGTTCGACCTCGATGCGATCATCGCGGACGTCGCCGCGTATCAGCGCGCCGCTCTCACGCGCGCCTGACGTCGGGTTCCCATCAGTCGAGCCAGGCGTGAGCCGGCGGCCCGAACGGCCGGCGAAGCTCTTCGATCGTTTCCTCGAGCCCCCTGGTCAGCTCCTTGGCCGAGGCGACGGTCGGCCGCTGCCGTTCGACCTCGATCGGCTCGCCAACCAGGATCCGGATCTCCGGGAACCCGATCCTCGGCTTCGAGGGGCGCAAGGCCTTCTCGGTGTTGACGAGGCAGACCGGCACGATCGGAGCGCCCGTGGCGAAGGCGAGCCGGGCCGCTCCGCGCATGAAGGGTCGGTTCCGTCGGGCCTTGGAGGTTCCCTGGGGAAAGACCCCTAGCACCCCTCCCTCCTCGAGCAGCCGGATGCCGTGGCGCAGCGCCCCCGAGTCGCCGCCCCCACGCTCGATCGGAAACGTCCCGAACCAATCCATCAGCTTTCCGACGATCGGGTTGTTCCAAAGCTCGATCTTGGACATGTAGTGGATCGGCCTCGGCGTCGCGACACCGAGGAAGAACGGATCGGCAATCGACTCGTGATTCGAGACGAGGATGCACGGCCCCCTCTCGGGGATCCGGTCGCCGCCCTCGACCTGGATCCGGTAGACCCGCCGCAACAGCTCGCGGAATCCAACCGCGTGGAGGAGGCGATAGAGGATCATGCAGGCCCCATTACCGGCAATACGTTACGCAGCGAGCGCGTCCTGAAGACCGCTACCGTAGGAGGCGTGGACGAGGCAATCACAGCTCCACAGATCGCAACGGTTCGGACACGGACGAGCCTGGCGAGCCAGATCGTGACCGTGATCGCCGTCGTCGTACCGCCGCTCGGGCTCTTCTCCGCCATGGGCGTCCTCTGGGGAGTCGCCTTCCACAACGTCGATCTCGCACTGCTGATCGGGTTCTACGTCGTCTGCGCCTTCGGGACGACGATCGGGTTCCACCGCTACTTCACGCACAAGAGCTTCGAGGCGCGGACGCCGGTCAAGATCGTCCTCGCGATCCTCGGCTGCATGACGATGCAGGGGCCGCTCACGCAGTGGGTGACCGACCACCGCAAGCATCACGCCCTCTCGGACAAGGAGGGCGACCCGCACTCACCGCATGTCGGCCACGGCGAGGGAGTCCTGGCGCCGCTGCGCGGCTTCGTCCACGCGCACGTCGGCTGGCTGTTCACGCTCAAGGGGATGGAGCGTGGCCGCGACTACGGGAAGGATCTGTACGAAGACCGGCTGGTGCGGACGATCGACCGCCTGTACATGCTGTGGGTTGTGCTGACGTTCGGCCTGCCGTTCGCGATCGGCTACGCCGTCGGCGGAACCTGGCAGTGGGGGCTCGAGGGCCTCGTCTGGGGAGGGCTGCTGCGCGTCTTCCTCTACCAGCACGCGACCTTCAGCGTGAACTCGATCTGCCACATGTTCGGGCGCCGGCACTACAACACCCGCGACGAGGCGCGGAACAACTGGCTCGTCGCCGCGCTCGTCTTCGGCGAGGGCTGGCACAACAACCACCATGCGTTCCCGGCATCGGCGCGGCACGGGCTACACCGGTTCCAGATCGACCTTTCGTGGTGGGTGATCAGAGGGCTCGAGAAGCTCCGGCTCGTCTGGGACGTGAAGGCGCCGACGCCCACGCAGATGAAGCGACGCCGGCTTCAGGCCCAGTCCTGAAGCTCGTCCGCGACGTGCTCGGCCCACCGTCGCGCCCTCGGTAGAGCGACCGTCGCTCCCCAGGGCGCGCGCACGGCGATCCCGTGGACGGCGCCGGAGATGAGCGTGTAGGTGGCGTCGACGCCGGACGCGCGGGCGCGCTCGAAGCCTCGGCGCGAGCTGCCCGGGCTCACTCCTGGGATGCCCGGGAAGTAGCGGTCGAGCGCGCCGTGGAAGACCGCGAGCGTACGGCCGTCGAGCGGAGAGAGGTCGAGCCGGTCGGGGATCCAGGGCGCAAGGCCGACGACCTTCGAGACCGAGGGATGGCGGGCGGCCTTGATCGCCACCGCTCCGCCCATCGAGAAGCCGATCAGGAGCGTCGCCGGCGCGCCGACGGCGTCGATCGCCGCGAGCGCGTCCTCCGTGCACATGTCGAGGCGGTTCCACGACTTGATCCGGAACTTGACCTCTGCGAAGGCGAGCTCGGGGGAGCGTGGCGCCAGGCGGCGCACGAGCCACTCGAGCGAGGCGCTCCAGGTGCCCGGGACGTCGGCGCGGGTGCCGCCGTTGACGCAGACGACGGCGCGCTCCCGGGACGGACCGGTCACGCGCAGCTCGGCTCCCGTCGAGAGGCGGATCAACCCCAGATCAGCCAGCCGAGCAGGAGCCCGAGACCAAGGACGAGCGCGCCGAGCAGAAACGCGCCGCCGAGAAGAAGCATGCTCGACCCCACGAGGATCGTCCGTCCGCGGTGAGGATGCATGCGCGGCCCATAGCCCACCCATTTCTCTGCTGGAGGGGAACCGCCGAGAAGGCGGAGAACCTCGTTCTGCACGTCCTCGGAGCCGGCACCGTGATCGAGCAGGATGTGACTGGCAACGCCTTCACCTTCCCGCGCAAGCCCCAGCAGGATGTGCTCGGTGCCGATGTAGTTGTGCCCGAGCGAGAGCCCTTCCCGGAGCGAAAGCTCGAGCACCTTCTTCGCGCGCGGCGTGAACGGAATGTTGCCGCTCGTGACTTCGTCGCCCTTTCCGACGATCCGTAAGACGTCCGCGCGACCGTCGTCGATTGTGAGACCAATTGAGTCGAGGACACGCGCTGCGATGCCCTTTTGCTCGCGAATGAGCCCGAGCAACAGGTGCTCGGTCCCGATGTAGTTGTGACCGAGCGCGCGGGCCTCGTCCTGCGCGAGAACGACCACCTGCCGCGCCCGCTCCGTAAACCGTTCGAACACGCCTACTCCTTCTCGCGCAGCATCGGGAACAGGATCACGTCGCGAATGGTGTCCTTCCCCGCCAGCACCATCGCGAGCCTGTCGATCCCCACTCCGAGACCGCCCGTCGGCGGCATGCCGTACGAGAGCGCCTCGAGATAGTCCGGGTCCTCGGCCTCCGCGGTGACATCTCCGGCGGCTCGCTCGGCCTCCTGCATGGCGAAGCGCTCGGCCTGCTCCTCGCTGTCGTTGAGCTCGCTGAACGCGTTGGCGAACTCCATCCCGCTCACGACCGTCTCGAAGCGCTCGACGATCGCCGGATCGTCGTCCGTCGCCCGCGCGAACGGGGACATCTCGATCGGCCAGTCCTGGACGATCGTCGGCTGGATCAGCTCCGGCTCGACGAAATGCGAGTACGCGTGGTCGACCAGCTGCGCCCAGGTCTGGTCGTGCCCGGTGTCGACACCCGCCTCGTTCAGCTTCGCGCGCAGCTCATCCGGGTCGCGCGACCAGGCGCCGTGCGCCTCGAGGGCCTCGACGAACTTGACCCGCTGCCACGGACGCGCGAGATTGACCTCGTGGCCGCGGAAGGTCACCTTCGTCCCGCCCATCGTCGCCAGCGCCGCCCGCTCGACAAGCGTCTCGAGCCGCTCCATCGTGTCCCGGTAGTCGGCGTAGGCCTCGTACCACTCGAGCTGTGTGAACTCGGGCGAGTGCTTGTAGGAGACGCCTTCGTTGCGGAAGTCCTTGGAGAGCTCGTAGACCTTCTCCAGCCCCCCGACGATCAGCCGCTTCAGGTACAGCTCGTCCGCGATCCGGAGGTAGACGTCGCGGTCGAGCAGGTTCGAGTGCGTGACGAACGGCTCCGCGAACGCGCCGCCGTAGCGGGGCTGCAGGATCGGCGTCTCGACCTCCACGAACCCTTCGCCGTCGAGGTAGGCGCGCGCCTCCTGCACGATCCGCGCGCGCAACAGCGTGTCCTGCCGCGACTCCTCGTTCATCAGCAGGTCGAGGTAGCGGCGCCGGTAGCGAGCCTCCGTGTCCGTCAGCCCGTGGAAGGTGTCGGGCAGCGGCCGGCGGATCTTCGCCAGCAGCTCGATCGAGTCGACGGCCAGGGACGCCTCGCCCCGCCTGGTCTGCATCGGCGAGCCGGTGACGCCGACGATGTCCCCGAGATCGAGGTGCGGGAACTCGACCCGGCCGGCCTGGCAGAAGAGTTGGATCCGCCCCGAGCGGTCGACGAGGTCGAGGAAGGTCAGCTTCCCGTGCTCGCGGCGCGCCATCACCCGTCCGGCGAGGCGGCGCTTCTCCTGCGACTCCTCGCCCGGTGCGAGCCGTCCGGCCTCCGCGTGGACCGCGGCAATCTCGTCCCGGTCGGGGAACCGCTTCGGCAGCACGGGGCGAGTCTAGTGAGGCGGCTAGGCAAATGATGGAATCCGCGATAGCCTCCGGCCCGTCGACAGGGGGTCGAAATGAAAGTCAGGCACATCATGCTTGCGACCGCTGCCACACTGGTGCTCGTCGGCAGCGCGCTCGCCGCCGCGCCGACCAAGAACGGGCTCTACATCGGCAAGCTCACGGGGCGAGGACTCGAGAAGCGGATCGAGCTGCACGTCGCCAAGACCGGGAAGACCGCGACCGCCGGGCTCTACTGCGCCAACACGCTTTCCGGCAAGCTTAAGCCGTTCCACATCCGTCAAGGGCCGCTTCGATGCGTCCAAAAGGGTCGGCAGCGTCCTGGTCTTCAGGCTCAGGGGCAAGGTCGTGACGCGTAAGAGCATCGCGGTCGGACTGATCCTGCACTCCGTCTGCGACGGCCTCGGAGGGAGCTTCAGGCTTACGCTGTCGTCGTCATAAGACCGCTCGCAGTCCTAGCCGCCGCCCTCGCGTTCGCGCTGCTCGTAGCCACACCGGGCCCCGCGAGCAGTCGTGGCCGTGCGCTGCAGGGGGCACGACCGGTGCTGGTCAACCACGGCCCGCGGACGAAGCGCTGGGTCGCGCTCACATTCGACGCCGACATGACGCAGGCGATGATCGCCGACCTCCACTCCGGGAAGGTGCGGAGCTGGTACGACCGGGCCGTGATCCGGACGCTCCGAAGGATGCACACGCCGGCGACGATCTTCCTCACCGGCCTCTGGACGAAGACCTATCCGGACGCCGTCCGCTCGTTCGCGCGCGACCCGCTCTTCGAGCTCGAGAACCATTCCTGGGACCACGCGGCCTGGGCGGGCACCTGCTACGGGCTCCCGGCGGTCCGGTCGCGCGCGCGGAAGAAGGCGGAAGTGCTGCAGACGGCGATGATCATCAAGCGGATCGCCGGCGTGACGCCGCGCTACTTCCGCTTCCCGGGCGGCTGCCTCACCCAGGCCGACGTCCGGCTCGTCGCCTCGCTCGGCGAGCAGCCGGTCCAGTGGGACGTGATCTCGGGCGACTCGTTCCTCACGGACCCCGCGCGGGTCGAGTCGGAGGTCTTGCGCCAGGTCAAGCCCGGCTCGATCGTCGTCATGCACCTGGTCGGCCCGGCGCGCACGCCCGCGACCGCACCGGCCGTCAAGTATCTGATCCCGAAACTACGGGCGCAGGGCTACAGACTCGTGACGCTGAGGAAGCTGCTCGAGGGGTAACGCCGGAGTGACCCGCTCCTAACGCGTCTCTGGGGCGCCGCTGGCGGTGCGGTGCCGGAGGGGACAGTATTTCAATACGGACCCGGAGAGCACCGTGCCGCCAGCGGCGTCAGGCGGGCTCGGAGGCCGGCTCCGCCGGCCGGGAGAGCCCGCCGGCCAGAGGCGTGTTAGGCAGCCTTGATGTCGAGGATCTTGAACTTCATCGCGCCCCGGGGTGCCGAGACCTCGACCGTTTCGCCCTTCTTGCGGCCGATGATCGCCTTCCCGACCGGGGACTCGTTGGAGAGCTTGTTCTCCGCCGGGTTCGCCTCCGCCGAGCCGACGATGTGGTACTCGAACGTCTTCTTCGCGTTGACGTCGCGCAGGCGGACGCGCGAGCCGACCGAGACGACGTCGGTCGTCACCTCGCGCTTCGAGATCACGCGCGCTGCCCGGAGCCGATCCTCCAGGGTCGCGATCCGATGCTCGAGCAGGGCCTGCTCGTTCTTGGCGTCGTCGTACTCCGCGTTCTCGGCGATATCGCCGAACTCGCGGGCGACGCGGATCCGGTCCGCGACCTCGCGGCGCTTGTCGGTCGAGAGGTATTCGATCTCGTGCTTGAGCTTCTCGTAGCCCTCGGGAGTAAGGACGATCTCTTTCACGGCGGCGGGCCCTCCGACCCCTTGATAGAAAAAGCGCGGCGCAAAAGGCGCCGTCGCAAGGCGGTGATTTTAGCTGTCGCGCCGTTCCTCCGTCAAGAGCGCACGGCTACGATTCGGCGCTTGTGCAGGTAGATCTCCGCTTTCCATGGCACATCGGGCCCGTCGAGGTTCCGACACGCCTCGTGCTAGCGCCGATGGCGGGTGTGAGCGTCCAGGCATTCAGACGCCAGGGGCGCCGTTACGGGGCCGGGCTCGTCTGCTCGGAGATGGTGAGCTGCGCCGGCCTCCACCACGGAAACGAGCGCACGCTCGGCTATCTGCGCATCGCCTCGGACGAGCATCCGCTGGCCGTTCAAATCTTCGGCTCCGACCCGGGCACGATGGCCGAGGCGGCCCGGATGGTCGAGGCCGCCGGCGCGGATCTCGTCGACATCAACTTCGGCTGCCCCGTCCGGAAGGTGACCAAGACCGGCGCCGGTGCGACGCTGCTCGAGGATCCCGAGCGTGCTTGCGGGATCGTCTCGGCGGTCGCGGGCGCGGTGTCGGTACCGGTGACCGTGAAGATGCGGCGGGGGCTGGAGGACGGCTCGCGCGTGTGCCTGGACGTCGGCCCCCGGCTGGTCGAGGCAGGCGCGGCGTCCCTGACGCTGCATCCACGCTCGGCGCGCCAGATGTACACGGGCGAGGCCGACCACGCGCTCACGGCCGAGCTCGTCGAGCGAGTCGACGTGCCGGTGGTGGCGTCGGGCGACATCACGTCGTGCGCCCGTGCCCGGGCCGTGCTCGCCACGACCGGAGCGGCCGCGGTCATGGTCGGCCGGGCCGCCCAGGGGAATCCGTGGGCGCTCCAGGAGATGGTCGAGGGGGAGCCGTCCGAGCCTCCGCGCGAGGAGGTCGTCGCCGAGCTGCTGCTGTTCATCCGCGAAACGGCGCGCGAGCTCGGCGAGCAGCGGGCGACGAGCTTCCTGAAGAAGTTCTACGGCTGGTACCTGGGCCGAGGTCGCTTCCCACGCCAGTTCAAGGCCGAGCTGACGCAGCTGCCGACGATCGCGGATGTCGAGCAGCGGCTGCTGATCGCGGCGCCTGGGGCCGCCGAGGTGCTGGAGCGGCTCGAGGCGGACACGCCGACGGGCGAGGAGATCGAGCTCGATTTGCCCATCTCCATCTACGGCGGCGGATGAGCCCTGTCTACTGGAAGCCGAAGTACGCCACGCGGTCGATGCGGCACCGCGCCTGGGTGCGCCAGCAGGCCAAGCGCGAGGCGCGGCTCGCGCAGCAGCCCAGCGGGCCTTCCCTCACCGCACGTCTGAAGGCGTGGCTCCGCCGGTAGACGTCTCCTCCTACTAGAGCTTGATGTGAAACTCGATCGCTGCCGCTCCTGCGCGCTTCAGCGCGCGAGTTTGAACGAGCGCCCGACGGCTAGCGCCTGGGCGACGCCGCGCTTGGAGGCCCGATCGCCGACCATCACGTTCACCTGATAGGCGTTGCCGCCCAGCACCACCTGCGCGGCCGCACCTCGACCCGTGAAGCACTCAAAGCTCGGTCGCCTCACCGTTCGCAACTTCTTCAGCCGCGCGCGGCCTGGCCCCAACCTTCCACCGCCCGATGTGGCCGTCTTCCAACCGACGACCACGATGACCGCCCCCGCGGGAGGAACTCGGTACGCGGCGATTTGACACTCTGATGTGCGCGGCCGCACCCTTGGCGTCCCGACGACAAGGAGTGTGCGCGGATCCGTGATTGGTCCGGCACTCGCAGCTTGAACCCGCTGCCATCCGGGCGGCACGACGACCGCCACGCCGTGGGCCGAGATGATCCGCCCACTGCTGGCCCCCAGTGCGGGAGAGACGAGTACGAGTCCGAGGAGCGAAGCTCTAGCCAAGCGCATCTGGCAGGTGTGCGCCTTTCCGGGCGCTACAGGTCCGCTTTGGGACCGGAATTCACATCAGACCTCTAGGAGTTCAGCTCCCAGATGAGCCGGAGCCCCTCGAGCGTGAGGAAGGGATCCACCTTCTCGATCGTGCGCGCGTGCGGGACGATCAGCTCGGCCAGGCCGCCGGTCGCAATCGCGGGCGCCTCGGCGCCCAACTCACCCCGGATCCGCTCGACGATCGCGTCCACCTGCCCGGCGAAGCCGTAGACGAGCCCCGACTGCAGCGCCGAGGCGGTGGTCTTGCCGATCACCGTCGCCGGCTCGACGAAGTCGACCTTGAACAGGCGCGCCGCGCGGGCGAAGAGCGCGTCCATCGACGTCTCGATTCCCGGCGCGAGCACGCCTCCGACGAACTCGCCCTCGGCGGAAACGATGTCGAAGTTCGTGGAGGTGCCGAAGTCGACGACGATGCTGGGTGCCCCGTAGCGCTCCTTGGCGGAGACCGCGTTGGCAATCCGGTCGGGCGCCACCTCCCGGGGATCGTCGTAGCCGATCTTCATGCCGGTCCGGACGCCCGGTCCCACCACGAGCAGGGGCGCCGCGCCGATCTTGCCGACGAGCTCCTCGTACGCGTGGACGAGCTGGGGGACGCTCGAGCCCAGGCAGACGCCGTCGAGCGAGTCGACGTCGAGCAGGCTGCGCCAGAGGACGCCGAGCTCGTCCCCGGTCCGCGCGGGATCGGTCGCGAGCCGCCAGTTCTCGGTGAGCATTCGGCCCTCGAACAGGCCGAGCACCGTCTGCGTGTTCCCGACGTCCACCGTGAGCAGCGCCACGGCCCGAGCGTACTTGTATCGAGGAGGACGCAGGAGTAGAGTCGGCCGCCATGCGCAGAAAGTCGAAGAAGCGCCGTCTGGCGCTCCTTCTGGCCGCCGTCGCGGGGTATCTACTCGTCAGGAGGCGGAAGCAGCGGCCGGGCGGAGACTCCTGGCCGTTGACTCCGAAGGAGATCGCGGGCCGCGTGCTCGAGGAGCCGTGGGCGGGGAACCTCGGGACGATCGACGAGCTGATCGCGCCCGAGTTCGTCGGTCACAACCCGCCGGCGCGCGAGCCGATCCTCGGCCCCGACGGCTTCAGGGAATTCGTCGAGAGATACCGTTCCGCCTATCCCGACGTACGGGTCATGGTCGACGCCCAGCTCGCCGAAGGCGACCGGGTGGTGACCCGCTGGACGGCCCAGGGGACGCAACGCGGCGAGCTGATGGGAATCGACCCGACCGGCCGCGAGGTCACGGTCCACGGCATCACGATCTCCCGCATCTCGGCGGGCAAGGTCGTCGAGAGCTGGTCGAACTGGGATGCGCTCGGGATGCTCGTCCAGCTCGGCGCCGTTCCAGAGCCGACGCGCGCCTGATCCCGCCTCCAGAGCGCGGATTCGCGTCGTCCGGATGTCTAGCGTCCGGCGCCGACGGCACCTTAAGGGCGAGGAAATCCCGATGTTTGCGTTCTTCGCTCACTCGCAGTACATGCCGTGCCCCAATTGCGGGGCGTCCCTGGCAGGGGAAGAGAGGGACGTGCATACGTGCGACAGCAAGCGCCGCCTCGACTACCAGATGTTCCAGCTCAGGGGCGAGATCGCCCACTTCGAGACCCAGCTGGCCGCGTATCTCGACTCGCCCGCAGGCAGATTCGAGGCTTGGTACGCCGAGAGCCGGCGGGCGGCCTAGAGCTCGTCGTCCGAGGACAGCGACTCGCCGATCTTCTCGGCCAGGGCCTCGGCCGTCAGCTGCGGCTCGTCGCCGGCTCCGCGCAGCTCCTCGACGGTGACGTCGCTCGAGGTGTAGACCTCGGCGCGCGGGATGATCCGGGTCGGGCGGTTCTTGTCCCAGACCCAGACGTCCTCCATCTTCAGGTGGAAGAACGGATAGCTGGCCTGCGGCGCGTAGTCCAGATCGAGCTTGTTGCAGAGGTATGTGGCGTCCTGCGTGAGCACGCAGTAGCGAAAGAGGGCGAAGACCGCCGTGTATTCCTTCTTGAGCCCTAGCTCGAGCTCAGCCTCGTACTCGTCAAGCTCGTCCAAGTGGGACATCCGCCTTCATTCTAGCCCTGCCAGCAAGGCCGACACTGGGCCGGCGCCGGGCACGACCAGGGCCGGATCCAGCTCCGCAAGCGGCTCGAGCGCAAACCGCCGCTCGGCCAGGCGAGGATGAGGAACGTGGAGGCCCGGCTCGTCCACGGTCTCCTCGGCGTAGAGCAGGAGGTCGAGGTCGATCGTCCTCGGCCCGTAGCGCTGGCCGGTGCGCGTGCGCCCCAGCCGGCGCTCGATCCCGAGCAGCACGTCGAGCAGCTCCCGCGGCGAGAGCGCGGTGTGGACGCAGGCGGCCGCGTTCAGGAATCGGGGCTGCTCCTCGTAGCCGACCGGGTCGGTCTCGCGAATCGAGGACGAGGCGACCAGCTCGATCCCGGGCTCGGCAGCGAGCAGCTCGAGCGCGCTTCGCAGCGAGGCCTCGCGATCGCCGAGATTCGCGCCCAGCCCGACGTATGCGCGCGGCATCAGCGGCCGCGCCAGGCGGTCGCGGCCGTGTGCTCGACCGGCAGGCCCATCTTCGGCTTACGCACGCGCACCCGGACGGCTTCGACCGGGTACCGCTCGAGGATCGCCTCCGCCGCAGCAGCCGCCAGCGCCTCGAGCAGGTTGAACGTGTGCCCCTCCGAGAGCTCGCGGACCGTCGCGGCCACCTCCCGGTAGTCGACCGCGTCCTCGATCCGGTCTTCGACCTCGTCCGCGACGAAGAACGAGATGTCGAACAGGAACGTCTGCCCCTCGCGGCGCTCGTGCTCCTCGACGCCGTGGTGGCCGAAGATCTCCAACCCTTTCAGCTCGACCTCGATCATCCAACGACCGCCCGCGCCGCCAGGAGCGCCTCCACGTGCTCGCGGACGTCGTGGGCACGGATGATCGTCGCCCCGCGCTCGTAGGCGGCTACGGCGACCGCGATGCTTGCGGACAGCGGCCCGGTCCGCGCGTCCGGGTCGCCCAGGATCCGTCCGAGCGAGCTCTTGCGCGAGAAGCCGATCAGCACCGGCCGGCCGAGCGCGACCAGCTCGTCCAGCCGCCGGATCAGCTCGAAGTTCTGCTCCACCGTCTTGCCGAAGCCGATCCCGGGGTCGAGGCAG
>DASWEE010000030.1:0-2651 GCA_036394915.1 Gaiellaceae bacterium | reverse complement strand
CTCCACCTGGCGGTGCGAATCGCCGGCATCGGCCCCGGGGACGAGGTGATCACGTCGCCGTTCTCCTTCGTCGCCTCCGCCAACTGCTTCATCTACGAGGGGGCGAAACCGGTCTTCGCCGACATCGATCCGCAGACGCTGAACCTCGACCCGGCCAACGTCGAGGCGGCGATCACCGGCAAGACGCGGGCCGTCGTCGCCGTGGACATCTTCGGCTACCCGTGTGAGATCGACCAGATCGAGGCCATCTGCGACCGTCACGGCCTCGCGTTGATCCAGGACTCCTGCCAGGCGCTCGGGGCCGAGTACAAGGGGCGGCCGCTGGGCTCGGGCGGGCACATGGCCGTGTTCGCCTTCTATCCGAACAAGCAGATGACGACCGGAGAGGGCGGCATCGTCACGACCGGCTCGGCCGAGCACCTCGAGCTGCTCGTCAGCCTCCGCAACCAGGGGCGGGCCGACGTCGACGGCTGGCTCGACCACTCCCGCTTCGGGTTCAACTACCGCCTCAGCGACGTCCACGCGGCGATCGGGATCGCCCAGCTCGAGAAGCTCGACCACCTCCTCTCGATGCGCTCGGCGGCGGCCGCCCGCTACCACGCGCTGCTCGCGGACGTCGACAAGGTCTCGACACTGCTCCCGGACGACGCCGACCATCGCCGCTCCTGGTTCGTCTACGTCGTCAAGATCGCCTCCGGGATCCGCCGCGACCGCGTGATCGCCTACCTCGAGGATCAAGGGATCCAGACGCGTCCCTACCTTCCGTGCATCCACCTGCAGAGGTACATGCGCGAGCAGTTCGGCTTCCACGAATGGATGTTCCCGGTGGCGGAGGAGACGAGCCGGCACACGCTCGCGCTCCCGTTCTACTCCGCGATCGAGCCGGATGACCAAGAACGCGTAGTCGAAGCGCTCCGTAGCGCGCTCGCCTGAAGCAGGAGCGCGAGGCCCGCGCAGATCGCGAGCGCGAGCCCCGAGAGCACGGCGAGCGCGAAGACCAGCTTCGTCTCGGCGTGAAGGCGGAAGACGATGCCGGGATGGCGGTGGACGGCAACCATGACCAGGACGACGAACGCCGCGACGGCAAGGCCCGCCGCCGCCAGGCCCGCCCGGACCGAGCCCGTCCTCGTTTCCTCGGGGCGATCCGTGAGCAGGGCGGCGATCGCAGCCCAGGCGCCGGTCAGGAGGAAGGCGCCGGCGACGTCGCTCGGATAGTGGCTCGCCTGAACGAGGAGCGAGATGCCCACGGCGGCCGCGTACGCAGCCCCGCCGAGCGCCGCGAGCAGCTTCCAGCCCGTGGGCGCGACGAGCACGGCGGCGAGCGCGATCGACATCGCCACCGTTGCGTGGCCGCTCGGGAAGCTCGAGTGGATCTGTGCCCGCGCATCGCCGAAGGGGTGCAGTGCGCCGAGCCCGGGCTTGAGCGCCTGGGTGGTCGCGTTCGCCCCCGCGATCAGGAGCGCGGCCGCGAGCGCGGCACGCCTCCTTCCGAGCAGCAGCGCCACGCCGACGATCCCGCCGCCGAGCAGGACGAGCGAGCCGACGTCGATCGTGTCGATCAGCCCGGAGCTGGCGTTCTGGACGGAAGGGATGGCCCGTTCCGCGGTCGCGGCCTGGAGCACGTGCGCGTCCCAGCCGAGCCCGCGGCCGGTGTCGAACGCGATCACGTAGACGACGATTGCGAGCGCCGCACAGAGGCCGGCGAAGGCGAGAAGGGCGCTCCGCACGGCCACAGTGAAGCAGCCATAATCGAGCCGTGGCGGACGGGCAGCCGAAGATGGTCTTCCTCGGGTTCGGCAAGTACGCGCGCGCGGACAAGATCTACGCGCTCGAGCCACTTCCTGCCGGAGAGCGCGGAAGCGGGCAGCGCACCCGCGTATGGATCGAAGGCGTCGCGGAACCCGTGATCGCGTCGCGGACCGAGCGCACGATCCTGCTCGAGATGGGAGTCGATTCGGCGACGGCGACGAAGGTCCTTGACGACGCGATCGACCTCGCCGGCCGCCTTGTCGAGCAGGCGCAATCCGGCCGCGTCGACCTCGGCGACCTGAGCCGCCGCGCCCGCCGCGTGCTCGAGCAGACAACCGGTTCCGGCGAGGGGCAACAGCTCTTCTAAGTGCGCCAAGCGAGGTCAGGCCGCCGGTTGCTGGCGCAGGAGCGGTAGGTCACCTCATACCTATCCGCCGGCCTAAGCAAAGGGAGGGGGTCTCAAGGGGGAACCGTAGGTTCCCCCTTGAATGGAGGAGCGGCCGGCTCGGCCGGCCGCTCCGTCTCCGTCAGCTCGCGATCGATACCCGGCCGCTCCGCGTTTCGCCTGCGTACCGGCGGCTGTGGCTCGGCCAGTCGCTCTCGTACGTCCTCGGCGAGGTCACCTACGTCGCGCTCCCGTACCAGGTCTATCGGCTGACCGGGTCGACGTTCGCCGTCGGCGCGATCGCGCTCGTCGAGCTCGTCCCGCTCTTGACACTGACCTTCATCGGGGGGGCCGCAGCGGACGCACTCGATCGCCGCCGACTTCTCATCGTCACCGAGGCAGGCACGGTCGTGGCGGTAGCCGGACTCGTCGTGAACGCCCTGCTTCCGCACCCACGATTGGAGGCGTGCTTCGCGCTCGCCTTCTTCGCGGCCGCATTCTCCTCACTCGGCGCAGG
>DASWEE010000029.1:0-10705 GCA_036394915.1 Gaiellaceae bacterium | reverse complement strand
GAACACGACCTCGGCTCCGTAGCGAATGACCTCCTTGACGGCCTTCTGCACGCCGTGCCCGGCGACGAGCGCGACGTTCTGTCCGCCGAGCTTCCCCGCCAGCTCGCGTCCGCGGGCGAGCAGCTCGAGCGAATGCCTCGTAGGTAGGCCGTCGGCGAGCTCGACGAGCGTCCAGCAGTCGTAGAAGGCGGCAGGCTGCTCGGCGATGTGGCCGGGCTTCTCCCAGGACGCGGCCGGCGCGGGCCGCTCGTCCAGCAGCCTCCGGATCTCCGTTGCCGCATCCTCCGCCGTCGCGACTTCCTTTCCGGCCCGTTCGGGAGTGACGTCGCGGACGGCGAGCACCCGTGTCGGGGAGCCGGTCTGGCCGAAGCGCTTGTCGTCCGGGCGCGGGTCGCCGACGAGGTCGGTCGCCGTCCAGACGTCGATCGGCCCGTCCGTCGCGGCGGCCGTCGGCTCCGGCAGGGCGCGCGCGAGCGAGAGGACCGCGGGCGGCTCGAGCTCGTAGACGGCCTCTCCGGTGTCGGTCTCGCGCACGACGTGGAGCCCCCCGGCGGACGGCGAGATCTCGGTCACGCTCGTGACATGAGGGAAACCGAGGAATGCGGCCACCTCGGGCGGCACCTGCCAGGTCTCGGAGTCCACCGTCTTGCGGCCGCAGAGCACGAGGTCGGCTCCCTCCTTCCGGAGAGCGAGCCCCAGCGTGCGGGAGGTGCCGAGCGTGTCGGCGACCGCGAAGACGCGGTCGGAGAGGTGAATGGCCCGGTCGGCTCCCATCCCAAGCGTCTCGCGGAGAGCGTCAGCCGCCTGCGGCGGCCCCATCGTCATCACGACGACCTCGCCGCCTGCGGTCTCGCGGAGCCGGACCGCCTCGGCGACCGCGGCGCGGTCGAACGGGTTGAGGACGACCGGGACACCCTCCCGCTTCAGCGTCTTCGTCTCCTCGTCGAACTCGATCGCGGTCGGCTCGGGCACCTGCTTGACGAGGCAGACGATCTTCATCTTTGCCAGCCTATCGGCCCTCTGGTGCTCGCGATCCTCTACGACATCCACGGCAATGTGCCCGCGCTCGAGCGGGTGATCGAGGAGGCTGGGAACGCGGGGGCGGATCGCTGGCTGCTGGGGGGCGACTACGCCTCGTGGTCACCGTGGCCCACGGAGACGATCGAGCGCCTGCGCGCGCTGCCGAAGGCGACCTGGATCCGCGGGAACGGCGAGCGCTGGCTGCGCGAGCCGCCCTGGGACCGCCCAGACGTGGCGCAAGAGATCGCGGGCGTCGAATCGGGTCTCGGCGCCGACGAGGGGTGGCTCTACTCGCTCCAGTCCACGGCCGAGCTGGACGGCGTCCTTTACGTCCACGGCTGTCCGGCCAGGGACGACGACAGCTTCGCCAAGGAGCCTGCGGCCGAGGACGTCGAACGGCTCGCCGGGATTCACAACCGCACCGTCGTCTTCGGTCACAGCCACATCCAGTTCCGTCGGCCCGGGCCGAACGGAACCGAGCTGATCAACCCCGGGAGCGTCGGGATGCCGCTCGACGGCGACGTTCGTGCAGCTTATGCGCTTCGGCAGGACGGCGGCGACTTCGAGTTCCGCCGAGTCGAGTACGACCACGAGAAGGCGGCTGCGGCCTACGAGGCGCTGGGACCGCCGATCGGAGAGATGGCCGCGAAGCGGATCCGGCGCGGCTCCGACTGAGGCGGCCCAGAGGCAACCTCTCTCTCGACGGCTCCCCATGCGAGCCGCGCGAGTCCTTCAACGAGGTCAATCTACCCCAACGATGCTTTCGGGTCCCCCCGGTACACAATTGTCACGCGTCCGCCGGTCCTTTGATCCAGAAGCCATCTCCCTTCGGGACATGTCCGAGGGTCAGTCCCTCATCGGTGGCGCTGGAGTCCGCGCGGGAAGGGCAGACGAGGGTCGGTTGGGGATTAGGTCTCCAACTCCTCGCTCGGCTCGGGTGGCGAAGCGGATCCGCCGCGGTTCCGACTAGCGCAGAACGCGGATCGCCTCACCGCTATCGATGAGGCTGCCGCACGGGGGGCAGTAGACGAAAACGCTGTATTGACCGGGCCGAACCGCAGGAACGCGGAAAGCGAAGCGGTGGAACGTATAGCGCCCATAGCGGCCAGGAATCCGCCCGACAAAGACGAACGGGCTTCCGGGAGGGTGCTTCGCTCTCGCCGCGCAGCCATTGTGACATGGAGCGAGCTTCGCCTCGATGAGGTAGACCCGGAACCGTTCGCCGTTGCTCCGGCCGCGGAGCTTTCCGCCCACGTGGACGACCGTGGTAGTGACGCGGATTGAGATGGCAGCCAGTGCCGGTGCAGCTATCGCCAGCGCCGCAACAACAGCGATGAAGAGCATTCTGCGCACGTCCGCCCTAGCTCGCTTCCTCGCCAGAGTCGCTCGGCTCGTAGTAGCGCTTCCCGCGCAGCTCCTCCGGCAGGTAGTCGACGTCGAACCCGGCCGGATCGTCGTGGGGGTAGATGTAGCCCTTCCCTTTCCCGAGCCGCTTGGACGCGAGCGGATGGCCCGGGCTCTGCAGCATCTTGGGCGGCCGCAGGTTCCCGTGCTCGCGGACGTCGCGCGTCGCGGCGGAGAGCGCCTTGTAGCTCGCGTTCGACTTCGGCGCCCGCGCGAGGTAGATGGCCGCCTGCGCGAGGTTGAGGCGAGCCTCCGGCAGTCCGACGTGCTCGACAGCCTGCGCTGCGGCGACCGCGACCACGAGCGCCTGCGGGTCCGCATTGCCGATGTCCTCCGAGGCGAGCACGATCATCCGCCGGGCGATGAACCGAGCGTCCTCGCCGGCCTCCAGCATCGCGGCCAGGTAGTAGACCGACGCGTCGGCGTCGGAGCCGCGCATCGACTTGATGAAGGCGGAGATCGTGTCGTAGTGGGCATCGCCGGTCTTGTCGTAGACGAGGGGTCGTTTGCGTGCGGCGTCCTCGACGTGGCGCTCCTCGAGGCCGGTGCCCTCGGCCTGTGCCGTTTGTGCCGCCAGCTCGAGGATGTTGAGCGCGGTGCGTGCGTCGCCGCCGGCCCGTTGCGCGATCAGCCCGACGAGCTCCTCCGGGATCTCCGCGCCCAGCTCGACCGCTCCTCGCTCCACCACCGTGCGGAGCTCTTCCTCGGCCAGCGACTCGAGCTCGTAGACCTGGCAGCGGGACAGGAGCGCCGCGTTGACCTCGAAGTACGGGTTCTCGGTCGTGGAGCCGATCAGCGTCACCAGCCCCTCCTCGACCGCGGGCAGGAGCGCGTCCTGCTGCGCCTTGTTGAAGCGGTGGATCTCGTCGAGGAACAGGATCGTGCGGACGCCGCTTCCGCCGAGCCGGTCGCGGGCGCGCGTCATCACCCCGCGGACGTCGCCGACGGAGGCCGACACCGCCGACAGCTCCTCGAACTCTGCTCCCGTGTGCTGGGCCACGATCCGTGCGAGCGTCGTCTTGCCGCTGCCGGGCGGCCCGTACAGGATCATCGAGCCGACTCGGTCCTCCTCGATCGCGAGCCGCAGCGCCGAGCGGTGCCCCAGGACGTGCTGCTGGCCGACGAACTCCTCGAGCGAGCTCGGCCGGAGGCGCAGCGCGAGGGGCGCCACCTCGGGCATGCGCTCGCGGGCGGCATCCGAGAACAGGTCGCTCATGATCGAAGAAAGTATGCTCCGATCGATGTCGACAGCCGCCAAGCCGCTCGTCTCGAGCGTCAGCGTCGTCTACCTGTACGTGCGCGACATGGACCGCTCGCGCGCCTTCTACCGCGACCTTCTCGGCATCCCACTCGAAGGCGACGAACACTGGCAGGAGGCAACCCTGGGGGGAACGCGCTTCGCTCTCCACGAGACGCGCGAAGGAATCGGCGAGCTCTCGTCGGGGACGATCAGCGTCAGCCTCGAGGTCGCCGACGCGGATGCAGCCGGCGAGCAGCTCCGAGCTGCAGGCGTCGATACGAAGGAGATGATGCGCGACGAGTGGGGGACGGCGATCGACTTCGTCGACCCGGACGGTTACACGATCTCTCTCTTCCAGCCACCGGCGTAATGGCGGTCGAGGACTACTCGCAGCCGGTCCTCTCCGGAGAGGGCGGAAGCGACTACGAGCGCTACCTCCGCACCGACGAGCTGCTCTCGCTGCAGAAGACGCCGGAGGAGTGGGCCCACCGCGACGAGCTGCTCTTTCAGACCGTCCACCAATCCTCGGAGCTGTGGCTGAAGCTCGCCTGGACGGAGGTCGAGGAGGCGACGCGGCTGCTCGACGAGGAGCAGGACCTGGACCTGGACGGCGCGATCCGCCTGTTGCGCCGCTCGGTCGAATGCATGCGGATCGTCCACTCGCTGCTCGACATGCTCGAGCAGATGTCGCCGTGGGAGTACACGCGGTACATCCGTCCCGTGCTCGGCCACGGCAGCGGCTTCGACTCCCCGGGGTTCAGCAACATCCGCCGCGTTTCCCCGAGCCTCGGCCAGGCGTTCCACAAGCTCCGGCGGGAGGCCGGCGTCTCCGTCGTCGAGCTCTACCAGCGCGGCCGCGAGCTCGAGCAGCTGTATCAGCTGGCGGAGCTGCTGACGGAGTGGGACGAGCGGGTCACGATCTGGCGCATGCGCCACTACAAGGTGGTCGCGCGAGTAATCGGCGACGAGGTCGTCGGCACGCAGGGAACTCCCGTCGAGCTGCTCAGCGGCCTGATCAAGCACGAGCTCTACCCCGAGCTCTGGGACGCTCGCAACGAGCTGACCGAGCTCGCCAAGCGCGAAGAGTGAGCTTCGAGGAGTTGAAAGCGAGCCAGGCGGAGGCCTGGAGCTCCGCTCCCTGGGAGCAGGCGGCCTACCTCCTGAGCGCCGTCCACCTGCACCTGGTGGATCGACTCGATCCACAGCGCGGCGAGCGCTGGCTCGACCTCGCCACCGGAACCGGCGCGGTCGCGTTCCTCGCCGCCCGCGGCGGCGCCGAAGTGACGGGAGTCGACTTTGCCGCAGGCTCGATCGAGACGGCGAGGCGCTCCGCCGCGGACAAGGGCCTCGAGGTCCGCTTCGAGGTGGCCGACGTCGAACGGCTCCCGTTCGAGGCGGGCTTCGACGTTCTTTCCTCCTCGATGGGAATGATCTTCGCGCCCGATCACGCCGCCGTCGCGCGGGAGGCGGCCCGTGTCTGCCGCCCGGGCGGACGGCTCGGCTTCACGGCCTGGAAGCCGGACACGGGCTTCTCGCCGGTGTCGGAGAAGTACCGGCCGCCGTCCGAGCCCGGTGCCGGCGACTCGGATGACTGGTCGCGCGAGGACCACGTACGCGAGCTCCTCGGAGAGTCCTTCGAGCTCGAGCTCGAGGACGTGGAGTACCGTTTTCCGGCCGAATCGCCCGACGCGCTCTGGGAGCTCTTGACCAGCTCGGTCGGGCCGTTCAAGGCGCTGGTCGAGTCGCTCGAGCGGGACCAGGCCGAGGAGTACCACCGGGAGTTCCTCCGCTATATCGAGGGTTTCGGCGACCGAGGCGTGCCGGGCGACTACGTGGTCGTGCTGGGGACGCGTCGATGAGCCTCCGCGACGAGGTCGTCGAGCTGCTGCGCCGGCTGATCCAGGCCGACACGGTCAATCCGCCCGGCAACGAGACCCGTGCGGCGGAGGTGCTGCAGGAATACCTGGAGGGCAACGGCGTCAGCTGCAAGCTGTACGCGAAGATCCCGGAGCGCGCGAACCTGGTTGCACGCATCCCCGGCCGAAGGGGCGGCCCGCGGCTGCTCCTCCTCTCCCACACCGACACCGTCCTCGCCGATCCCGAAGAGTGGAGCGTCGATCCGTGGTCGGCCGAGGTCCGCGACGGCCACGTCTGGGGGCGCGGCGCGCTCGACATGAAGGGCCAGGTCGCAGCGAGCGCGGTCGCAATCGCCTCGCTCGCGCGGGAGGGCTTCGAGCCCAGGGGCGACCTGATCTTTGTCGCGGCCGCCGACGAAGAGGTGGGGGAGGCCGAGCAGTTCGGCCTTCCCTGGCTCGTCGACGAGCATCCGGACGCCGTCGAGGCCGAGTACTCGATCAACGAGGGGGCGGGCGACCGGCTCGTCCTCGGGGAAGGGCCGTTCTACTTCTGCTCGACCGCGGAGAAGATGGCCTCGCCGTTCCGGCTCCGCGTCCGCGGCCGCAGCGGCCACGGCTCGATGCCGGCGATCGCCGACAACGCCCTCGTCAAGGCGGCGAAGCTGATCGAGCGGCTCGCTGAGTTCAAGGCCGAACCGGAGCTCGGCCCCGAGGTGGAGGCGATCCTCAAGACCGTCCTCGGCGAGGTTCCGCCGCTCGAGCAGGTGATCGAGTTCGCGCGCGCGCTCAATCCCGGGATGGCCGAGCTGATCGAGCCGCTGCTCTCGATGACGGTCGCGCCGACGATGATCAAGGCCTCGGGCAAGCGGAACGTGATCCCGGGCGTCTGCGAGGTGACGGTCGACTGCCGACTGCTGCCGGGGCAGACCCAGGACGAGGCCGGCGAGATCCTGCTCTCGTTCCTGGGCGAGGGCGACTACGAGCTCGAGTGGATCCGCGCCTACGGCGGCACGCGCTCCCCGCTCGAATCGCCGCTCTGGGACGCGGTCAGCTCGTTCGTCGAGAAGTCGGAGCCGGGCGCTCGGGCGGTGCCGGTATGTGTGGCCGGCTTCACGGACAGTCACTGGCTGCGCGAGCGGTTCGGCACCGTTGCGTACGGGTTCTTCCCGATGCGGGCGATGGATCCCGAGCTGGCCGCGCGCCTGATCCACTCAGCCGACGAGCGGGTCGCGATCGAGGACCTCGAGCTCGGCCTCGACTTCCTCCGCCATGCCGCGATCGCGCTCGGCGACGGCACGCGTTAGAGTCCCGCGGCATGGAACGGTCCTCCGAGAGAACCGCGGTCCTCGTGTTGGCGCTGATCAGCACGGTGCTCGTGGTCGTCGGCTGCGTCTCGACGTGGGCGAAGCAGGGCGGAAACTCGTACAACGGGACCGATGCCAATGCCGGCAAGACGACTCTGATCGCAGCGGTCATCGCCCTCGCGTTCTTGGCGCTCGCGACGTGGAAGTCCTGGCGCTGGGCGGCGATCGTGGCTGCGATTCCGGCGGCAATCGCTTCGGCGATCGCGTCCTACCGCTGGGCCGACGTGGCGAATTTCGTCGCCGATAACCACGACGCAACCGCGGGGTGGGGCATCGTGGTTGCGACGATCGCAGCCATTGCGCTGTTCGTGCTCTGTTTCGTGCACGCCTTCCTGCCGACGGGGGCAGCCGCACCCGCGGCGCCACCTTCCCCGCCCCCGGCTCAGCTTCCGCCCGAACAACCACCGGCGCCTTAGGAAAACCGGTCCGCGGCCGCGGACGTAATCCCTTCCAAAACCCGAAGAGGGGAGAGATGTATGCGAGGCAGGACGATGTTCCTACTCCCGCTCGCGGCGGCGCTCGTCCTCACGGCGGCCGCGTGCGGTGGCGGTGGCAACAAGAGCTCGGAGTCCGAAGGCGGAACGACCACGATCGCCGGACAAGCGGCAAACGATCACGGGTCGAAGGACGTCTCCGGCGAGAGCAAGGCCGAGATCGAGATGTACGACTTCTACTTCGAGCCGACCGTGCTGACGGGAAAGCCGGGGCAGACGATCATGCTCGAGCTGAAGAACGAAGGCAAGGCCGAGCACAACCTGACCATCTCCGGCCAGAGCGTGGACAAGAACGTCGCCGCCGGCGAGGAGGCGGAGGTCGACGTCACGTTCCCGCAGTCCGGGACACTCGCCTTCTACTGCAAGTTCCACCAGAGCCGGGGGATGGCGGGAGGCCTCACGGTCTCGGGCAGCTCGAGCTCGGGCGGCGGGACGAGCACCTCGGAAAACACCAGCACCGGCTACTAGCGCTCTGGATCTATCCTCTTCGCAATGGACGAGGAGAAGGTCCGATTCGGAGGGATGGCGCTTGCGAACGGCGTGCTCGTGCACGGGCCGTCGTCGTGGGCCTGCGCGGTCCGGCTCCCGAACGGTGAGCTTCGGATCGCATCGGACTACAAGCGCTTCCGTGCCGCCGACGTCGACCGGCCGCTGCTGCGCGGCCCGGCCCGGCTGCTCGAGGCGTTTTCGCTTCTGCCGGAGCTGAAGCGGAAGCTGCCCGAGGCGCGCCTGCCGTTCCAGCGCCCGGCCGTCATGGCCGCGATGGGCGCGAGCGCGGCGGCGGTTCGGCTCGTCAGGGCGTCCGACCGGCTCGGAGCCGGCGCCCGCGAGCTCGTGAGCGGTCTGCTGGCGCTGATCCCCGCGGCGGTCGCCCTGCGCGGCTCGGAGCTGTCCGCCTACCACGGGGCCGAGCACGTCACGATCGGGAGCTACGAGCACGGTGAGCAGCGCGGGAAGGAACACGAGCGCTGCGGGTCCCATCTCGTCGGCCCACTGCTCGTGACGACGGCGATCGGCAACATCCTGGCCGCGCGCGCGCCGATTCACCTGCGCGGCGCCGCACGCGCCCTTGCGGGCTTCGGGGCGCTTGCCGCCTCGACGGAGATCTTCGGTTGGATGATCCGGCATCCCGACGCACCCGTCTCGCGCGCGCTGGCCAAGCCGGGACACGAGCTGCAGCACCGGCTCGCGACGAGCGCGCCGACATCGGAACAGCTCGAGGTAGCGGAGGCCGCCCTGCGCGAATGCTTGCGGCTCGAACATGGCGCAGAGGACTCGAACTAGCCGGCTTCCGCCCGAGGTTTTCGACCTCCCGGTCGAGAAGATGCGGGAGGGCTACTACAGCGACGTCTACTTCAACTATGCGCGCGAGACGCTGCTCGCCGACGGTCGCCGTCCGCGCGTCGTAATGCAGGTCTTCCAGCGCAAGGAGGCCGTGCTCGGTGGGATGGACGAGGCGATCGCGATCCTCGAGCTCTGCTCCCACGGCTGGGACGAGCTCACCGTCCACGCGCTCTACGACGGCGACGCGATCTCCCCGTGGGAGACGGTGATGACGATCGAGGGCGACTACACGCTCTTCGCCCACCTCGAGACCGTCTACCTGGGCGTGCTCGCCCGCCGGACGCTGATCTCGACCAACGTCCGCCGCGTCGTCGAGGCGGCGAACGGGAAGCCGATCCTGTTCTTCCCGGCGCGGCACGACCACCATCGCGTCCAGACCGGCGACGGCTACGCCGCGCACGTGGCCGGCGCGATCGGCGTCTCGACCGAGGCCCAGGCCTCGTGGTGGGGCGGCCGTGGGGTGGGGACAGTCCCTCACGGCCTGATCGCGGCCTACGGCGGGAACACCGTGCTCGCCGCATCCAAGTTCGCGGAGCACGCCGATCCGGACGTCAACGTCGTCGTGCTGGTGGATTTCGAGAACGACTCCGTCAAGACGTCGCTCGAGGTCGCACGCGCGCTCGGCCCGCGGCTGTGGGGCGTCCGGCTCGACACCTCGCGCACGCTCGTCGACCGCTCGCTGTGGGACGAGATGGGGGAGTTCGACCCGCGCGGCGTCAACGAGCGGCTCGTGCGCAAGGTGCGCAACGCGCTCGACGAGGACGGGTTCGAGCGGGTGAAGATCGTCGTCTCCGGCGGCTTCGACGCCGAGCGGATCGCCGAGTTCGAACGGAAGGGGGTGCCGGTCGACTCGTACGGGGTCGGCTCGGCGCTGATCAGGGGCGAGAACGACTTCACCGCCGACGTCGTCCTCACGGACGGCCGCCCCTCGGCCAAGGTCGGCCGGACCTACCGCCCGAATCCACGGCTCGAGCTAGTCGCCTAGGTCTCTCCTTCGTCTGGCTCTTCTGCCCTCGCGAACATGATCTGCGAGATCCCTCCGAGACCACCTGGCGAGTTGCCTTCCTCCTGGGGCCATAGCGTCTCGGCCTGATCCGCCGCCTCGCGGATCGGCTCGGCATCGATCTCGACCCGCGTTTCCTCGATGCCCTCGCTCGGCCACTCAACGACGAAGGCGAGCGGCCCGGCGGGCGGCAGGGGCCAGAGCCAGAGGCCCATGTTGTACGTCAGCCCGCCTCCCCCGCCGCCGTGCTGGATCAGGACGGGGCCCTCGGGCGTCTTGTCAGGGCCGGCCATGAATGGGTGAGGGCCGAGCGTGGTGGCCTTCGAGCCGTCCGCGAGCTGGACCCCGAAACGAAGGAGCTCGGGTGGGAGCTCGCCGCCCTTGGAAGTGTGCCGCCACATGTGGAAGGCGTGCCATGGATCGGCTGTGGGATCTTCCGGCGCGCTTCGCCGGTGGATCGAGAGCTCGAAGTGCATGCCTTTCGGGTAGGCCGTGACGTGCTGAACGAGCACGGCTGCGGTTTCCGTCCGCGCCACCAGGAGGCGGAGCGGAACGGCCACCCCAAGCACGTTCTCGGGCGGTCCCAGCCACTCGAGTTGCCGGAAGTGCTCCCGCGGAGGTGGCGGGGTCGGGGGAGGAGGCTCGAAGAAGCTCACGTGGCGACCTTGGAGATCCTAGGCCAGCTCTCGATCGGGTCGGTCGAGCGGACGACGTTCATCCCCGCCTCCGCGAAGCGGCGGACTGCGGCGTTCGCTTCGTCGGTGTAATCGACGACTCCCGGGACGACGACGGGCGAAGTGCAGTCCTCGAGCAGGTACACCTTCTCGGCCAGCTGCTGTTCCTCCACGTCCGGGTGCCGCAACAGGTCGTCGATCGTCCACGCGACGCAATGACTCTTCGCCTGGCCGGCGATCACGACCGCGTCGAATCCGAGCAGCTTCTGGATCAGAGCCTCGTTCTTCTCGCCCATCACCTCCGGG
>DASWEE010000028.1:0-3613 GCA_036394915.1 Gaiellaceae bacterium | reverse complement strand
CGGCCGGGCTTCGCTGCAGAAGAAAGCCGGAGGCCTGCGGCGCCCCCGGCCCCTCTCCTTGGGACTCTTCATGTCAGCCGCCGTAGCCGCTGCTGTGCGTGTGGTGATGCTTGGCCTTGCCGTGCGCCTTGTGCCCCTTCTTCGGCCGAGCCGGCCGCCGACGCCGTCGCCGTCCACAGCACGACGCTGAGAACGATCAGGCCTACGAGTGCGATGAGCTTCTTCATCAGAGCCTCCTTCGATTGGACGAGGCCCATCCTGGCCGGCGTCCGAAACGGCCGCGTCACGCCTTCGTAACGGTTCTGCCACAAGATTCGTCGGTGTCGGGATCGCGCCCTAAGCTTGCTCCGTGGACGAGCGCCTACTGCTCGTGGAGGACGACCCCTCCATCCGTGAGATCGCGACCCTCGGTCTCGAGCAGGCCGGCTTTCGCGTGACGGCGACCGGCGACGGCCGCGACGCCCTCCTCCGTTTCCGCCATAGCCCGTTCGACCTCGTCGTCCTCGACATCATGTTGCCGTCGCTCGACGGCCTCGAGGTCTGCCGGGAGATCAGGCGCGAGAGCCAGTCGCCGATCGTGATGCTGTCGGCACGGGCGGAGCTGCACGACGTCGTCGTCGGGCTGGAGCTCGGGGCCGACGACTACGTGACGAAGCCGTTCGAGCTGCCCGAGCTCGTTGCCCGGATCAAGGCCGTCCTCCGCCGTTCCACGGGCTCGCCCGGCGACGGCACGATCGCGATCGACGACCTCGAGATCGACGCCGGCTCGTTCACCGTCCGGCGCGGGGGCGAGGAGATCCCGCTCACGGCCACGGAGTTTCGCCTCCTGCTCGAGCTCGCCCGCCGGCCCAAGCAGGTGTTCACGCGCGAGCTGCTGCTCGAGCTGGTGTGGAACTACGACTATCTCGGGGACTCGCGCCTCGTCGACGTCGCCGTCCAGCGGCTGCGGGGGAAGATCGAGGCTGACCCGAAGGAGCCGACGCTGATCCGGACGGTCAGAGGGGTCGGCTACAGGCTCGACCCGTCCTAATGCGCCGCCGGCCCCTCTCGTCGGGAGGGCTTCGACGCCGTCTGACGATCGCGTTCATGCTCGCGGTCGGCCTCTCGGCCTCGGGGCTCGCCGCCGGGTCGTACTTCGTCGTGCGGCACAACCTCCGCGCCGACTCGGTCAACAGCGGCGCACGCGAGGCCCGCCGCAACCTCCTGATCGCGCCCACCTACCTGCGGGAGAGCTCCAAAGCCCTCCTCGCCGCCTACCAGCGCAGCGGGGGCGATTTCCTCACGGTTGGAATCGACCACGGACGGCCGTTCTCGTCGAGCTTCTCCGTCGGCATGCGTCAGGTGCCCGCCGGGCTGCGCCGGCTGGTGCGCGGAGGCAGGCTTGGCTACCAGCGCGAGAACGTCGCCGGAACGCCCTACCTCGTCGTCGGCGGGCCGGCCGGCGACCGCACCCAGCTCTACTTCTTCTTCTCGGAGGCCAAGATCCGCCACGAGCTGGCCCAGCTCCGGAACATCCTGCTCGGGGGAGCCGGGATTCTCGTGCTCGTGGCCGGGCTCGTCGGGGCGGGGCTCGCACGCAGCACGCTGCGACCGGTGGGGCGGGCGAGCGCCGCCGCGCGCTCGCTGGCCGAGGGGCTGCTCGAGACGCGGCTGCCGGTGACCGGGCGGGACGAGTTCGGCACATGGGCGGAGTCGTTCAACGAGATGGCGGCGGCGCTCGAGTCGAAGATCTCGGCGCTTTCCGCCGCGCAGGCGCGCGAGCGCCGCTTCACCGCCGACGTGGCCCACGAGCTGCGCACGCCTCTGACTGCGCTCGTCGGCGAGGCCTCGCTCCTCGCCGCGCATCTCGACGCGATGCCGGCCGAGTCTCGCCGTCCCGCCGAGCTGCTGATCGCGGATGTGGGCCGCCTCCGGCGGCTCGTCGAGGACCTGATGGAGATCTCCCGCTTCGACGCCGGCCGCGAGAGCGTCCGCTCCGAGACCGTCGACCTCGGGTCGCTCGCGGCGGGCGCCGTCCGCTCCCGGGGCTGGGACGGGCGGGTGCGGCTCGAGGCCGAGGAGGCCGTCGTCACGAGCGACCCCCGGCGGCTCGAGCGCATCGTGGCCAACCTGGTCGGGAACGCCCTCGACCACGGCGGCCGCGGCGTCACCGTCCGGGTCGGGCGCGACGGCGGCGAGGGCGCTTTCGTCGAGGTCGCCGACGAGGGGCCGGGGATCTCGCCCGAGCACCTCCCGCACCTGTTCGAGCGCTTCTACAAGGCCGATCCGGCGCGCTCGAGCCGCGGGACGGGGCTCGGTCTCGCGATCGCGCAGGAGAACGCGCGGCTCCTCGGGGGCGAGATCGAGGTCTGGAGCGAGCTCGGGAAGGGCTCCCGCTTCACGCTTCGACTTGTTTCGGAACCGTTACAAGGCCGCGACGGGGACGTTTCGGAGCGCGGCGAGAATGAGCTGTGATGAAGGTGCTCCTCGCACTCGCGCTGCTCTCCGCTGCCGCCGGTGCGCCTGCGGCCAAGCCGCTCAGAGCGCACCAGGAGCCACGCGGCGTCGGCCATCTGATCGCGCGAGGCGATCGCGTCGAGATCTCGTACAGCGTGGACACGGCGGGGGTCAAGTCGCCGTCGGGCACGCTCTATGTGCGCAACGGCCTGCAGCGGCGCTTCCAGTCCGTTGCGATGAAGCCGGAGGGCCGCGGGACTCTCCATGCCGTCGTTCCCGGCCGGCTGATCCGGGGAGATCGGCTCGTCTACTTCGGGAAGGTGCGAGACCCGAAGAGCGGGCGCGCCGCCACACTCCCGCACCGGACTGCCTGGATTCTCGAGAAGCCGATCGTCGTCAGGCTCGGTACGCATCGCTTCGGCCACACGCGGCAGCCCGAGGCGGTCGTCGCCCGGGCGGCAGCGAGTGAGGTCGGATGGCAAACGGAGGGCGATGCCTTCGGCCCCGAGACGTTCCTGGTCGGACGGGACCGGTCGATCTGGCTCGACGACGGGCTCAACAGCCGGCTGCTCAGATGGAGTCCCGGCGTCCCCGACGTCGTGGCAGGCTCGGTGCCGCTTCCGTCCGGTACGACGGACGGAGACGTGGCTCTTGGGCCGGGCGGCTCGCTCTACGTCACCGGAGGTGTTGGAGTCGGCCTCTTGCACCACCGAGTTCTGTACCGGCTGGACGCGAGTGGGAAGATCCTCTGGCAGAGCAGGCTGGCGGGCGATCTCCAGGACACCGGCTCGTTCGTACTCGGGGCCAACAGCCCACTTCGGTTCGGGCCCGACGGGACGCTCTACTGCTTGACCGGAATGCCGGGCCTGCCGGGGGGCGAGCCGGGGTGGATGCCGGTCGCGACGCCGGCCGGCCGGCCGCTCTCGGTCTCCGAGCAGCGCCGCCGAACCAGGTGGCCGTACCAGCCGGTCGCCGGCCGGCTGCGCCTAGTGTCCGAATTGCACATCCCTCCCGGCGCCGATGCGGCTCCGCATGAGGCACGTTTCGCCCTGTTCAAAGGCGACCGGATCGTGCGGGCGTGGCGCGTGCTCAGCCGTACCGACATCAACTTCGGTTACACGACGCCCGAGCTCGTGAGCGGCGACCCCGTCGTCGTTCTCGACGTGACGAAGGGATC
>DASWEE010000027.1:0-2371 GCA_036394915.1 Gaiellaceae bacterium | reverse complement strand
ACGACGCCGCGCCCGGTTTGCACGGGAGGGAATGTTCGTGGGCCTTGCCACTCTCGGCGCCTGGTTCATCCTCGTGGTCTATGCCTTCGGCGCCGATTCCGGCCCCTAGCCACGGAGCGGGATGTTGAGACCGCTCGCCGGTAAGATCGCCTCGTACGACGCGCCCTCGAGCGAGGAGATCGCCCGCCGAATCGGGCTTCCCGTCTCCGAGATCATCCGCTTCGACGGAAACACGTCACCGCGCGCGCTGCCGTCGAGCCGCGCGGAGGCGCTGACCGAGGAGCTGGCGCGCATCCATACCTACCCACACGGCGGCTACCCGCGACTCGAGCGGGCGATCGCGGACTACGCGGCGGTCTCGCCGGAGAACATCGTCTTGGGCGCAGGCGCCGACGACCTGATCCTTCTGATCACCCGCTCCTTCGCCGGCCGCGGCGACCGCGTCGCGATCTCGAACGATCCGACCTATCCCCTCTTCGACATCGCGATCCACGTGGCCGGCGCCGAGGTCGGGGAAGCCGATCCGGGGCTGACGATCTGCTGCCGGCCGAACAATCCCACCGGCGAGCTCGGGGCGCTCCCCCCAGCGCGGCCGCTCGTCGTCGACGAGGCTTACTTCGAGTACTCGGGCGAGACGGCCGTCGACCTGATCGAGGACGGCGTGATCGTGATCCGCACGTTCTCGAAGGCGTTCGGGCTCGCGGCCGGACGCGTGGGCTACGCGCTCGCGGGGCGCGAGGTCGCCACTGAGCTCAACCAGCGCCAGCATCCCGCGCCGATCTCGACCCTCTCGGCCGCGCTCGCGATCGCCGGGCTGGAGTCGCCGCCGGACGTCAGGCCGATCCTCGAAGAGCGCGAACGCGTCCGCGAGCTGCTGCACGAGCTCGGCTTCGAGCCGCTGCCGTCGGACGCGAACTTCCTCTACGTCCCGGTGGACGAGCCGCAGGAGCTCGCCGACCGACTCCTGCACAAGGGCCTGCCCGTGCGTCCGGTCCGCGGCGGGATCCGCATCACGATCCGCGACGAAGCAGACGACGACCGCCTGCTCGAGACGCTTCAGTCGGTGCCGTAGATGGCGTCCCCGGTCTCGGGGTCGAAGAAGTGCAGGCGACTCGTATCCACGAGCAGGTCGACACGCCGATCCTCCTGGGCACCGGTGTCGCGATCGACGCGCGCCACCCAGACGCTTCCCTTCTCCTGGGCAGTCTGTGCAACCTCGGCCGCCTCCGCGCCGACCGCGGCCTTTACGTCCTCACCGAGCACGGCCTTGCCGCCGAGGCCGAAGTGGACGAAGACCTCCGAGCCCATGTCCTCACGGATGTCCACGACTGCCGAGAGGCGCTGACCCTCGGGCGCTCCCCCGGCGAGCTCCGCGTCCTCGATGTCCTCCGGGCGCACGCCGAGGATGAGGCGCTTGCCCTCGAACCGCTCCAGCGCGGGCCGGGCGGCGAGCACCGGCTCGCCGACGCGCAGCGAGCTGTCGCCGAACGTCGCCACCAACCCGCTGTTCGAGCGGGCGAGATCGGCGCCGATCAGGTTCATCGCCGGGGAGCCGATGAACTCCGCCACGAAGAGGTTGCGCGGACGGTCATAGAGCTCCTGCGGCTTCGCCACCTGCTGCAGGAGCCCGTCGCGCATGATCGCAACGCGGTCGCCGAGCGTCATCGCCTCGACCTGGTCATGCGTGACGTAGATCGTCGTCACACCGAGCTCGCGCTGGAGCCGAGCGATCTCCGCCCGCATCTCGACGCGCAGCTTCGCGTCGAGGTTGGAGAGCGGCTCGTCCATCAGGAACGCGCGCGGCTCGCGCACGATCGCTCGGCCCATCGCGACGCGCTGGCGCTGGCCGCCGGAGAGCGTCCGGGGCTTCTTCGGCAGCACCTCGGCGAGCCCGAGCGTGCGCGCGGCACTGTTGACGCGGTCGCCGCGCCGGCCCTTCTTGACTCCCCGCAACTTCAGACCGAACGCCATGTTGTCGAACGCGCTCATGTGGGGATAGAGCGCGTAGTTCTGGAAGATCATCGCGATGTCACGGTCCTTCGGAGGCAGCTTGTTGACGACCTCGCCGCCGATCAGCACGCGACCCTCCGTGATCGGCTCCAGCCCGGCGACCATGCGGAGCGCGCTGGTCTTCCCGCACCCGCTCGGACCGACGAGGACGACGAGCTCCCCGTCGTCGATCTCGAGGTCGAGCTCCGAGACCGCGCGAGTCCCGTCCCCGTAGACCTTGGTCAGCTTCTCGAGCGTGATCTCGGCCATCGCCCGCCGTAAGCCTAAGCTAGGTAGGATCGCGCCGGGGTGGAGGCTGCCACCGTCGCTCAGGCGCGGGGGAGGCGCTGGACGAACGTCTTCGAGCGCCCGGGAGTCCTTG
>DASWEE010000026.1:0-37754 GCA_036394915.1 Gaiellaceae bacterium | reverse complement strand
TTCTGGCCGGTCTTCGGCGTGCCATCAGCGCTCACGAAGGGCCGGCCAATGCCGCCGAAGTTGAATCCGCCGCCCCCGCCGCCACCTCCGCCGCCCCCACCGCCGGTCCCTTAAAGAGGCTCAAGTCGGAATGAAGGACTGTGCCGGCGGGCCGCGCTGGGCGGCGCGAGGCGGCGTCCTCAGTCGCGCCCGTAGCCTCCGGCTACGAACGCTCCCTGCGTCCTTGCCTCGCACGCGCCCATCGCACCCCTCCGGCGAGCCTTCATCCCGAAATGAGCCTTAGCTTGAGCAGGCGGGCGGCCGCCGGCGCAGGAGCCCTCGCGTTCGCCCTCGTGGCGACGTGCGCCGCGGTCGCCTGGCCGCATGACTCGGAGCTGGTCCCCAGGAACGGCGGCCACCCGTTCGGCGCCGACAGCTGGACGTGGATCTTCCTCGGCTGCGAGATCGGCGCGTTCGCCGCTTACGGGCTCGGCCTGCTGCTGATCCAGCGCTTCGGTGCGCGGCTGGCCGTCGTGGCGGTGCTTGCGGGCGCGATCCAGCTCGCACCGCTCGGCGCCCCTCTGCTCCTCTCGACCGACGCCTGGACCTACTGGGACTACGGCCGCATGGCCGCTGTCCACGGTGCGAATCCGTATACGAAGACTCCGGACGACTTCCCCCTCGACCCGGCCTTCCCGCACGTCGGCACGGGTTGGCGGGACACGACCTCGGTCTACGGGCCCGGATTCACGCTCGCCTCGGAGCCGCTCGCGCTCGCGGACGGAAGCTCGGCCGACGCGGCCGCCTGGACGTACAAGGCGATCGCGGCCGTCGCGCTCGTCCTGGCCACCGCGCTTGCGACCTTCCTCGCGCGGCGGAAGGCGTTTGCCTGCGCGTTCGTGGGCTGGAATCCGCTGCTCGCGCTCCACTTCGCGGGCGGCGGCCACAACGACGCCTGGATGGCGGCCTTCGTCGTCGGCGCGCTGGCCCTCGGGGCGACCGGCCGGCGACAGCTCGCCGGCGTCGCATGGGTTGCGGCCGTGTTCGTGAAGTGGATCCCGCTTCTGTTCCTTCCGCTCCGTGCACTCGAGGCGCGTGCGCGTAAGCGTAAGGTCGGGCATCTCGGGTTCGCGATCGCCGCGGCCGTCCTCGTCGCGGCTGCAAGCTGGCGCTACGGCTGGCACTGGCTCGGGGCGGTCGGCCCGCTGGCGCGGAACGCCAACAAGGAGACGCAGTTCGCGATTCCGCACCGGCTGGAGCAGGCGGGTTTGCCCGAGTGGGTCGCCTTCGCTCTCGTCGCGGCGGCCTTCGCGCTTGCGTACCTGTGGCTGCTGCGGGAAGCGATGAGGGGACGGGCAAGGCTCGGTCTCGCCGCCGGCCTGGGGTTGCTGGCGACGCCCTATCTCGTGCCGTGGTATGCGGTGTGGGCCGTCCCGCTTGCGGCCGCGGAGGAGGATCGAGCTGCCCAGTGGATCGCGCTCGCGGTGTGTGGCTATCTGTTGCGCCAGACGGTCCCGATCTAGGCGGTGTGCCTGAAGATCACGACCCCGTCCTGCTCGAAGACGACGCGCCAGGCGGGGTTGCGCCGCAGGCGCACGAGCCGGTTGGCCGCCCGCAGCGGCGCGATCCCCCGGTCGCGGAAGCTCAGCTGCGTCTCGTCGACGGCCACCCAGGCGGCACCTTCGACCTCCGGGAAGCTGAGGATCTTGCGGCGTGCGGACAGATGCGCTCCGAGCGAGTTCGTCGCGCTGACGACAGCCCCACCTGGGACCAGCCGCAGCGCTCGGGCGGCGACGTTGTTGTGGTCCGACACGTGGTAGTAGCGGGCCTGGAGCGTCTCGCCGCCCGGCAGGTCGCGCCAGATCGGCAGCGCGCCGAGCCGGTAGTTGCCGACGAGCGTGGCGAGGAGAACGGCGGCGGCTGCCGGCACGACGAGCCGCGGCCTCGTTCGCGAGAGCCGAGCCGCACCGAAGATCGAGCCGACGATGAGCGGCGGGATCAGGCCGGCCGTGTAGTGAAAGTGAATCGAGGTCTGGGTGTCTGTGCTCGACAGGAGGTTGATCGCGAGCTCGGGCAGCGCCGCGATCAGCACGAGCGGCGCGAGCAAGCAGAGAGCCGCGAGTGGGAGGAGGAGATCGAGCAGGTAGTGGATTCCGCGGTGGTCGAAGGCGACGGTGAAGAGCCGAAGAGGATGGTGGAAGAACGTGCGCAGAATGCCCCCCGTAGAGCCGCCGACCTCGCCGTAGCGCCCGTAGAAGTGTGAGGCGCCGCCTCGGCTGAAGTGCGGGACGATCACCTCGATCGCGAGCAGCGAGGCGGCGAGCCCGAGCGCGCAGATCGCGCCTCCGACCGCCCAGCGCCGGCGCGAGATCGCGTACCAGATTCCCATCCCGGCGATCACGAGCGGGATCTCCTCCTTCGTCGTCGCGGCCGCGATCGCGAACAGCGCGAAGGGGAGCAACCGGTCCTCGTCCAGGTACCAGAACGCGAACAGGAGCAACGGACAGGCGAGCGCGACCGGGTGGAACTCGTCCAGGGTCAGCCATTGCACAGGCGGATAGAGCAGGTAGGCGAGGGAGAAGCCGAGCGCCGCGCGTTCGGAGCCCAGGTGCTTGCGGGCGAGCCAGAAGACCGGGATCGCCCCGAGCCCGACCAGGATCGCCTGCGCCGTCAGCAGCAGGTCCGGGCTCGGCCAGATCCACCACAGGGGCGCGAAGACGGCCAGGATCGGGTCGAAGTGCGCCGCCAGCCGGGAGATATCGTGGCCCTGCAGGTCGGTCATGCGCAGGAAGTCGCCATGCGCCGTTGTCCAGACCGCCTGGACCATGTTCCCGAGGTCGAAGCGGCCGGTGTGGAAGGCATGGTGGCGTAGGATCGAGAGCGCGGTGAATCCGGCGGCATACGCGCCGGCCGCCGTCCAGACAAGGGTGCGCGGAGCCGGGAGCCGCACGCTCAGAGTATTCCCTCGAGGATCGCGCGCCAGCGGCGGCCGAGCACGTCCTCGCCCGCACGCTCGCGATAGGCCTCCAGGCCGCCCGCGGCGATCTGCTCGAGCAGGGCGGGATCGCCGGCCGCCCGTCGCATAGCCGCCGCGAGAGCTTCCGGGTCGCCGGCCGGGACGAGCAGGGCGCTCTTTCCATCCCTCAGGAGCTCGCGGGCCGCCGGCGTGTCCGCGGTGATCGCGGGTGCGCCGCACGCGAGCGCCTGGAAGACCTTGTTCGGGATCACCCGTGCGGCCTTTGCCGACGTCCCGAAGATGCCGAGCGCGCAGCGCGTGCTTCTGTAGGCGTCGCCGAGCCGGTCGTACTCGAGCCACGGAATCCACTCGACGTTCGCCGGCCGCTCGCGGAGCAGGTGCTCGAGCTGGCCGCTGCCCGCGACCGTGATCCGGAGCTCGGGAGCGAGCCGGGCGGCGGCGAGGATCATCTCTAGGCCGTGGAGCGGGATCAGCTTGCCGACGAAGAGGAAGCTCTCGGCCGGTGACCACGGGGGCCTGAACACGCGCTCCTCCGCGCCGACGAAGCAGACCTCGAAGTCGCTGCGCGGCCGTCCGGACAGGCTTGCCAGGAAGTCCGCATTGGCCTCCGTGTCGGCGACGACGAGGTCGGCGGCGCCGAACGCCTTGCGGTCGAGCCACCGCAGCGACCGGCCGGCGGGTGACGTGGGCGAGAACCGCCGGCGATCGGCCACGAACGTGTCCGAGAGCGACACGAGCGGGTTAAAGACGATCGGCCTTCCGTGTGCCGCGCGCCGTGCGGCAGGCAGGTCGAGATGTCCCGGATAGCCGACGACGAGCACGTCGAACTCCTCCTGCGGCCGCCGGAGGAGCTTGAGCTCCGCGGCCGCGAGCCGCGCGGCCGCGGAGAGACCCGCCGCCCACTTGTGCTCGCTCTCCTCCCAGACCGGAACGTGATGCTCGATCACGTCGACTCCGGCGCGGCGGAGGCAGGAGATCACCTGTGCGTTGCGCGGATACGTGCGCTCGTAGGTCCCGAAGTAGAGGACCCGGAGGGAGGCGGCTACTGCAGGATCTCCTCGACCTGGGACCGGCCGCGCTCGCGGTCGCGCGGGCGCTCCTCGTGGTGGCTGATGATCATCTCGCTCAGGAGGCCGAGCGAGAACAGCTGGATCCCGACCACGACCAGCAGGACGCCGAGGATCAGCAGCGGCCGCTTCCCGATCGCCTCGCCGCCGGCCTTCAGGATCGTCAGGTAGACGAGCACTCCGACCCCGCCTAGCCCGAGCAGCAGTCCCAGCCCTCCGAACAGGTGCAGCGGCCGGTGGCCGTACCGGCCCAGGAAGGAGACCGAGAACAGATCGAGGAAACCGCGCAGGTAACGCTCCGGGCCGTACCGGGAGCGCCCGTGGCTCCGCGGCCGGTGGTTGACCGGCAGCTCGGCGATCCGGTAGCCGCGATGGTGGGCGAGCACCGGGATGAACCGGTGCAGCTCGCCGTAAAGGCGGAGCTCGCGCACGACCTCGCCGCGGTAGGCCTTGAGCCCGCAGTTCATGTCGTGCAGGCGCAGTCCCGACATCCGGCCCGCGGTGAAGTTGAACATCCGCGAGAGGATGCGCCGCAGCCAGGGGTCGCGCCGTCTCGTCTTCCAGCCGGATACGAGGTCGAAGCCGTCGTCGAGCTTCGCCAGCAACCGCGGGATCTCGGCGGGATCGTCCTGGAGATCCCCGTCGATCGTGACGACGATGCCCCCGCCCGCCTGCTCGAAGCCGGCCATCAGCGCGACGGCCTTGCCGAAGTTCCGCCGCAGGCGGACGACGCGTACCTCCTCGTTCCGGGCGTGTAGGCGGGTGAGCGCCGAAAATGTGCCGTCGGTCGAGCCGTCGTCGACGAAGATCGCTTCCCAGGGGCGGTCGAGCGGCTCGAGCGCAGATCGAAGCTCGTCGAGGAGCAGGGCGACGCTGCGCTCCTCGTCGTGCACGGGGACGACGACCGAGATCGTCTCCGCGCTCACGGCCTCTCCACCGGCTGTCACGGCAGTAGCTTATGCGTCGCCGGTGCCCGAGTTGCTCTCGATCGAGGACGCGCTCGCTCGGATTCTCGAGCGCGTGCGCCCGCTCCCCTCGGAGACGATTCCGCTCGAGGAGGCCGCCGGCCGCGTGCTCGCGGAGGACGTCCCGGCCGTCGTCGACCTGCCGCCGTTCCCGAGCTCGGCGATGGACGGGTTCGCCGTTCGCGCAGCGGATACGCCCGGGAAGCTTCCGGTGGTGTTTCGGATTGCCGCGGGGCGGCCGGCGCCGCGTGCGCTCGAGGCGGGCGAGGCGATGGGAATCGCGACGGGGGGTGTCGTCCCCGAGGGGGCGGATGCCGTCGTGCCCATCGAGTATGTTGTCGCAAGTGACAACAGCGTGGAGATTCCTGAGCCGGTTTCCGAGGGTGCAAACCTTCGTCCTCGCGGCGGGGACATTCGCGCCGGCGAGGTGGTCGTTTCACGTGGAACATCGCTCGGGCCGGGGCAGATCGGAGCTCTGGCGGCCGTTGGCGTCTCCGAGGTGCGCTGCGGTGCACGCCCGCGCGCCTCCGTTTTGACCACGGGAACCGAGCTTCGCTCCCCGGGCGAGGTGCTCGGGCCCGGCGAGATCTACGAGGCCAACGGCGTCATGCTTGCCGCGCAGCTCGCGGCTGCAGGGGCCGCGGTTGAACGGCTGGCGGCCGTCGAGGACGACGAGGGCGCGCACCGCGCCGCGCTCGAGCGCGGGCTCGAGTCGGATGTGCTCGTGACCTCGGGCGGCGTCTCCGTCGGTCCGCACGACCTCGTCCGCGCGATCGAGTCCGAGCTCGGCGTCGAGGAGGTGTTCTGGGGCGTGGCCGTCAAGCCCGGAAAGCCGCTCTCGTTCGGGGTGCGAGGCCGGACGCTCGCCTTCGGCCTGCCAGGGAACCCCGTCTCGTCGCTCGTCGGACTCGAGCTGTTCGTCAGGCCCGCCGTGCTGGCGCTCCAGGGGGCGGCCGATCCCGGCCCGGTCTTCGAGACCGGCCGCCTCGCCGCTGCAGTTCGCCGGAACCCGGCGCGCGACCAGCTGGTCCGGGCGCGCCGGGGGCAGGGAGATGCCGGGGCCGTGCTGGAGCCGCTCGGCGGTCAGGAGTCGCACATGATCGCTCGGGCAGCCTCGGCCGATGCGCTGGTGCTCGCGCCCCGGGGTGAGGGCGAGCTCCAGGCCGGCTCCGCTGTCCGCTTCCTCAGGCTGGGCTGACGGCCGTCAGTGACGGGCGCGCGCAGTTCGGCGCTCGGCCAGCTCGTCCCTGGTGCCGCGGTTCCGTGAGCCGACGAGAATGCGCCTGAGGCCCGCGCGTACGGGGCCGCGTGACGGGCGTTCCCCGGCTGTGGGATAGGGCGCATAGCGCTGCGCCTCGAGCGCGGTCAGCTGCCCGGCCACGCCGAGCCAGGCGAGGAAGATCGCAATCGCCGGCAGCGGGACGTATCCGAGGGCGACGAGCTCGGTCACATACCACGGGGCATCCAGACCGAGGCCGAAGCGGATTCCCATCGACGCCAGCAGCAGGAGGGGGCCTGCGAAGCCTGTCCCGAGAACGGCAAGGCGTACCCAGACGGGCCGGTCCCGGATCTGTGGCAGCCAGAGCCACGCGTGGAGCGATGGGAGGATGAAGATGAGGGCGAAGGGATTGGAGGCGGCGGTGAGCAGCGCAAGGATGGCGAGCACCACCATCGCGCCCGTGTAGCCGGCGAGCTCCTCCTCGACTCTGACGGGACGTCGGGGGATCAGCCGCTCGCGGCTGACGAGCCAACCTACCGCCGCGAGGAGAAGGAGACCGATCAGCCCGACCACGGGCCAGTGCCCCGCGGCGCGGGTACCCGGGTTGGGTGGTTGCGAGGCGCCCTGGGGCCAGGCGCCGAGGAGCGTCAGGAACGCGAACGACGCCCCGACCCAGGCCCAGAAGCCAAGCCTCCGGACGTAGCTTCGGACGGCGCCGATGAGCTTGATGCGCCGGCGCCGGCAGTAGGCGAACAGGTCGACGACCGCGACCAGGAACGGAACGAGAGCGGCAATCAGGACGAGCTCGATCGCCCAGCCCGGCATGAATCTGGCGCCGAGAAAGACGTAGCCGGCCGTCCCGCGGGCGAGCTCGAGCCCCTGGTCTAGGGATCCCACGAGCAGCTGGGTCGCGCGGCCCATCTGTCCGAGGCGCCGGACCCGCAACCGGTCGGGCGTGTCGCTGAGCGACGAGGGAGGCCGGGCGCCGGTCGTGGTCAGCGTGACGGCCGGAATTCCCCGGCCGACGAAGGGGGCCTGCTCGTAGAGGTTGAACGGGAAGGCAAGGTCGATCAGCTGCCCGATGACGCTCGGGCGCCTGGGCCCTCCGGCGGCCTGCTCTCGCAGCCTGGCGGCCGCCGTCTCGATCAGAGACGAAGGCGGAGATCGCGGCGCGTCGCCGGCGAGCTGGATGCCGGGGCTGCCCGGTCCCGCGATCGAGTCCAGGTTGACGACCGCGAGCACGCGATGCCGGTACGGCGAATGGGTCGCGAACCGGAGCGCGCCGAGCGCACCGAAAGAGCCGGCGTCCGTGGAGAGGAAGATGATGTTGTGCGCGGGACCGGCGCCACGCGCCTGTGACCCGCCGCCGGCGCCGAGGTTGGCGTACGAGCGCGCAAGCTCGAGCAGCGCGCCCGTCCCGGAGGCGTTGTCGTTCGCTCCAGGGCCGATTCCCGTGTCGTCACGGTGGGCCATTACGACGATCGCCTGCGGCGACCGGCCGGGCGCAATCGCGACGACATTCCGCAGCGCCACGCGTCCGAGCCCGGGGATCCGACCCTCGAAACGGTCGGTCTGAGTGGCGAATCCCTGCAACTGAAGGTTGGCAGCCACCCAGCGCGCAGCCCGATTCCCGCCGTCTGTTCCGGGGCGGCGATCGGGAATCGAGCCGGCCAGCTCGTCGGCCAGATCGAGTGCGGCGACGGTGTCGAACGCCGGCGGAAGGCTGGGAAGGGGCAGTGCGGGGGCTCTCTTGACGCTGAACGCTGCGATCAGGAGCGGGATCGCTACGAGCAGCCACGTCCCGCGGTACGAGCGGGCGTTGATGGGACGTTCGAGCGAGCCGCGCCGCGGGCGCCGCCGCTCGGGTCGGGGCGGGAGCGACGCCATGCCGGGCTATCCTAGTAGGAGCGACGCGACGCCCCCGCCTCTCGCAGGCCGTTCATGCCTGACTCCGCGACCATCCTCCTCGTCGACGACGAGGACGCCGTTCAAAAGCTCCTTACCTATCCACTCGAACGAGACGGATACCGCGTCGTGCCCGCGCGCGACGGGGAGGAGGCGCTCGAGCGCTTCGGGCACGAGCGGGTCGATCTCGTCGTTCTCGACATCATGCTCCCGAAATTGGACGGTTTGGAGGTGTGCAAGCGCCTGCGCGCCATGAGCCAGGTGCCGATCATCATGCTGACCGCGCGGGACGACGAGCTGGACAAGGTGGTCGGGCTCGAGCTCGGGGCCGACGACTACATCACGAAGCCCTTCTCGATCCGCGAGTTCCGCAGCCGCGTCCGCGCACTTCTCCGGCGCGCCGCCGTCAGCACCGCGGCGCTCGAGGACAGCGAGAAGATCAGCGCCGACGGGCTCGTCATCGACCTCGGGCGCCGCTCCGTCGAGGTGGCCGGGGAACCCGTGCAGCTCACCTACGTCGAGTTCGAGATCCTGCGGACGATGGCTTCCCGGCCGGGCCACGTGTTCACGCGCCGGATCCTGCTCGAGCAGCTCTGGGGCGACGCGAGCTACCGCGACCCGCGCACGATCGACGTCCACATCCGGCATCTGCGGGAGAAGCTCGAGGCAGATGCGCACGACCCGAGGTTCATCCTCACCGTCCGCGGGGTGGGCTACCGCTTCCGCGAGCCATGAACCCGGTCCGCAGCGTCGGCGCGATCCTCTCGATTGCGCTTTCGTTGGTGGTCATCGGGGCGCTCCTGATCGTCTACTTCCTGGTTGTCCCGTCGCTCCAGAGCAGACTGATCGACTCCAAGCTCAAGCAGCTCGAAGAGCTAGCTCCGCGGCTCGCCCCCGGTTATCCGACAGCACCCATCAAGGCCGATTTCCTTCAGGACGCCGCTGCGAGGACGAATGCGCGGATCGTGGTCTACCCCTACTCACGACCGCTGTTCCAGCCCTCCGACTACTCGCAGGGAGGGGAGGTCCCGAGCGAATTCGAGAACGACGCGATTGCCAGCCGCGCCCAGGCGTCGAATTCGATCGAGCACGGCAGGTCGAAGACGGGTCGATTTGCAGAGGTGGCGGTTCCGCTTCCGTCGCGCGGATACGTGCTGCTGTTCGCGGCTTCCCTTACGCCCCAGTTCGAGACGATCCACGTGCTCAAGAGGCGGCTGCTGCTCGCGGGCCTCGTCGCGCTCGCCGTGGCGCTCGCCGTGGGCTACGGCGGGGCGTGGGCGTTCGCCCGGCGGATCCGCAGGCTCGAGCGCGCGGCGGAGCGGATCGCCGGCGGCCGCTTCGACGAGCCCGTAGTCGACATGGCGCAGGACGAGCTCGGCGAGCTGGCGCGCGCATTCGACCGGATGAGGGTCAGGCTCGCCCAGCTCGACGACGCCCGCCGGGAGTTCATCGCCAACGCATCGCACGAGCTGCGAACGCCGCTGTTCTCGCTCGGCGGCTTCCTGGAGCTGATGGCCGACGAGGACCTCGACGAAGCGACGCGGCAGGAGTTCCTCGCGGCGATGAGGGAGCAGGTCGAACGCCTGACGCGGCTGGCTACCGACCTGCTCGACCTGTCACGGCTCGACGCCGGCCGGATCCGCGTTGACCGGCAACCGCTCGACCTGCGTCCGCTGGCCCGTGCGGTCGCGGAGGAGTTCACCCCCGTCGCGCTCGCGAACGAACACTCGCTCGAGCTGGCGCCGAGCGAGGACGCGCGTGCGCTCGGGGATCCGGAGCGCGTCCTCCAGATCGGGCGCCTGCTCGTCGAGAACGCGATCGTCCACACCCCGCCGGGAACCCCGGTACGCGTGCGTGTGACGAGCGACGATGGGCACGCCGTGCTCGCGGTCGAGGACGAGGGGCCCGGGATCGCGGAGGAGCACATCGAGCAGGTGTTCGAGCGCTTCTATCGCGCCGACGGCGGGCGCTCGTCGGGGAGCGGGCTCGGGCTCGCGATCGCCCGCGAGCTGGCGAAGCTGATGGACGGGACGCTCGAGCTCGAATCCCGCCCGGGGAAGACCGTGTTCGCGCTGACCCTGCCGGCGCCCGAGGACGGCTAGATCGAGATTTCACGGGAAACATCGTTGTCACTATAGACAACGAACCGGACAGACCCTTCCGGCGGCTACAGTCACCCCGATGCGGAAAGCGATCGTGTTTGCGACCGTCTCGCTCGTCAGCGCCGTGGCCGGCGCGGCTCTCGTCCTCGGAGTCGGGCGAGGAGCGGGCTGGCTCGGCTCGACGAAGACGGTCGTGATCAACCAGCCCGCGCCCGCGCCGGAGACCCCGACTTCGATCAGGCCGGCTACGGTCCCGCGTTCCTTCGACGCCGAGCGGATCTACGCCGAGCGCTCTCCGGGCGTCGTGACGATCTTCAGCTCGTTCTCGACCGGCGAGCAGGGACAGGGGTCGGGCTTCGTCGTCTCGCGGGACGGTTACATCCTCACGAACGCGCACGTGATCACGACGGCGCCCGAGCAGCCCGTCTATCCGGCGGACGAGCTCTACGTCGAGTTCGCAGACGGCGACCGGGTCACGGGCCACATTCTCGGCTATGACCTGTTCAGCGACGTCGGCCTGGTCAAGATCGACCCGAGCGAGCACCGGCTCACCCCTCTGCCGCTCGGGAGCTCGTCCCGGGTTGTCGTCGGCGAGCCGGTCGCCACGATCGGAAGCCCGTTCGGGAACGAGAACTCGCTCTCGGTCGGCGTCGTCTCGGCTACGAGGCGGTCGATCTCGTCCGTCACGTCCGAGTACCAGCTGATCGACGCGATCCAGACCGACGCGGCGATCAACCACGGCACCTCGGGTGGGCCGCTGGTGGACGCGCGCGGGCGCGTGATCGGGATCAGCGCCCAGATCCGCAGCTCGAGCGGCAACGGCGAAGGCGTCGGCTTCGCGGTGCCGATCGACACCGTCCGTCGCTCGATGGAGCAGCTGCTCGCCCACGGCCACGTTGCCTATGCCTACGTCGGTATCACCACCGACGACCTGACGCCGTCGCTGGCCCGCTATCTGCACTACGGCGTCTCCTCCGGCGCCTTGATCACCTGCGTCAAGACGGGGAGCCCCGGGGCGCGCGCGGGCCTGCACGCGGGCACCAACCGCACGACGTTCGAAGGAGCGGAGGTGATCGGAGGCGGCGACGTGATCGTTGCGATCGACGGCCGGCCCGTGCGGAGCGGCACCGACGTCGTCCGGCTCGTGGGCCAGAGGCTCGAGCCCGGGAAAACGGTCAGGTTCAGAATCGTGCGCGGCGGCGGCAGCCGGGACGTCAGCATCAAGCTCGGCGAGCGGCCGAGCCGGCCATCACCGGGCTGTAGGGGCTAGAGGGCCGGTTAGCTCGCCGGGCGGGCGGGAAACAGCCCGGCATGAGGCTCCCAGGCTTCCCGCTTCAAGTACGGTCTCGGGCCGTGAGCGTTGATGCGCGCGTGGTGCGGCTGACCATTCCCGCGAAGGCGGAGTACATCGCGTTGTGCCGGCTCGCGCTGGCCGGGATCTCCCAGCTCCAGCCGTTTCCCGACGAGACTCTGCACGATCTCAAGCTCGCGCTGACAGAGGCCTGCACGAATTCGATCCGCCACGGCTACGACGATGGCCAGGGCCGCGTGCAGGTCATGTACGAGCTGAAGGGAGACCGGATCGCGATCGAGGTGATCGACGAGGGTGAGGGGTTCGTCCTGGACGAGACCGCCGAGGCCGACCGGATGAGCGAGAGCGGCCTCGGGCTCGCGATCATCCGCGCGCTCGCCGACGAGCCCATCGAGCTCGAGCAGGGAAAGGGCGCCGGGTCGCGGCTGCGCTTCGTCAAGCATCTCGGCGACGCGACCACCTAAGCCATGCTCCAGCTCGTCAATGTCGGGCACAAGTCCCTTCGCGACTACGCCACGATCGCGACCCGCGGCTTGATGGAGGAGATCCGCCGGCTGGCTCAGCCACTCGAAGGCAAACGGGTCCTGCACCTGTCCGCGACGGCGTTCGGGGGCGGCGTCGCCGAGATCAACTACACGCTGGTCCCGCTCATGTCCGACGCGGGGCTCGACGTCGAGTGGCGGATCATCCACGGCCAGGAGGAGTTCTTCAACGTCACGAAGACGATTCACAACGCCCTCCAGGGAGCCCCGGAGGGACTGACCGGCGAGCAGGAGGAGATCTACCGCCGCTACAACGACCTGAACGCCTCGGAGCTCGAGGACGACTACGACTTCGTCATCGTCCACGATCCTCAGCCGGCCGCCGTCCGCGACCACTTCCCCGACTCTGAGGCGCGCTGGATCTGGCGCTGCCACATCGACCTCTCGACCCCCAACGAGGACGTGCTCGCGTTCCTGCTGCGATCGCTCGGCCGCTACGACGCCACGGTGTTCCACCGCCCCGAGTACGTGCCGCGGGCCGGGAACCTCCCGACAGCCGCGATCTGGCCGCCGGCGATCGATCCGCTGGCCCCGAAGAACATGGCCCTCTCGCCGGAGGATGCGACCTACATCGTCGACCAGTTCGGAATCGACGTCCGGCGCCCTTTGCTGACGCAGGTGTCCCGCTTCGATCCCTGGAAGGACCCGCTCGGGGTCATCGATGCGTACCGGGTGGTCAAGCAGGATTATCCGAGCGTCCAGCTTGCGCTCGTCGGGTCGATGGCGCACGACGACCCCGAGGGCTGGGACTTCTACAACCAGACCGTCACCTACGCGGCCGGCGACCCGGACGTTTACATCCTCTCCAACCTGAACAACATCGGAGCGGTGGAGGTGAACGCATTCCAGGTGCACTCTGGGGCGGTGGTGCAGAAGTCGATCCGGGAAGGGTTCGGACTGACGGTGAGCGAAGCGCTGTGGAAGGGGCGACCGACTGTCGGGGGTCGCGTCGGCGGGATCGTCGACCAGATCGAGAACGGTGTCACAGGCTGGCTCGTCTCCTCCTCGACGGAATGCGCCGAGGCCTGTGTGGAGATCCTCGCCGACCCTGCGGCTGCGCGGGAGCGGGCGCTCCGCGGCAAGGAGCACGTGCGGAGGAACTTCCTAACTCCGCGGCTGCTGCGCGACTGGCTCGTCCTCTTCAACCGCCTACTCGGAAACGATACGGCCGGAGCCGAGGTGCCGACGGTCGCTGCCGCTGTCTGATGGGCGAGCGCCGCAGGCTGATCGTCGCCTCGAATCGTCCCCCGGTCTCGTACCGGCTGGACGAGGACGGCAACCGCGTCGCCCGGCGCGGAGGAGGAGGTCTCGTGACGGCGCTGCGGAGCCTCCTCTCCCAGCACGACGTGACCTGGATCGCGAGCGCGATGAGCGACGAAGACCGCGCCGTGGCAGCCGAAGCAGGAGGGCAGGCGATCGAGGAAACGGCGCGTGACGGATCGCCGTACCGGCTGCGGTTCGTCTGCGCCGACCCTGCCGCCTACGACTGGTACTACAACGTCGTCGCGAACCCCACGCTCTGGTTCATCCAGCACTACCTGTGGGAGCTCGCCTATACGCCGCAGGTCGACGTTGGGCTCAACCACGCCTGGGAGGAGGGCTACGTGGCGGTCAACCGGGCCTTCGCGGAGGCCGTCCTCGACGAGCTCGAGCGCGATCCCGAGGCGCCGGTCTTCTTCCACGACTACCACCTCTACCTGGCGCCGAGGATCGTCCGCGGGGAGCGGCCCGGCGCGACGCTGACGCACTTCGTCCACATCCCCTGGCCGCAGACCGACTACTGGCACGTCCTCCCCGAGCCGATCCGGCACGCGATTCACGACGGATTGCTCGCGAACGACATCGTGGCCTTCCACACGGCACGCTGGCGGAGGAACTTTCTGCGCTCGAGCGCCGACCTCGTCGGTGCCGAGATGGATCCCGCCAACAGCATCGTGAGCTTCGAGGGGCGAGACGTGCTCGTCAGCTCGCACCCGATCTCCGTCGATCCGTCCGAGTTCGACGAGCTCGCGACGAGCGAAGCCGTGCTCGCCGAGGAACAGCGCCTGCTCGAGCGGCGCCCCGAGCTGCTGGTCGTCCGCGTCGACCGCACCGATCCGTCCAAGAACATCGTCCGCGGCTTCCGGGCCTTCGAGCTCTTTCTCGAGCAGCATCCGGAGCTGGAAGGTCGAGTCGGGATGCTCGCGAAGCTCGACCCCTCCCGCCAGGACATCCCCGAGTACGCCGAGTACGTCGGAGCGATCCAGCGAGAGGCGCGGCGCGTGAACGATCGCTTCCAGAACGGCGGCTGGGTCCCGATCGAGCTCCACATCGACGACAACTTCGCCCTGGCCGTCGCCGCGTACAAGCAGTTCGACGTCCTGCTCGTGAACGCGATCTTCGACGGGCTGAATCTCGTGGCCAAGGAGGCGCCGCTCGTGAACGAGCGTGACGGTGTCGTGATCCTGTCGGAGAACACGGGCGTACACGAGGAGCTGGGACAGTGGGCGCTGTCGGTGAATCCCTTCGACGTCGCGGGCCAGGCCGCCGCTATCGACGAGGTGCTCGAGATGCCCGTCGAAGAGAAGCGCGCGCGGATCGAGGCGATCCGTGAGCACGTGCGGGGCCACGACCATGCCGCCTGGATCGAGGCCCAGCTCCAGGATCTCGACCGCTGGGCAGCCCGCAAGGCCCCCATCTAAGATCGCAACATGACGCAGACGCTGGCCGCAGGCGAGCTCCGCTCGGTCGATCCGGCAACGCTCGAGCCGGTCGGGAGCGTGCCGGCGACGCCGCGCGAAGCGATCCCGGAGCTGGTAGCCGAGGCAACGCTCGCGCAGCGCCGGTGGGCCGGCTCGAGTCATGCCGAGCGAAGGGCGCTGCTCGCCCGCGCCGCCCACTTCCTGCTCGACAACGCCGAAGAGCTCGCGAGGACGATCACCGCGGAGACCGGGAAGCCGCTGCTCGAGTCGTACGTCGCCGAGCTCTTCCTCGCGCTCGAGCACCTGCGCTGGACGGCGGAACACGCCGGCAAGGTGCTCGCCGCGGAGCGGATCCGGTTCACCCAGCCGTACCTGCTGCACAAGCGCGGCCGGCTCCTGTACGAGCCGCTCGGCGTGGTCGCCGTCGTCTCGCCCTGGAACTTCCCGTTCGGGATCCCGTTCACGCAGACGGTCGCCGCCGTCGCCGCTGGGAACGCGGTCGTCGTCAAGCCGTCGGAGCTGACGCCGCTGACAGGGGCCTGGGTGCAACGCGCCTTCGAGGAGGCGGGCGCACCGGCCGGGCTCGTGCGGGTCGCGCAGGGGGACGGGGCGGTCGGAGAGACGCTCGTCCGTTCGCGCGGGATCGCCAAGGTTTTCTTCACGGGCTCGTCGGCCGTTGGGAGCCGGGTCGCGGTCGCCGCGGGCGAGCGGTTGTGCCCGGTCGCGCTCGAGCTCGGCGGCAAGGACGCGATGCTCGTCTTCGACGACGCCGACCTCGACCGGGCCGTGCAGGGCGCTCTCTGGGGTGCGTTCTCGAACTGCGGCCAGACGTGCGCGAGCGTCGAGCGGATCTACGTCGCCCGCGACCTCTACCAGCCGTTCGTCGAGGAGCTCGGGCGCCGGGCGGCGGCTCTGCGAATCGGATCGGGGGGCGAGCTCAGGACCGAGCTTGGGCCGCTGATCTCGGAGGCCCAGCGGGTGAAGGTCGAGCGCCTCGTCTCCGAGGCGATCGAAGGCGGCGCGGTCGCGCAGAGCGGGGGGAGTCGACCCGAGCTCGACCTGCCCGGGTGGTTCTACGAGCCGACCGTTCTCACCGATGTCGCCCCGGACACAGAGGCGATGCAAGAAGAGATTTTCGGGCCGGTGGTGACCGTGACCCCGTTCGGGATCGACGACGAGGCGATCGGGCTCGCCAACGACTCACCGTACGGGCTCAGCGCGAGTATCTGGACACGCGATCGGGAGCGCGCCGCGCGCGTCGCGTCGCGGCTCGAGGCCGGGACGGTCTGGACGAACGACGTCCAGTACTCCTACGCCGCCGGCCAGGCGCCGTGGGGCGGATACAAGGAGTCGGGCTTCGGCCGCACCCATTCCAAGCACGGCCTGTACGAGTGCTCGCAGGTCAAGTTCACGGACTTCGACCGCGGGCGCGTGGCCGTTCCCTGGTGGTACCCGTACGGGCCGGAGGTGCTCGAGGGCTTTCGAGGCTTGACCGGCGTCCTCTACGGAGGCAGCCTCACCGAGCGCGCCGCCGCCGCCTGGCGGCATCGCCATGGGCTGCTCGAGCTCGGCCGCCGCTACCTCTCACGCATCTGACCGAGCCGAGCTTCCCCGAGATCCAGGCGGAGACCCTCCGGCGGATGGCGGAAGCGCCCCGCTACAACCGCTGGCTGTTCGACCGCTGCGCGCCGTATCTGGGCAGGCGCGTGCTTGACGCGGGTGCCGGGATCGGGACGTTCTCCGAGCTGGCGGCTCCCGGCCGGGAGGTCGTTGCGCTCGAGCCCGACCCCGAGCTCGTCTCGGTGCTCAGGAGCCGCTTCCGCGGCAGGCGGGACGTGACCGTCGTCGCGGGGACGGCCGAGGACGTGTCCGGCCGCTTCGACTCCGTCGTCTGCCTGAACGTGCTCGAGCACATCAGCGACGACGCCGGTGCCCTCGCCCACTTCTTCGACGTCCTCGTCCCGGGAGGGCGGCTGCTCCTGCTCGTCCCCGCGCATCCGTCTCTGTACGGCGCGATCGACCGGGCGGTCGCGCACGAGCGCCGCTACGACAAACGTGGCCTGCGCGAGCTGCTCGAACGGATGGGCTTCGTGGCCGAGACGTTGCGGCTCGTCAACCCACTCGGCGCGCTCGGCTGGCTCTGGTCGTCCCGGATCTGCAAGAGCGAACAGGTTCCTGAAGGGCCGCTTCGGCTCTACGACCGGCTCGTTCCGCTCCTTCGCCTGCTCGACAGAGTCGAGCTGCCCGTCGGGCTATCGATCTGGGCCGTGGCTCGGCGTCGCCCGGCCGAGCACGCTCAGGAAGAACGAGCCGAAGACACCCTGGACGGCGAGCGCGACGAGCGTCAGGCCGAGCAGCCCTAACCGCGGGTCCTGAACTCCGTTGAAGTACGAGTAGATCGCGATTCCGACGCCGACCGCGAACACCGCCGCCGAGGCGGCCAGGCCGTGCTCGAGCCGCAGCCGCCGCCAGAGCCGCTCGAGTGCCTCGTCCGTCTCGCCGAGGTAGATGACCGCGAAAGTGCGGGCGAAGAGCCCGAGCTGCAGCACCTGCGCACCGACCAGTGCGAGCACGGCGGACGCGATCGCCCAGCCCGTCGCGTCCTCGGGAAGGGTCCGGTCGATCCCGAGCCAGGTGAGGACGCCGAGCCCGGCGACGCACATCAGCCCCCCGGGAACGGCGAACAGGAACGTCGGGCTGTACACGAGCATGAAGCGGACGTGGCGCCACGCGTCGCGGAAGCTGTTCAGCTTCGACTCGCCCACGCGCGGGTGGTAGGTGATGCGCACCTCGTCGATCGCAAGCCCTTGCTTGGCCGCCTTGATCACCATCTCGGAGGCGAACTCCATCCCCGTCGCCGACAGCTGGAGCTTCGGGACGGTTTCGCGCTTGAGCGCGCGCAGGCCGCAATGGGCGTCCGAGACAACGCGGCCGAAGAAGAGGCGGAGCATCCCGGTGAGGATCGGGTTGCCGATGTAACGGTGCGACCAGGGCATCGCGCCCGGGGCGATCCGGCCCTTGAGACGGGAGCCGAGGACGACGTCGGCGCCGTCTCGCAGCCGCTCGACGAAGTCGCCGAGCTGGCGCAGGTCATAGGTGCCGTCGCCGTCGGCCATCACCACGTAGCGGCCCCGGGCCGAGTCGAGGCCCGCGAGGTAGGCGCTGCCGTAGCCGCGCCGGGGCTCGTGGACGACGGTGGCGCCGGCCTCGCTCGCAACCTCGACGGAGCGGTCCTCGGAGCCGTTGTCGATCACGAGCACCTCGCCGCTCACGCCCGCGAGCCTCAGGCCCTCGAACGCCTGCCGGACGACGCCGTCGATCGCCTGTTCCTCGTTCAGGCACGGGATCAGAACGGAGACCTCGGGCAGTGCGCTCATCGCTCGGAGGATAGGGAAGGACGTACGATTGACGCGGGTGAGCGACCTCTCTCATGTCGATGAGTCCGGCTCCGTCCGCATGGTGGACGTGGGCTCGAAACCGGTCTCCCGCAGGCGCGCGACCGCCTCGGCGACGGTGACGATGGCTCCCGAGACCGCCCGGCGGCTGCGCGACCTGCCCAAGGGCGACGCCCTCGCCGCGGCGCAGATCGCCGGGATCATGGCCGCCAAGCGAACCGCCGACCTGATCCCGCTCTGCCACCCGCTCCCGCTCTCGGTGGTGGAGGTCCGGCTGGACGTCGGGGACGACCACGTCGCGATCTCGGCCTCGGCCGAGACGACTGCCCAGACCGGCGTCGAGATGGAGGCGCTGGTCGCCGCCTCGACCGCCGCGCTGACCGTTTACGACATGGCGAAGGCGATTGACAAGGACATGGCCGTCACCGACCTCCGGCTCGTCGAGAAGACCAAAGAGGCCGTGTGAGGGCGGCCGTCCTGACCGTCTCCGACGGGGTTGCCAGAGGCACGCGTGAGGACGCGAGCGGAGACCTGCTCGCCGAGCTCCTTGCCGGGGAGGGCTACGAGGTCGAGCGGCACGTCGTCCCCGACGACGTTCCCGCGATCGCCGTTGCTCTCGCCACTCTTGCGGGCGACGTGCAGCTCGTGCTCACGACCGGTGGCACGGGGCTTGGCCCGCGTGACGTGACGCCCGAGGCCACGCGCCAGATGCTCGACCGCGAGGCCCCGGGCATCGCCGAGGCCCTCCGCGCCGACTCGATCTCGAAGACCCCGCACGGCCTGCTCTCGAGAGGCACCGCCGGCGTCCTCGGGAAGACGCTGATCGTGAACCTCCCCGGCTCGCCCGGAGGCTGCCGCGACGGCTTCGCCGTCCTCCGGCCCGCCCTGAGCCACGCCCTCGAGCTTCTCGCCGGCGAGCCGTCCACGCACCGGCAGACGTGATCGAGAGCGCCGTCACGTATCCGCGGCGCTTCGCGTCGCTCGTCAAGATCGAGCACACCGTCTTCGCGCTGCCCTTCGCGTACGTCGGCGCATTCCTGGCGGTGGACGGAGTCCCGAGCGCGCACGACCTCGTCTGGATCACGCTGGCGATGGTCGGAGCCCGCTCGCTCGCGATGGGGCTCAACCGCCTGATCGACGCCGGCATCGACGCGCGCAACCCGCGCACCGCGCGGCGGGAGCTGCCGAGCGGCCTGCTCCGGCCCTGGCAGGTCGCGCTCTTTTGCCTCGGCTCGCTCGCGCTCTTCCTCGCTGCGGTCTTCGAGCTCGACCCGATCGTTCGCTGGCTGTGGCCGATCCCGGTGATCGGCTTCGTCGTCTACCCCTACCTCAAGCGCTGGACGTGGATCTCGCATCTCTGGCTCGGGGCGGTCGACGGGCTGGCGCCGATCGGCGCCTGGATCGCGATCACCGGCCATCTGCCTTGGGAGGCCTGGGTGCTGGGCGCCGCGGTCGCGGCCTGGGTGGCCGGTTTCGACTGCTTCTATTCCTTGCTGGACGTCGAGGTCGACCGCCGCGAAGGCCTGCACTCGGTCGCGACTCACTTCGGTGAAACGGGGGCGTTCTGGGGCGCACGGCTGTTGCACGCGGCGACGATCGCGCTGCTCGTGATCGCTGGTCTCGGGCTTCCTGTCGGAGCGTTGTACTGGATCGGGGTCGGGGTCGTCGCCGTCCTGCTCCTCTACGAGCACTCGCTGGTCCGGCCGGGCGACCTGCGACGGCTCGATGCGGCGTTCTTCACCGTCAACGGCGTGATCAGCGTGGCCTTCTTCCTGTTCGTGCTTACGGACGTGTTCTAGCGAGGTTGCCAGGTGGGCTGGTAGTCCCAGACCATGTTTTCCGTCAGCTGGCGGAGGTCGCTTCCGTCGGGACGAATCGAGAAGATCTCGTAGTCGGAGCTCTCATCGGCAATGCGGGCGAACGCGATCCGGAGCCCGTCCGACGACCATGTGGGATTCACGTCTGTCTGGGGGGAGCGGGTCACACGTCGAGCGTGGCTTCCGTCCGCCCGCATCACGTAGATCTCCGGCGCGTAGCCGGCACAGTCGTGGAACAGGCATCGCCCGTTTCGATCGCGCTCGGTGACGAATGCGATGCGGCTCCCGTCGGGTGACCAGGACGGATCCGCTGCGTCGCCGGCGATCCTTCGGCGGTTCCCGCCGTCCGGGTCCATTACGTAGATCGCCGACTCTCCACCCTGCTCGGTCAAGACCGACCGCTGATAAGCGATTGTCTTGCCGTCGGGAGACCAGGCCGGGTTGGTGAGGAAGATCGCGCCGCGATTGGGCGACTCGCGCGCGAGCTTCCACTGTTCGGTCCCATTTGCCCTCATTGCATAAACAGCGACCGCCGGGTGGGGTCCTCGGCCCCATCGGAACGCACGCGAGAAGACAATCTCGTTTCCGTCCGGCGACCAGCTTGGTGCCCAGTCGGGAACGTCGTTGAACGTAAGGCGGCGTTTGTTCCGCCCGTCGGAGCCCATCACGTAGATCTCGAGCGCATGCTCGTCTTCGACAGTCGAAGTGCCCGACCCCACGTACGCGATCTCCTTGCCCGAGGGAGACCACGCCGGCTGGCTGTTTCCGGAGGCGTCCGTGCCCCGCGGAGCACGCTCGGTCAGGCGCCGACGGTTCGCACCCGTCGCCCTCATCGTCCAGATCTCGTTGAAACCGGCTCGATTGACGACGAAGGCGAGCGACCCGGTCGAAGGGCTGCCGGCCGACCCTGCGCCACCGCAACCAGCCACGGCGACCAGCAGGATTGGCGCGAAACGCAGTTGCATCGAGGCCGCGAACTCTAGACCGGCGCGACGGCCTGGACGGCCGACGCCTTGATGTGATGAAAGAAACGGAGTAGCACTTGCGTCTACGGGTTACCGGAGATGAAGGTCAAGGCGACAGCTTTCGCGATCGTTGCGTTTTTCTGCTTCGGGGCTCCGCCTGCGAGTAGCCAGATGCCCGCTGCGGCGGCGAAGAAGAAGTGCAAGGTGGTCGTCAAACAGATCCACGGCCACAAGCGCAAGGTACGCGTCTGCCCGAAGCCGAAGCCCAAGCCGGTCAAGAACGTCTCGCTCACGCTCGATTCGAGCCGAAGCGTGAGCAGGCCGATCACGGCCGCCGAGGGGGGAACGGTGACGGCGACCTCGGCGGCGGGGGCGAAGCTGACGCTGACGGTTCCGAAGGATGCGCTCGTTGCCGACACGACCGTCAGGCTGACGCCCGTCGCGTCGGTCGCCGGACTTCCACCCGGTGCCCGCCTAATCGGCGGGATCCAGTTCGAGCCCGAGGGGACGCCGCTCGGTCGGGGGGCGACCCTCTCGGTCGAGAGCAGCCGTCTGGGAGCGGCGAAGCATCTCCACGCCGTCGTCTGGTTCGGGAGGGGACGCTACGTCTCGCTCTGGCCCGGCAAGCGGGAGGGAACGGCCTTCAGGCTCCCGCTCGCGCACTTCTCGGGAGCGGCCGTCTACGACGGTTCGGGCAGCGGCCTGCTCGACGCGCAAGGAACGTCGAGGCCCTACTACGAGCAGGTCGTACGGCCGAAGCTCCAGCAGGCGCTCACGAACGACGCCGTTGCCCAGGAAGCGATTCAGCTCTGGGTCGACTGGGAGCGGGGAATGCAGCTCGCCGGGGTCGGAGACGACTACCTTGCTCCGCAGCGCGCGGAGGCCGCCTCACTCGTTCCGAAGATCATCCGCAACGTCCTGAAAAAGACGTTCGAGCGCTGCGTCAACCAGCACGACGTCGTCAAGGAAGTGCAGAAAATGATCCAGATCGGCCGTGCCGCCGCGCTCGCCGGCGCCCAGGCCGACACGGGAAGCCTGCTCGACGAGGCCTTCGACAAGGCGGAGCGATGCGCCCGGTTCGAGCTCGACTTCGAGACCGTGCTCACCGTTACGAACGCCGGGTCGAAGCAGGAGGAGACCGCCAACGTCACGTGGAACACGACGGAAGTCATTCACGTCGCAGCGCAGGCGCTCCCGCTCGTTCCTTCGGCTGGGGCGACCGAGGTCTCCTTCCCGCCGGTGGCGAAGGGGCTCGAGGTTCGCGAGTTCGGCTACGACGACTACCATCACTCGGAAGCCCGTTCCGGGGACACGGACACATGCACCTCGACCGCCCACAGCGCGTCCGCGGTCGAACCGTTCCAAGTCTTCCGGCTGGAGCTGTCGGGCAAGGAGACGCCGGAGCTCACGCTCGAGATGCTTCCCGGCGACATCCAGTCAGTCGCGAACGGCTCGTGCTCGTGGACGACGCTCTTCCTCGGTTCCGGGAGCTATCCGGTCTCGACTCCCCTGAACACGCTTCTCTCGAGCCTGTTCACCACGCTCCACAGCAGCGAGTACAGAGGCCAAGGCTTTCTGATCAGCGACTGGACATACCTCGGCAGCTCGGTCTGGGCCCGGAAGACGTACGAGCGAACGGTCGCCGCCACCGAGACATCGACGGTCACCGAGCGGACGAGCTTCGACCTCCGGCATACGCCCCTGAGCTGACCCGCTCTAGACTGGCCGCGTGATCCGCGCGCACGGCCTGTCGAGGCGGTTTGGTGCCAAGCGTGTCATCGAGGGACTCGACCTCGACCTCGAGCGTGGCGACTTCCTCGTCGTCACCGGGGCGAACGGGTCCGGGAAGACCACGCTGTTGCGCCTCTGCGCCGGGCTGCTCGCCCCAACCGCGGGCGAGCTTCGCGTCGAGACCGGCCGCGCCGGGATCGGCTTCCTCGCGCACGAGCCGCTGCTCTATCGCGAGCTGACCGCGCTCGAGAACCTCGACCTCTACGGGCGGCTCTACCGGATCCCCGAGCACCGCGAGCGGAGCGGGATGCTGCTCGAGCGCTTCGGGCTCTGGCGGGTTAGGAACGAGCGCACCGGCTCGTTCTCGCGCGGGATGGTGCAGCGGCTCGCGCTCTGCCGCACGCTCCTGCACGAGCCGGAGCTGCTCCTGCTGGACGAGCCGTTCAACGCGCTCGACGCCGAGGGCACGGAGCTCCTGGCCGGCGAGCTCGAGGAGCTGCGCCCGGGGCGGACCTTCCTCGTCGCCACGCACGACCCGGCGCGACTGGCCGGCCTCGCGAGCGGGAGCCTCGCGCTCGCATGAGGCGCTACGCCACCGACGTCTACACGCTCGCGCGCAAGGACCTGCTGCTCGAGCTGCGCGCCCGGAACACCGTCCCGGCGATGCTCCTGTTCGTCGTCGCCACCCTGGTCGTCTTCCACTTCGCGCTCCCGGCATCGAGCGGGAACAAGGCGGCCTACGGCCTGCTCTGGGTCGCGCTCGTCTTCACCGCGTTGCTCGGGCTCGTGCGCTCGTTCGCGGCCGAGCGCGACCAGGGGCTCCTGGACGGTCTCGTGCTAGCCCCGTGCGACCGCTCGGCGATCTGGCTCGGGAAGGCGCTGGCGATGCTGGCCTTTCTTATCCTGGCGGAGGTCGTCGCCCTGCCGGCCTTCTCGATCTTCTTCTCCGGGGTGGACGGGACGACGGTGGCCGGCGTCGCGCTCGCCGACCTCGGCATCTGCGCGGTCGGCACGCTGCTGGCGGCAATGGCCGCCGCCAGCCGCGCTCGGGAGCTACTCCTGCCGCTACTCTTCCTTCCGCTCGCGATCCCGATCGTGATCGGCGGCGTCGGCGCGAGCGTGGTCGCCGACGGCGGCCGGTACCTGGGCCTCCTGGCGGTCTACGACGGCATTTTTGCGATCATCTGCTGGGCTTCCTTTGAGTATGTGGTTACGGAATAACGCGGTAGCAGCGACGGCTGCGCTCGCCGTCGTGTTGATCGCTGCGGCGGTCGCACTGATCTTCTTCTGGGTGCCCGAGGACGCCGACCAGGGCTTCTCGCAGAAGATCTTCTACTTCCACGTCCCGCTCGCCCTGACCGCCTACGCCTGTTTCGGCTGGGGCGCGCTGAAGGCGTTCCTCCATCTCTGGAAGCGGACGCCGGGAGCGGATCTCGAGAGCTACGTCGCGATCCACCTCGGCGTGATCTTCGGGGCGCTGACCCTGATCACCGGCTCGATCTGGGCCCGCGCTTCCTGGGGCGTCTGGTGGTCGTGGAGCTCGCAGCAGCTCGTCCTCTTCCTCGTCCTCTTCCTCTTCTACTCGGCGTATTTCATGCTCCGCTTCTCGGTCGACCCGGGGCCGGGCCGCGCGAACATCTCTGCGGTGTACGCGTTGTTCGGCGTCGTCCTGATCCCGGTCAGCTTCCTCGCGATCCGGCTGGCCCAGGACTTCATCCACCCGGTCGTGTTCAGCTCGGAAGGCCCGCGGATGGCCGGATCCATGTTCTTCACCTTCTGCGTCTCCTGGGCCGCGATCCTCGCTCTCGCATCCGCGCTCTACCGGATCGAGCTGGCGGGGAAGCGCCTCGACACGAGCTTGCGCGAGCTGCGGGAGGCACTCGAGTGAGCTCCGGCGAGAAGTACGTCGCGGCCGCGTATCTGGTGGTCTTCGTGGCCGTGCTCGTCTACGTCGTGATCATCGCGCTCAAGCTCCAGCGACTCCAGCGGGAGATCGCAGAGCTGGCGGCGCTTGCGCGTGCCCGAAAGCGCCAGGAGCCGGAGCACCTCGAAAGCCGGGAGGCAACCGAGGTTGGCTGAGGGCTTCCTCTGGGCCGCTCTCGGCGCTTACGCCGTGGCTGCGCTTGCCTACGGGGCGAGCTACCGGAGACCGGGGCTGCTCGGGCGCCTCGGGACTTGGGGTGTCCGGCTGGGATGGCTCGCGCAAACCGGTCTGCTCGCGGTGCAGGCCGTCGAGGCAAAGGGGTTTCCGTGGGCGACCTGGTCGGGCTCGCTCGACCTGTTCGTCTGGCTCGTCGTCACGGCGTACTTGATCTGGGGCTGCCGGCCGCGCTATCGCCTGCTCGGCGCGGCGGTGATGCCGCTCGTGACCGTCCTGCTCGCCGTCTCGTATGCGGGCGGTGGGACGACCGGCGAGGCCGGCCGCTACTCGAGTCTCTTCCTCGTCATGCACGTGGGCCTCGTGCTCGTCGGATTCGCCGGGTTCACGCTCGCTGCGGCGCTGTCCGCTCTCTACCTCTGGCAGGAGCGGAGATTGAAGCGGCGCGAGGCACGGATCCTGCGCGTCCGCGTTCCGTCGCTCGTGACCCTGGACGAGCTGGCCGGGCGGACGATCGCGGTCGCGCTGCCCGCGCTGACGCTAGGAATCGCCGCAGGGCTCGTCCGGCTCGGCCTGCACGGCGGCGGCTTCGACGCGCTGATGGGGGTGACTCTGCTCACATGGGCCGTGTACGGGATCTTCCTGCTGCTGCGCTACGAGGCAGGGTGGCACGGGCGCAAGGCCGCGTACCTGCTGCTGGCGGGATTCGCGCTCGTCATCACCGTCCGGCTCGGACTCCCGGCGGCCCACTTCTCATGAGGCTCGTCCTGGTCGGCACCTCGCACCGGCTCGCGCCCATCGAGGTCCGCGAGCGGGTGGCGCTCGGAGAGCGTGAGGCGGCCGACGTCGCGCGCGGGCTCGCTGTCGACGGGGCCGAAGCGGTCTGTCTCTCGACGTGCAACCGGACCGAGCTGTACCTGGCGGCGCCCGACGCTGCTCCCGCCGAGGATCGGGCGTCGTCCGTCCTGTCCGAGCTCTCGAGACTGCCGGAACGCGAGCTCCGACCGGTGCTCTACCGGCTGCGCGACGAAGCCGCCGCTCTCCACCTGTTCCGGGTTGCGGCCGGCCTCGACTCGCTCGTTCCCGGCGAGGGGGAGATCCTCGGCCAGGTGCGAACTGCCGCGGAGGTCAGCCCGCTCGGCCCGGTGCTCGACCGGCTCTTCCGGCAGGCGCTGCACGCGGGCAAGAAGGTGCGGTCGGAAACGGCAATCGGCGAGAGCCCGGCTTCGGTCTCGTCGGCCGCAGCCGCGCTCGCGCAACAGGTCTTCGGCGAGCTCGAGGGCCGCCGGATCCTCGTGATCGGCGCCGGCAAGGTGAGCGAGCTTGCGGCCCGGAATCTCGTCTCGCGCGGCGCGACGATCTCCGCGGTCGCCAACCGGGGCGTCGAGCGGGCGGAGGAGGTCGCGGGGCGTTTCGGTGCGAGGGCGATCTCGCTCGACCAAGTCGAGGGGGAGCTCGGAGAGGCCGACGTCGTCGTCTCGTCCACGAGCGCGGCCGGATTCGTGCTCGAGCGGCACGCTGTCGAAGGTGCGCTCCGCGCGCGGAAGGGGCGGCCCCTGTTCCTGATCGACCTCGCCGTTCCGCGAGATCTCGATCCGGCCATCCACGAGCTTCCGGGCTGCTACCTCTACGACATCGACGACCTCGAGGCTGTCGTGTCCGAGAGCCTGGCGGGCCGGCGGACGGAGGCAGCGCGGGCCGAGGAGATCGTCGCAGCCGAGGCCGAGCGCTTCCGGGAGTGGCAGGCCTCGCTCGACGTGGTCCCGGCGATCGCATCCCTCCGGGCCCGTGCCGAGGAGATACGCGCGCGCGAGCTGGCGCGGCTCGAGGGCCGGCTGGGGGACCTGTCCGAGCGCGACCGGAAGGCGGTCGAGTCGCTGACGTCGCAGATCGTGAACAAGCTGTTGCACCTTCCGACGGTGCGGATGAAGGAGGCGGCCGCAGGCACCGACGGCGGCGCGTATGCCGACGTGGTTCGCGACCTGTTCGGGCTGGGCGACGATGCTGATCCGGATCGGATCACGCGGAAGTAGGCTCGCGCTGACTCAGGCCGAGCTCGCCGCGTCACGCTTGCGGCGGCCCGGCGTCGAGATCGCGCTCGTTCCGATCACGACCGCGGGCGACCGCGACCGGACGAAGCCGTTCGGAGAGATCGGGGCGCGCGGCGTGTTCGTAAAGGAGATCGAGGAGGCGCTGCTCGAGGGGCGGATCGACGTTGCCGTCCACTCCGCCAAGGACATGACGTCCAGCGACACCGAGGGGCTCGTGGTCGGCGCCTACCTCGAGCGGGAGGATCCGCGGGATGCCCTCTGCGGTGCCTCCGAGCTGCGGCCGGGGATGCGCGTGGGAACGGCGTCGATCAGGCGGCGCGCGCAGCTGCTCGCCCTCGAGCCGTCGCTGTCGATCGAGCCGCTGCGCGGGAACATCGACACGCGGCTGCGCAAGCGCGGCGAGCGCGGGCTCGACGCGGTCGTGCTGGCGGCCTGCGGGCTCGATCGGCTCGGGTTGGGCGGCGAGATTGGCCGGCGGTTCTCGCCGGAGGAGATGCTCCCTGAGGCGGGTCAGGGAGCGCTGGCGCTGCAGGTGCGGGCAGGGGAGGAGGAGTTGGTGGCCGCCGCCGACGATCCCGAGACGCGCCGCCGCGTCGAGGCAGAGCGCGCGTGCGTGTTCGCGATCGGCGGCGGATGTCTCGCCCCCGTGGCGGCGCATCACGACGGCGAGAAGCTCTCCGCGCTCGTCGCAGCCGAGGACGGGAGCTGGGTCGAACGGCGCAGCGGCGACGATCCGGCGACGCTCGCGGCCGAGCTCGTCGCACTGAGCGAAAGTCGTCACTCTTCCGGCACCCACGCGTGAATCGATCCCCGCTACCGTGACAACAGGGATTCAGGGAATCCCTTGGGGGTGGTTGGGGACGATCCGGTGGACCGCCCGATGAGGGTGGTCGTGACCAGGGCGCGCGAGGAAGCGGGGGAACTCGCTGCGCGGCTCGAGGCGCTCGGGCACGAGGTCGAGATCTGCCCTCTGATCGAGATCGAGCCGGTCGGGCCGGAGGAGATCGACGTGTCGGGCTACGACTGGGTTGTCGTCACGAGCGCGAACGGCGCGCGGGAGCTAGGGCAACGGATGCGAGGACGCCCAGGCCGGATCGCGGCGATCGGACCGCGTACGGCCGCGGCTCTTCCCGAGAAACCCGACCTCGTCCCGTCCGTCTCGACCCAGGAGGGCCTGCTAGCTGACCTGCCGCGCCCCGCCGGCCGGGTCCTGTTCGCCGGCGCCGAAGGGGCTCGACGTCTGCTGGCGGACGAGTTGCGAGCCGACTTTGTCCCGCTGTACAAGACGACGGAGCTGCGCCCCTCGGACTTCCCCAGCGCCGACCTGGTCGTGCTCGCCTCACCCAGCGCCGCGCACGCATATGCCGCCCTTGGGCAGTCGGCTCCCGCGGTCTCGATCGGCCCGCAAACGACGGAGGCGGCGCGGGCCACAGGGGTCGAGATCGTGGCCGAGGCGAAGACCCACGATCTGGACGGGCTCGCCGCCGCCGTCGTTACGGCTGCGGCGTGTGCCTGAGGACGAAGGTCGTCGTCTTGTCTGTATACGTGAAGTCACCCATCTTCACCGGGTTCGACGTAGTCGTCTTCCGAGCCCAGGTCGATCCACCGAGGTGGGTCCAATTCTTGACGGGATATCCGTGAACCCCGGACTCGTTCCCGTGAAGTAGCGGCCATTCCCCGCCGGTCGCGAGCTGTTGCTTGACCGGAGTGAATGTGTCGACGCAGATGCCGCAGTTCTCCGGCGGATGGATCACGCACTGGCCAGTGGCTATCGCGTCGACCTCGCCCGGGTCGAACTCGAGCGCGATCGCAGGCGGATCGCCGAGAGTGATCTTGAGCTCGGCCGCTCGAAACGAGATTGCCGGTAGCGCGTTCGACGCCGACGCCGATGCCGAGCACACGATGTGGAATCCGTTCTGTTTCGGCGTCTGCTCGGAGTTGAACGTGTAGTCGAATCCGAGCACCTCGAGCGGCGCAGTCCCACCGGACCCGCCTCCGAGGCCGGAGACGACCGCCTGAAGCCGAACCGACTTGGCGCCGAAGTGAGCCGTCTGTGTGCTCGTCGAGAGCTTGTGTGAGGTCTCGGTGTCCTCGACTTGCTTGAAGTCCTGAGTCAGAGTCGTCTCGAAGTCGAGCTCGAAGGTGGTGCACTTGAGCGCCTTGTTCTTCGCGTAGTCGTACGCGTCGGCGAATCCGCCGGGACGAGACGCGAGCGTCGCCGCATAACCGCCGGCGGCGCTCATGACCTTCGGGATGACGTTCAGGTCGTGCGAATTGACGCAGTCGTCGATGTAGTCGTCGACGAAGTTCTTCATTCCCTTCGCGAGCGAGGCCTCGAGTCGGGCTACGTCCCGGGCGAACTTGCCGGCCTCGTCGCCGGGCAGGCCGTTAACGTCATGGAGCCAGCCCAGATAGACCCCGAGCGCCTCCTCGAACACGCCCGAGTGGGTCTCGGCCTGCAGCACCTTGAGCTCGACGAGCGAGTTCAGCCGATCGCGAAGCCTCTGGACGGCCGGCGAAGGCAGGCCCTTACCGACCCCGTAGCCGGAGAAGTGGAAAAGCTCGAGCGTCGCCTTGCCGCCCGCCAACTTGAGCGGATAGAGATGGAAGTCCCGGCCGGTGCCGGCGTAGCTGAACGCCTTCAGGCCGCTCGTCGAGGAGACGTCGATCGTGAGCGTGACGGGCTTCAGCAGCTGCAGCCCCTCGGGCTCGAGCTGAACCGCGCCCAGCACGCTGCCGGACAGCCCTCCGACATGGGTCACCGGCGTGACCGTCACCTTCGTCGTGCTTACGACTGCGTCCGCCGGGAAGCTGAGCGTGGCACGGCCCGTCTTGACGGTTCCTCCGGCATCCGGACTGATCGGGGCCGCGGCGGCGTGCGCACGATCGAGCGTAACCGACACGCTCGCGGGCAGGGTCTTGCCTTTCGGGCAGACGCGGACCTTGCGCTTCTTGCCGTGGACCTTCTTGACCACGACCTTGCACTTCTTCTTCGCGGCCGCCACGGGCGCGGTGCTGCTCGCCGGCGCAACTCCGAGGCACAAGACCGCCACGATCGCGAACGCTGTCGCTTTGCCCTTCATCTTCCTGACCCTTAGACGCGAGTGCTACTCCGGTTCTTCCGCTCTGTCAAGGTCCCGCCGTGTTCATCACCTTCCTCTCCGACTTCGGGCTCCAGGACGACTTCGTTGGCACCTGTCACGGCGTGATCAAGCGGATCGCGCCCGACGTCGAGATCATCGACATCACCCATGGGATCCCTCCGCAGCACGTGCTGCAGGGAGCGCTCGTCCTCCGGAACACGCTGGCCTACATGCCGAAGGGAGTCCATCTCGCGGTCGTCGATCCCGGGGTCGGCGGCTCGCGGCGCGCGCTCGCGCTCAACGACGGCGACGGGCGCCTCTATGTCGGGCCCGACAACGGGTTGTTGATCCCGGCCGCCGACCATTTCGGGGGCATCCGGGACGTGCATGAGCTGGCCAATCCCGAGTACGCGCTCCAGCCCGTCTCCCGCACCTTTCACGGCCGCGATCTCTTCTCTCCGGCCGCTGCCCACCTGGCGCTGGGCGTCGGCCTCGCCGAGCTGGGACCTCCGATCGCGCCCGAGGCGCTCGCCCGCCTCGACATTCCTGAGCCGGACGTCGGCGCCGGGCGGGCGCGCGCCACAGTTCTCTACGTCGACCGGTACGGGAACATCCAGCTCAACCTCGCGCGCGAGGACATGGAGCAGATCGACGTTGCTCCGGGAACGCGTGTCGAGCTCGAGTGCCGTGGCGAGCGCTTCTACGCGGTGGCGGCGCGCACCTACGCGGACGCGCGGCCCGGCGACATCATCCTCTACGAGGACTCGTACCGGAACATCGCGGTCGCCATCAGAGGCGGCAGCGCTGCCGAGATGCTCGCGGCGCGCTCGGGCGATCTGATCGAGGTGACGGTCCCGTGAGCCGCCTGGACGAGCTCAAGACGACGATGGGACGGCGCTTCGCGCGGCTCGTCACGGTGGCGGTGACCCGCGCCCCGGGGCTCTGGCCCCTGTTCCGCCGCGCGCTCAGGCTCCAGTTCCACACGCTCGCGCCGAACTGGGACCGGATCGTTAACCCGGAGCACGTCGCTTCATACGAGAGGGCCCTCGAGGCGGTCGAGCCGCCGCGCCGTGCGCTCGACCTCGGGACGGGCACGGGCGCCGGGGCCTTCACGATCGCCCGCCGCTTTCCGGAAGCCGAGGTCATCGGCGCCGACCTGGCCGAAGGGATGGTCGAGCAGGCCCGCCGCAAGATCCCGCCCGGGCTGGCCGGCCGTGTCCGCTTCGAGGTCGCCGACGCCTCCCGCCTGCCGTACGAGGACGGCGCGTTCGACCTCGTCGGCCTGTCCAACATGATCCCCTTCTTCGACGAGCTGGCTCGGGTAACGGCGCCGGGAGGGACGGTCGTGATCGCCTTTTCGAGTGGAGCCGATACGCCGATCTACGTGCCGTCCGAACGGCTCCGGGCCGAGCTGTCACGCCGCGGATTCTCGGAATTTGCGGACTTCGAGGCGGGGAACGGTACGGCTCTACTTGCCCGGAAGGCCAAGGCCGCCTAACCTCCAGGTCCCAAGGAGTTCGTGGCGCGGAAGCACCGGCCCGGACCCTTTTCGCCAGACGCTCGGAAGGGCGTCTGGCGTCTTTCGTCCTCGCGTCCGCTAGGGCATGATGGCGTCGAGATGGGGCGTGATCTCCCCGCGGGAACCGTGACCTTCGTGTTCACCGATGTCGAGGGGTCGACCAGGCTGCTGCAGGAGCTCGGGGCCGAGAGGTATGCCGAGGCTCTGGCAGCGCATCGCCGGATCCTGCGCGAGGCGTTCGCGGGCCACCGCGGCGTCGAGGTCGATACTCAAGGCGACTCGTTCTTCGTCGCGTTCCCGACTGCGCCGGCGGCGCTCGACGCGGCTGCCCAGGCGCTGGAGGAGCTCCGGTCGGGGCCGATCAGGGTCCGGATCGGAATCCATACGGGCACGCCGCTCCTGACCGAGGAGGGCTATGTCGGCGCAGACGTGCACCGTGCGGCCCGGATCGCGGCCGCGGGCCACGGCGGCCAAGTCCTCGTCTCGGCGTCCACCGCCTCCCTGCTCGAGCCGAGTAACACTGTGTTACTTGACCTCGGGGAGCACCGGCTCAAGGACCTGTCGGCGCCGGAACGGATCTACCAGCTCGGCGGCGGCGAGTTTTCGCCGCTCAAGAGCCTCTACCGGACGAATCTGCCCATTCCGGCGACTCCGTTCCTCGGCCGTGAGCAGGAGCTGCGCGACGTGCTCGGGCTGCTGTCGGAGGAGGACGTTCGCCTGCTCACGCTCACGGGTCCCGGGGGCATGGGGAAGACGCGCCTCGGTCTGCAGGTGGCGGCGGAGGCCGCCGAGCGCTTCCCGGAGGGCGTGTTCTGGGTGCCGCTCGCGCCCCTACGCGACCCGGAGCTTGTCTTGGAGGCTGCGGGTCAGGCGCTGGGGGTGAGCGACGGGTTCGCCGACCACGTCGCGGACAAGTCGGTACTGCTTCTGCTCGACAACTTCGAGCACGTGGTCGAGGCGGCCGGCGCCCTGTCGGAGGTGCTCAGCGCGTGCCCGAATCTGCAGCTGATCGTCACGAGCCGCGAGCTGCTCCAGGTTCCGGGCGAACAGGTCTACCCGGTGCCTCCGCTCGAGCACGAGGACGGGGAAGCGCTGTTCCTCGCCCGCGCGCGGGCAGCGAGGCCGGACTTCGAAGCCGGCGAGGCCGTCTCGGAGCTCTGCGACCGGCTCGAGAACCTTCCGCTCGCGCTCGAGCTGGCGGCGGCGCGGGTCCGCGTCCTGTCTCCCGAGCAGCTGCTCGAGCGGCTGGCGGGGCGACTCGACCTGCTGAAGGCCGGACGCGGAGTGGATCCGCGCCAGCAGACACTGCGGGCGACGATCGAATGGAGCTACGACCTGCTGGACGAGGACGAGCAGCGTCTGTTCGCGCGGCTGGCGGTCTTCCGCGGGGGTTGCACGCTCGAGGCGGCGGAGGCGGTGTGCGAGGCCGAGCTCGACACGCTCGAGTCGCTGGTCGACAAGAGCCTCGTCCGCGTCCGCGACGGCAACCGCTTCTGGATGTTGGAGACGATCCGCGAGTTCGCCGCCGAGCGGCTCGAGCAGTCCGGCGAGGCCGACGCGCTGCGCGGTCGCCACGCCGAGCACGTCGTCGCGCTCGCGGAGGAGGCGGAGCCGAGCGTGCTGGGAGTGAGCCCCGAAGAATGGCTCGACAGGCTCGAGCGTGAGCACGACAACATCCGCGCCGCTCTCGACCAGCTCGAGTCGTCCGGAGACACGGAGCTCGCGCTCCGGCTCGGCGGTGCGATTTGGGAGTTCTGGTGCTTGCGGAATCACTTCTCGGAGGGCTGGCGCCGTCTCGAACGGCTTCTCGAGCTCGACCAGCGCGCGACTCTGCCGCGCGCGAAGGCGTTGACCGGATCCGCCCACCTCGCGCCGCAGGCAGGCGCTGACCCCGCCTTGTTTATGCAGCGGGCCGAGGAAGCGGTCGAGCTACACCGAGAAATGGGCGATCCCTGGGGAATCGCCTTCGCGGAGTTCGAGTATGCCCAGAGGCTCAATGAGATCGGGGACTTCGCTGCGGCGCGGCCGCTTCTGGAGGAAAGTGTGAGACGTCTTCGTGAGGTCGGCGACGAGCATCGCGAGTTGCAGGCCATGCGGAACCTGGCGTGGGCCTCTGAACAGCTCGGCGACGTCGAGCGCCACAAGGCGCTCTACGAGGAGGTCCTCCAGCGCGCGCTCGTCGCTGGTGATACGGAGAATCGATGGTGGGCGCTGTCCAATCTGGCGCTCGTCGCCACGCGCGAGAAGCGACACGGGGATGCGGTCACGCTGCTTGAAGAGGCCTATCGCGTTGCCCAAGACTTTGGCGATCCGGGCCTCGTTGACCTCAACCTGATCCGGTTCGCCCATGCGTTGGCCTTTGCGGACAGGCCCACGATCGCCGTTCAGTTCCTCTCGCTGGGGGAGGTGATGCACGAGGAGCTCGACTGGACGTATCCGGGGTGGCTCATCGCAATGAAGGACGAGGCAACGAGCAAGGCACACGCCTCGCTCGACGGAGCTGCCTTCGCGAAAGCCTGGGAGCACGGCCGCGAACTAACGCCGGATGAGGCCATCGAGCTTGCGCTCGACCAGACCGTGACCTAGATGACCTGCGGCTCCGGTCTTCGACAGGGGAAAGGCATCAAAGCCTCGGCTACACTCGATTCTTCTCGGCGAGGTAGCTCAGTCGGTAGAGCACACGGCTGAAAACCGTGGTGTCGCCGGTTCGATTCCGGCCCTCGCCATGCGCGGCTACTTCGGTTGCCAAGCGGGCTGTGAGTGAAACAGGCCGGGTGCGCGCGTGAGGCGCTTGTCGCCGGTTCCGTCCGGGTGGACGAGCCTCACGTCACCGCGGTTCCCGATCGTGTAGGCGATCCAGCGGCCGTCCGGTGACCAGGCGAACCCGCTCTCCGCGCTCGGGATGTCGACCACGAGCCGCGCTCCGGTGCCGTCGGAGTTCATCGTCCAGATCTGGCCCTTGCTGTCGAAGGCGACCCTCTTCGAGTCCGGAGCCCAGGCGGGCGCGCTTCCGGCGCGGATCCTCTTCTGGCCCCTGCCGTCGGGTCGCACCGACCAGAGCGAGCCACCGCGCTCGAACATGATCGTCTTGCCGTTCGGCGCCCAGGCCGGATCGAAGGCATCGCCGCTGACGAGGTGCCGGATACCCGAGCCGTTCACGTTGATCACGTAGATGTCGTGCTTCCTCACGCCCGGCTTCGCGAGATCGCCGAAGGCGATCCGCCTGGCGTCCGCCGACCAGGTGGGGCCGGAGGTCTCACCCTTGCCCTTCGTCAGCCGGGTTCGCCCCGTCCCGGAGGCCGACATCGTCCACAACCCGCCGGGGGCGACGAAGGCGATGCGCTTCCCGTCCGGAGACCAGGCCGTGGACAGCGACGCGTCGTCGAACTCTGGTCTGAGGAGCCGCCGCTCGCCCGTGCCGTTCGGCTTGATCACGTAGATCCCAACCTGGTTCCCGCAGCAGGCGCCGAATGAGACGAGGCCGTTCGTCTTGGTCGAGCCGGCGGAGGCGGCGCTGCCGAGCACAAGCACGAGCGGGACGAGCAGCAGGAGGGGACGCAATCGCTGCACGCGCAACTCTAGATGTAGCCGCCGCGCTTGAACCAGAGCAGGAGCGCGACGCAGGAGACGACGAGCGAGCCGATCCCCGCGGCGAGGAAGACCGTCAGCGAGTCGATGTGCTGCACGAGCCAGACGAAGTTCTGGCCGAAGAACCCGGTGATGAAGGAGAGCGGCAGGAAGATGCTGGCGACGATCGTGAGCTGCTTGACGATGCTGTTCTGCTGGGCTGCGATCTCGTTCTGGCGGAGGTTGATCAGCGACAGGTGCGCCTCGAGCGCTCCGGTCAGCTGGTCGCGCTGCCCGAGCAGCTCCTCGTGAATTCGCCGCACGTGGTCGTTGATGTCGCGGAAGTACCGGAGCAGAGCGGGCTCGATCGGCGTGAAGATCCCCCGCTCGAGCGCGTCCAGCGGCGCGAGCAGCGGGTGGACGGCGCGGTAGAACTCGTTGATCTCCTGCTTGAGCTCGTAGATCTGCTCGGTCAGGTCCTCGCGCCCCGAGAAGATCGCGCGCTCGGCGTCCTCGATGTCGCCCTCGAGCCCGTCGACGACGGGCTGGTAGTCGTCGACGACCATGTCCAGGATCGCCCAGACGACGGCCGCGGGGCCGATCTTGGCCAGGTGCGGGTATTGCTCGAGATGGTGGCGTGCACGCTCCGGGTCGCCGGCCTCGTCGTGGCGGACGGCGATCACGAAGCCGGTTCCGAGGAAGAGATCGAGCTCCCCGAAGATCACCTGGCGGTTGGCCTCGTCGTACCTGGCCGTCCGGTAGACGATGAAGTAGAAGTCGTCGTAGGCCTCGACCTTCGGCCGCTGGTGTGCCTGCGCGGCATCCTCGACCGCCAGCTCGTGCAGGCCGAAGTGCCGGCTCACCTCGCCCATCAGCTCCGGGCTCGGATCGTCGAGCTCGATCCAGACGTAGTTGCCGCCGCCGCGGGGGCATGACGCCGCCTCCTCGAGCGACATCTCGCTCGGCTGGCGGACGCCGCGTGCGTAGTACGCGCAGTCGACGATCATCGCTCCGAGGCTAGGCCGCTCGCCGGACGAGGGCCGGGGCGTCTTGAGACTTTCTTGAGGCGAACCGCTGCGGGTTTAAGCCCTCCCTGAGCCTGCCGCGCCTAGCGTGGCCGCATGGCCGTCGCGGTCCGTCGACGCGTGCCCTTCGTCCGTTCGAAGGTCGAATACCGCCGGATCCTGGTCCCGCTCGCCGGAGAGGCGGGGCTGGGCCGGACGATGACGAACGCGTGCCGGCTGGCGGCCGAGCGCGGGGCCTCGGTAACCGCGGTCTCGGTGGTCGAAGTCCCGTCAGAGCTGCCGCTCGACGCGCACATGGTCGAGGAGGAGGCCCACGCGAAGCGTCTCGTGACCGAGGCGGAGGCGATCGGCGACGCGCACGGCGTCACCGTCGTGCCACTCGTCGTTCGGGCCCGGAGCGCCGGACATGCGATCGTCGAGGAGGCCGAGCGAAGCGGCGCAGAGATCATCGTTTTGCGGGCGGCCCAAAGAAGGCGGGCGAGGAAGCGGGGGCCGCTCTTCGGAAGCACGACGGGCTTCATCCTCCAGAACGCGCCGTGCCGCGTGATGGTCTCTGCCCCTGCACCTGTCTAGGCGCGCCGTCAAACTGCGGTCGTCTTGACGCCTGACCGGCCAGTCGAGCTGGACCTGGACGAGGCCCCGCCGCCCGCGACGGGGGCTTCGGCCGCGGCAATCGCCGTCGGGTCCGGAGCGAAGCGGCTGCTGATCGGCCGGCCGCGCGCGACGCGGGAGATGGAGTCGACGCTCCTGCCCAAATTCCTCGCGCTGCCGGTGTTCTCCTCCGACCCGATCTCGTCGGTCGCCTACGCGACGGAGGCCGCGCTCGCCGTGCTCGTCGCCGCGTCGCTTTCCTCGGCGCATCTCGTCTTTCCGCTCGCGATCGTCATCTCCGTCTTCATGGTGATCGTCGTCGTCTCGTACCGGCAGGGCGTGAAGGCGTATGCCTCGAGCGGAGGCTCGTACGTCTTCGCGAAGGAGAACCTCGGCACCCTTCCGGCTCTCGTCGCCGGCGCGGCGCTGCTCGTCGACTACGTCCTGACGGTGGCAGTCTCCGTCGCCGCCGGCATCTTCGCCCTGACCTCCGCGGCGCCCTCGCTCGATTCGCACCGCGTCGCTCTTTGCCTCGGCTGCATCGTCCTGCTCACGCTCGGGAACCTCCGCGGTGTCCGCGAGTCAGGGCTGCTGTTCGCGTTTCCGACCTACGGCTTCCTGCTCGTCCTCTACGCGACGCTCGCCGTCGGAATCGGCAAGTGCGCGGTGGGCACCTGTCCGCACGCGACCGTGCCCCATCCGCTCGCGACCGGGATGGGAACGCTCGGGGTCTTCGTCCTGTTGAAGGCCTTCGCCTCGGGGTCGGTGGCGCTGACCGGGACGGAGTCGATCTCGAACGGGGTGACGGCGTTCAAGCATCCGCAGGCGCAGAACGCTGCGCGCACCCTCCTGATCATGGTCTCGATCGCGGTCTCGCTGTTCGTCGGTGTCTCGTGGCTCGCGGTGAAGATGCACGCCCTGCCGAGCTCGACGGACTCGGTCCTGTCGCAGATCGGCCGCGCGGCGTTCCCCGCCGGCTCGTCGGGCTCGACCGTCTATTACCTGCTGCAGGCGTTCACGCTGGCGATCCTCGTCCTGGCCGCCAACACCTCGTATCAGGGGTTCCCGCGCCTCGCCGCGCTGCTCGCCCGTGACGGCTTCGTCCCGCGCCAGTTCGTCAATCTCGGCGACCGGCTCGTCTACTCGAACGGGATCCTGATCCT
>DASWEE010000025.1:0-1665 GCA_036394915.1 Gaiellaceae bacterium | reverse complement strand
GTGTCGCCCAGGATGTTCAGGATCGCGATCCGGACGCCCGGGGCGACCTCGAACAGCGGCAGCTCCCGGGTGACGCCGGCGACGTCGACGGTGTACGTGTCCCTGTCCGTCATGGCGCGAGCTTACGCAGCGCCCGCCAGAAGAGCAGCTGCGACAGCTCGCGGGCAAGGTCGGCCAGCGTCTCGAGGTCGTCCAGGCCCGACCGGCGCCGCTCCGGGCTGCGGGCGCGGAGAGCGGGCCCGACGAGCTGCTCGATCAGGCCGGCCTCGCGGTCGACCGACGTCCGGAACGCACGCAAGTGGCGCGGCGCGATCCCGTACCGCGCGAGCCCGCCGCACGCGAGCGCGATCTCCGCGTCCGACTCGGGATAGCGCTTCTCGCCGGCCTCGGTGCGGGGCATGATCAGGCCGTAGTCCTCGAGCTCGCGCGCGAGGCCGGCGTCGATCCCGGCCCGCTCGCAGAGCTCGCCGAGGTCGATCTCGTCCTCGGACTCGGTCAGGCCGACGGCCCGCTTGCGGCGGCGTTCCTTCGCGACCGGCGAGGCCAGCTGCTGCCGAATCACGCGCAGCGGGAGGAACTCGTCCCGCTGGAGGCGCAGGATCGTCTCCAGCCGCTCCACGTCCTCGTCCGAGAAGAGGCGATAGCCTCCCTGCGTCCGCCGCGGCGCCAGCAGGCCCTGATCCTCGAGGTACCGGATCTTGGAGATCGAGATGTCGGGGAACTCCTCCTTGAGCATCCCGCAGACCGTCCCGATCGTGAGCAAGCGCTGTGCCGGACGCTGGGTAGCGGTCGTAGCCATTTCAGCGGTTCAGGAACGTCATTCGGTACTTGCCGATCTGTACCTCGTCGCCGTCCTCGAGCTGCGCCGCCTCGACGCGCTTCCGGTTGACGAAGGTGCCGTTCAGGCTCCCCTGGTCCTCGATGAAGAAGCCGCCGTCGCGCGCGACGAGCACGGCATGCTTGCGCGAGACGGTGACGTCGTCGAGGAAGATGCCGCAGTCGGGGGAGCGGCCGATCGTGGTGGAGTCGGCTTCGGGATGGAACGTCTCCCCCGTCCTTCCGCCGCCCGAGCGGACGACCAGGGCCGGCCCGCTGACGCCGAGGTCGTCGAGCGCGTCGGCGGACTCGAGCGCGGCCTCCTCGGGCGTGAAGGTCTGCGTGGCCTCGACGCCGCCGTCGTCCTTGGTCAGCAGCGCGCCGCAGCGGGAGCAGTAATTGGCGGCTTCCTGGTTCTGGAAGCCGCACTCCTGGCAATAGATATGGCTCACTCTGTCGCCGGTGGTGCGGCTTTCGCAGCGAGGATGGCGGTCAGGTGGTCGACGTCCACCTGGTCGAGCACGCTCCGGCCCTCGGTCTTCTGCAGCCGCGCGACGAGCTCTGCGCGCAGGATGTCGATCTTCCCGTGCAGGAGCCGGCGCTGGTACGAGATCTCGTTCTCCTCTCGCGTCAGGTCGTCGATCAGCTTCTTGAGGTCGTCGTCGGTGAGGCTCGCGAGATCGGGCAGGGGTTCCACCGGACCGCCTTTCTGGGTCGAGGTCGCCCTCATTGAAGCAGCAGGCCTCACAAGGGTCAACCTCAGGTTGAGACTTGTGCGACCCCCTCCGTGGCCATGATGTCCTCGACGAGGGTGCGGAACTCGTCGCCGAGCACCTCCGAGTCCTCGGC
>DASWEE010000024.1:0-18774 GCA_036394915.1 Gaiellaceae bacterium | reverse complement strand
GGTCTCGACCAGCTCGACACAGGGCCTCGTCAAGCGAGACGGTTTCGACCCGAACGCGAAGACGACCAAGGACCTGTACGTCGGCGAGACGCCGGCGGGCTGGTCGCCCACTGCTCCCGGTGACGTGATCCGTCAGTGGCCGACGGCTCCGCTCTCACTGGCGTGGGGTGTTGGCTACACGGGCAACGTGTGGCTCTCGGACGTGCCGAGCAACAACAACAACCACGAGTTCACCCCGTTCGGCGTTCCGACCGGCCGCATGTGGCACGCGGCCTGGGCCGGGGCGTGGCCGGGTGACATGGCGTACGACGCCGGCCGAGGCGACATGTGCCAGGTCAACGTCGGCGGGGACAACGGCATCTACTGCTGGGATCCGAACACCGGAGTCGTGACCGGATCGATTACCGGTTCCTTCCCGTGGACGAGCATCTCGCAGCGTGGTCTCGCCTACCGGCCGGACGACGACTCGTTCTACATCGGCGGCTGGAACCAGGGCGTGCTCTACCACGTCAAGGGCCTGTCGTACCCGGACAAGGGCGCGGTCATCGGCCAGTGCAACCCGCCGGACCGCAACATCTCCGGCCTGGCCTGGAACCCCGCCTTCAACATCGTCTGGGAGGCCACCAACAGCCCGACCGACACGATCTACGAGCTCAACCCGAACACGTGTGCCGTGCTGGCGACGCTGCCGCATCCGAACCCGGGCTTCAACGGTGCCGGACTCGAGATGGACGAGGCGGGCAACCTCTGGATGATCAGCCAGAACGCCCACAACGCCTATCTCGTCGAGAGCGGCGTGCCCGCCTTCAGCGACGTGCCGTGGCTCGACGAGAGCCCGGCCAGCGGCACGCTGAATCCGGGCGGCTCGGAGGCGATCCAGGTGACGATCGACACGCACGGGCTCTCACCCGGCGTCTACAGCGCGCTCATGTTCGTGCAGTCGAACAGCGGGCGGCAGCCGTCGATCCGGATCCCGGTCAGCCTGATCGTGCCGGCGTACCAGACCGCCGCGAACGCCGGCGGAGGTCCCTATGCCGATCAGAGCGGCGATCCGTGGATGGCCGACCAGGCCTACTCCTCCGGGAGCTGGGGCTACATCGGCCAGACGAACGTCGACTCCGTCAGGCGGGCGATCGGGGGCACGGACGACGATCCGCTCTACCAGGACGAGCGGCGTGGAGCGATGGAGTACCGCTTCGACGGGCTCCCGAACGGCGTGTACCAGGTCGAGCTGAGGTTCGCCGAGCTGCAGCACTCGAGGCCCGGCCAACGCATCTTCGACGTCATCGCCGAGGGCAACCTGATCCTGCCTGCGCTCGACGTGGCGGCGGAGGTCGGACAGTTCAACGCGGACGACAAGTCGTACTTCCTCCCGGTGACGGACGGCCAGCTCAACGTCAGGTTCGTCGCGCGCCGCGGCTACAAGGAGCCGATCATCAACGCGATCCGGGTCACGCACCGGCCGGACCGCTAGTCCTCGACAAGCAACACTCTGACGAGCCGGCCTCTGCGGGGGCCGGCTCGTCCGGTCTATCCTCTCGTCCCTGCGAGCCGTGGAATCGGAGCCGGAGGAGCACGGCAGGTGGACCTAGGATTACGAGGACGTACAGCCATCGTCTGCGGCGCCTCCTCGGGGATGGGCCTCGCGATCGCCGAGGCGTTCGCGGAGGAGGGCGCGAACGTCGTCATGTTCGCCCGGCGCCGAGATGTCCTCGAGCGCGAGGCGGAGCGGATCGGCGGGCTGGCTGTTCGCGGCGACGTCCGGAATCCGACCGACCTGTCGCGCCTCGTCGAGCGGACGGTCGAAGCCTTCGGCGGCCTCGACATCCTCGTCAACAACAGCGGCGGCCCGCCGCCGGGAACGGCCGTCGAGCTGACGGACGATGCGGTCGAGGACGCGGTCGAGCTCCTGTTGCTGTCCGCCGTCAGGCTGGTCGGGCTCTGCCTCCCCCACCTCGAGCGCAGCGGGCACGGACGGATCGTCAACATCACCTCGAGCACGGTCCGGCAGCCTGTCGACGACCTCGTACTCTCGAACGCAGTGCGGCCGGGAGTGATCGGCTGGGCAAAATCGCTTTCGCGTGAGGTCGCAACGAAGGGGATCACCGTCAACTCGATCGCGCCCGGACGGATCGATACGCCCCGCATCCGGCAACTCGGCCACCTCGATGCAACCGAGATCCCGCTGGGCCGGGTGGGGCGGCCGGAGGAGATCGCCGACGTGGTCTGCTTCCTGGCCTCCGACCGCGCTTCCTACGTGACCGGCGCCGTGATCCCGGTCGACGGAGGGATGACGCGCTTCCTGCTCTAGGGGGCGTACACTCGAACCGTGGCGGTCGAAGGACAGAAGACGGCCCCGAGGGGCCTCGAAGGCGTCGTCGCCGCCTCCACGGCGCTCTCGTCGGTCGAGGACGGGAAACTCCAGTACCGCGGCTATGCGATCGAGGAGCTCGCCGGAAACGCCGAGTACGAAGAGGTCGCGTATCTGCTGCTGAACGGCGACCTTCCGAACGAAGACGAGCTGCGCCGGTTCAGCGCGGAGCTGGCCAAGCACCGGCCGCTGTCCTCGTTCCTCCGCGACATCCTCGAGGAGATGTCCGAGAGCGGAACGGCGATGGACGTCCTGCGCACCGTGGTCTCGGCCTCCTCGGTCGAAGACCCCGACGAGGGCGACAACACCGCGGAGGCCGAATACAGAAAGTCGATCCGGCTGACCGCGAAGCTCCCGACGGTTCTTGCGACCTACATCCGCCGGCGCCGCGGCGAGGAGATGGTCGCTCCCGACCCAAGCCTCGGACATGCCGCCGACTTCGCGCGCATGGCCGGGCTCGAGGACGCCCATCCGCGCGCGGTGGAGATCCTGAACACCTGCTTCATTCTCCAGGCAGAGCACGGCCTCAACGCTTCCACCTTCTCGGCGCGGATCGTTGCGGCGACGCTGGCCGACATGCACGCCGCCGTGACCGCGGCGCTCGGCGCGCTCAAGGGGCCGCTGCACGGTGGTGCGACAGACGGGACGATGGAGATGCTCGACCGGATCGGCTCCGTCGACCGCGTTCCCGAGTTCGTCGAGGAAGGCTTTGCGACGAAGTACAAGTTCCCCGGGTTCGGCCACCGCGTGTACGTCACCGTCGACCCGCGCGCCAAGTTTCTCCGCGACTTCGCTCGGGAGCTCTCCCAGGGCTCGAACGCGGAGGGGATGCCGCCCTACTTCGAGATCCAGGAACAGCTCGTCGAAGAGGTGAACAAGCACCGCCAGTTCCCGGTCAACGTGGACTACTACGCCGCAACCACCTACACGTATCTCGGGATCCCGGCCGACCTCGGCACGTCGATCTTCGCGATCGGACGAATGGCCGGCTGGTGCGCCCACATCATGGAGCAGCACGGCGACAACCGCCTGATCCGCCCCGAGTCCGAGTACACCGGCCCCACCGGAAAACGCTGGGTCCCGCTGGCGGAACGGTAGACCTTCCGTGAAGCGGCTCTTCTCGCCCGGACGGCTCGCGCTCCTGGGGCTGATCCTGATCGGAGCCGCGGCGCTGATCTTGTGGCTGGCCCCGTCCGGCAAGTACATCCTGCTCCCGGACAAGGCACACACGGTGGCACCGCTCGTGACCGTGCCGGGCCACACGCGGCCGGCCCACGACAAGGGGCAGATCTACTTCCTGGCGGTGATCGTCCGCAAGGCGACCCTGTTCGAGCGCCTGTTTCCGTGGTTCTACGACGGCGCGACGCTCGTTCCCGCCTCGGCGCTGCGAACCCCCGGCGTCAGCGACCAGGCGCAGCGCAAGATCGACCAGCGGGACATGTCCCAGTCCCAGAGCGTCGCCGCCGCCGTCGCGCTGCGCGCGCTCGGCTACAAGGTGCTCGCCCGCGACTCCGGAGCGCTCATCTCGGGAGTGATCTCGGGCATGCCCGCCGTCGGGAAGCTGAAGCCGACCGACGTGATCGTCGCTCTGGACGGAAAGACGGTGCGCTCCCCTTCGGACCTGCGCCGGCTGATGGCGAGGCGCCGGCCCGGCGACAGCATCCGCCTGACTGTGCGCAACTCGGGCGGGCTACGGACGGTCGCCCTCCGCACGGTCGCCGATCCGCAGCACCGGACCCGGGCGGTAATCGGCGTGATCATCGACCAGGCGGCGCAGATCCGGTTGCCCTTCACGGTCAGGATCGACCCCGGCGGCGTCGTCGGCCCGTCGGCAGGTCTCGCGTTCGCGCTCGAGATCATGGAGAAGCTGGGCCGCGACGTCGACCACGGCTACCGCGTCGCGGCGACGGGCGAGCTCGAGCTCGACGGCGAAGTGCTCCCCATCGGGGGCGTCGAGCAGAAGGCGATCGAGGCGGACAAGTCTCATGTGGACATCCTCCTCATCCCTGCTGGGGAAAACGCGACACAGGCGCGCCGTTACGCGGGAAAGGTGCGGGTGATCCCTGTGAAGAGCTTTCAACAGGCGTTGCGCGCACTGGCAACCCTGCCGCCCAAGGCATAAATAGGGGACAGTTTTGCCTAATTTGAAACTATCGGAAATTCCATGAATTTCATTTGCGGCAACCTTGAAATCTCATTCAATCGGCCTATAGTGGCCCTCGTTCGCGGCGAGGGAGGAGGACGACGAGCAGGTGGCAAAACGGGCGGGACTGACCTGCGACGACTGCTATTTCCGACGGGCCGGCTTGTGCGCGCTCGTCTTGGCCGAGCCCTGTCCGACCTTCCGCGCACAGAGCCGCGGATCGCTCGTTCCGCCCCGCCAGCCGCGTCTCGTACCACGTCCGCTCGGCGAGCTGGCCCAGCGCTCGGCTTAGAGCCTTAGACTCGCGGCGCACATGCGCCTGAGACGGAAGATCGACCGCGACGAAGCAGAGCAATGGCAGCCGCGGCTGTACGCGATTCTGATCGGGCTGGCGCTCGCGATCGCCTACCTGATCGCGTTCGTCGTCGAGAACAGCACCGAGGTGCCCGTGCACTGGGTGTTCGGGACGACGCACGGGTCCCTGATCTGGGTGATCGTGGTCAGCCTCGCGATCGGGATACTCGTCGGCGTGCTGCTGTCGCAGCTATACCGGCGCCGCTGGAGACGGAGCCATCCGGTCGCCGAGAAGGCTCCCGAGAGCGGAGGCGAGCCGCTCGATGCCGACCGTGATCTCGGCGGGTGACGCGAAGCTGTAGGCAAGGCGCGCCGAGCTTTCTCCACCCGGCCCGGCGTAGAAGTCCTGACCCTTGACGAACGTCACTCCTTCGGCCTCCGCCCGCGCGAGCAGCTCCGTTGCGTCGGCTGCGTCCGGGAGGTCGAGCCAGAGGAAATAGCCGCCCTGCGGACGAGTCCAGCTCGAGCCGTCCGGGAAGCTTCGCCCGAGCGCTTCGATCATCGCATCGCGCCGCTCGAGCAGGAGGCGGCAAACCCGCTCGACGTTGCGCTCGAGCAGGCCGCGGCGGAGGAACTCCCAGACGATCGCCTGGGTGAAGATCGTCGGGGAGACGTACGTCGAGACGGCGATCGCCTCGACGGCGGCCGCGAGCTCGGGCGGCAGCACGAGGTAACCGACGCGAAGCCCCGGCGCGACGGTCTTCGAGAACGACGACGAGTAGACGACGCGCCCGGGTGGCGCAAGCTCGAGCAAGGTCGGCAGCGGCTCTCCCTCGAAGCGAACGAGGCCGTAGGGGTCGTCCTCGACGATCAGCAGGTCGTGCTGCTCGGCCAGCTCGACGAGCCGTCGGCGGCGCTCGAGCGAGAGCGTGCGTCCGCTTGGGTTCTGAAAGGTCGGGATCGTGTACAGGAAGGTGGGCCGGGGGGCGGTGCGAAGCTCGTCCTCGAGCGCCTCGAGATCGAGCCCGTCGTCGTCGATCGCGACGCCGGCAGTCTCGGCGCCGAGGCCGGCCAGGATCTTGAGCGGCCGGTCGTAGGTCGGCGCCTCGACCAGCACGCGAGGCCCGCCGCGGCTCAGAAGGTGCGTGGCCAGGAAGACGAGGCCCTGCAGCGAGCCGTTCGAGACGAAGATCCGAGTCGGCTCGACACCGTGCCGGGCCGCGAGCAGCTCACGGAGGGGTGGGAACCCGGCCGCGTGCCCGTACTGGACCGCGTCGCGCTCCACTCGCAGCAGGGCTGCCTGGGCGCACTCGCCGATCTCCTCGACGGGAAGGCACTCGGGCGCCGGCACACCGCGCGCGAACGAGATCTGAGCCATGCCGCTGAGTGTAGAGAAGGACGCGGAAGGCCCTGAACAGGGCCGGCGGAAAATATGCAGACCTTGAGTCACCCAGACTCAACCCACATTTCGTCCAGGCGTTATGCAGAGATGGCTTGGTGGAGCTCGGGGAGCCGCTCGATCACGACCTCTGCGTCCGCAAGAGCTTCTGCATCGAAACGCCCGGAGGTGATCCCGACGCAGCGGATGCGGGCGTCGTGGGCGCCCTCGACGTCCCGCGGCGTGTCGCCGACCGCCCACGTTCGTTCGACCGGCCAGTCACCGGCCCGCCGGCGGGCAATCGCGATCAGGTCGATCCGATCCTCGGCGTCGCAGCCGAACGCTCCCCGACCCGGCGGGAAGAAGCGATCGAGACCGAGGATCTCCATCCGGGCGCGTGCGATCGGCTCCGGATTGCCCGTGAGGAGCGCCACCGCCGCGCCGGCCGCCATGAGGGCTTCGAGCGTCTCGGGCGCGCCGGACCCCGCCTTCCAGCCGCTCGTGTCGGCCTGCGCGAGCAGCTCGAGATAGCGATCGGAGACGAGCTCGCACCACCGCGCGAGGGCGGAGTCGATGTGCGTGTCGTCGACCCCTGCGGCCTCGAGCACGAGGCGTGTGATCCGCTGCGCAGTCTGGCCGGGATGATCGACCTTCCCGATTGCATCCGGCGGCAGCGACAGCCCGTAGACGCTCTCGACCGCGTCGTAGGTCGCGCGCCCGACGAGCGGGTCGGAGGTGAGGAAGAGCGTCCCGTCGACGTCGAACAGGACCAGGAGACCCTCCGCAGCCACGCGCGGAGTCTAGAAGCCCTACCGCGTCTCCTCGGGAGGAGGACGCCGTCGCCGCCCTCATCGAGGCGGATACGGCGCAGCCGCGGGGAGGGGTCCGTCAGGTCAGGCGTGGACGCCGGCGGCCTCGGCGACGAGCTGGGCGACCTCGGTCGGCGTCGTACCGACGGTGATGCCTGCGGCTTCGAGCGCCTCCTTCTTCGCCGCGGCCGTCCCGGAGGAGCCGGAGATGATCGCGCCGGCATGGCCCATGGTCTTGCCGGGCGGCGCCGTGAACCCCGCAATGTAGGCAAAGACGGGGGTGGACATCTCCGCCTCGATGAACCGTGCCGCCTTCTCCTCTTCGTCGCCGCCGATCTCCCCGACCATCACGATCCGCTCGGTCTCGGGATCGTCCTCGAACTTCTGCAGGATGTCGATGAAGGACGAGCCGACGACGGGGTCGCCGCCGATACCGACGATCGTCGAGTTGCCGAGCCCGAGCTGCGTCAGCTCGTGACCGATCTGGTAGGTGAGCGTGCCCGAGCGCGACACGAGGCCGATCGAGCCCTCGCTGAAGATCTCCGCCGGAATGATCCCGACGTTCGCCTTGCCCGGCGACAGGACGCCCGGGCAATTTGGGCCGACCATCGTGATCCCGCGCGGGCGGATGTAGTTGTAGACGCGCAGCATCTCGTGGGCAGGGAGGCCCTCGGCGATGCACACCACCGTCTTGATCCCTGCGTCCACCGCCTCGTAGATCGCGTCCGAGGCGAACGGAGCCGGGACGAACACCATTGTCGTGTTCGCGCCCGCCTCCTCGACCGCCTCGCCGACCGTGTTGAAGACGGGGACGCCCTCGACGTCCTGGCCGCCCTTCCCAGGCGTCACCCCGGCGACGAGGTTCGTCCCGTAGACGCGATTGCGGAGCCCGTGGAAGCGCCCTTCGCGGCCGGTCAGGCCCTGGACGACGAGGCGGGTCGACTCGTCGACGACGATCGCCACTAGCGCTTCCTCCCCTTCAGGACGATGCGGTCGAGCCGTAGGTAGCCGTCCTCGATGCGATCGGCGAGCAACTCACGGACCCGCTCCGCCTCGTCCCCCTCGCAGCCCGCGCGCTCGAGCCACGACTGCAGCTCGACACGCTTGTCCTCGAGCTCGACGGCCTCGACCTCGAGCCCCGCCTGCTCGAACAGCCCGCGCCATTCCGTCTCGGAATAGCAGCGGACGTGCGTCGGATCGCGCAACCGCTCTGCCTCCTCGGCCTGCTCGCCGAGGTAGAGGTTGTCGGCGACGAGGACGAGGTTGCGGCTCACCCGCGCCATCTCGCCGATCGCCTTGCGGATGTCGCCGAAATGATGAGGGGCCACGCGCGAGACGACGACGTCGAAGCTCGCGTCGGCGAAGGGGAGATCTTCCGCGCGCGAGATCACGTCCGGGCGCATCCCGGGGGCGGGATCGACGGTCACGACCTCCAAGCCGGCCTCGCGTAGCCGGCGCGCCACGTGCCCGCCGCCGGTCGCCACGTCCAGGGCGGTCTTCCCTTCAGCCCACTCTACGATCAGATCGAGGTCACGACCCCGGCGATGGGCCTCGCTCTCGCGATACGCCTCGGCCCGCTCCGACCAGAGATCAGTCATGCGGCCTCCGCCAGCTCCACCGCTCGCTTGGCGGCGTCCAGCATCGTCGGCTCGACGTCGATCGGGGCGTCGGATTCCTCGAGCAGCCTGCGAGCCTCCTCGGCGTTCGTCCCGTCGAGCCGGACGACGATCGGATGGTCGATCTGAAGCTGGCCGAGCGCCTGCAGGATCCCGCGCGCGACCTCGTCGCAGCGGGTGATCCCGCCGAAGATGTTGAAGAAGATCGACTTCACCTGCGGATCGGAGGAGATGATCTCGAGCGCGTCGACGACGCCCTGCGCGTCTCCTCCGCCCCCGAGGTCGCAGAAGTTGGCCGCGCGCCCGCCCGCCAGCGCGATCACGTCCAGCGTCGACATCACGAGGCCGGCCCCGTTCCCGAGGATGCCGACCTCGCCGTCGAGCTTGACGTAGGTCACGCCCTTCTCGCGCGCGGCGCGCTCCTGGGGCGGGTAGGCCTCGAGGTCGCGCATTGCAGCTATGTCCTCGTGCCTGTAGAGCGCGTTGTCGTCGACGGTGAACTTCGAGTCGAGCGCTCGCACCTCGCCCTCCGGCGTCACGATCAGCGGGTTGATCTCGCACAGCATCGCGTCGCAGCCGACGAAGGCCTCGTACAGCCGGCGGATGATCTCGAGGATCTGTTTCTGCTCGCCGGGGTCGTCGATCCCGGCGCCGTAGATCAGGCGCCGGGCCTGATACGGCTGGAAGCCCTCGAGCGGGTCGACGTGGAGCCGAGCGATCGCTCCGGCATCGCGCTCCGCCACCTCCTCGATCTCGACCCCGCCCTCGGTCGTGAGCATGAGGAGCGCCTTCTTCTCGCCGCGGTCGAACGTGATCGACAGGTAGTACTCCTTGGCGATTTCCGAGGCCTGCTCGATCCAGAGCTTGCGGACGACGTGCCCACGGATGTCGAGGCCGAGGATGTCCCGCGACTTTGCCTCCGCGTCGGCGCCGTCCTCGGCCAGCTTCACCCCGCCGGCCTTGCCACGCCCGCCCGTCAGCACCTGCGCCTTGACGACCACCTGCCCGCCGAGCTCATCGGCGGCGTGCCGCGCCTCGTCGGGACTCGTCGCCAGCCGCCCCTCCGACACCGGAATTCCGAAGCGCCGGAACAGCTCCTTGCCCTGGTACTCGTACAGATCCACAGCCGCGTGAGTGTACTGACGAGCTGTCACTAGACTCGCCCGCATGGACGCGATCGTCGTCGAGGAGCTCCGCAAGTGCTACGGAAAGGTGCAGGCACTCGACGGAGTGAACTTCACGGTCCAGGAAGGGGAGGTCTTCGGCCTGCTCGGGCCGAACGGCGCCGGCAAGACGACCACGGTCAAGGTGCTGGCGACGCTGACCAAGCCCGACTCCGGCAGGGCCGAGGTCGTCTTCCAGGACGTGGTGAAGGAGCCGAATGCCGTCCGGCGCACGATCGGCTACGTTCCTCAGAGCTCGGGCGTCGACCGCGAGGCCACCGGGCGCGAGAACCTGATGCTGCAGGGCCGCGTCCAGGGGATGAGCGGCCGCAAGCTCCGCGCGCGCGTGGACGAGCTGCTCGAGCTGGTCGGGATCGCCGATGCGGCCGACCGGGTCGTCCGCGGCTACTCGGGTGGGATGAAGCGCCGGCTCGACGTCGCGCTCGGCGTCGTCCACCGCCCCCGCGTCGTCTTCCTCGACGAGCCCACGACGGGGCTCGACCCCGAGGCGCGCGCCGCGATGTGGGAGGAGCTCGGCCACCTCGCCGAGCGGGAGGCGCTGACGATCCTGCTCACGACCCACTACCTGGAGGAGGCAGACCATCTCGCCGACCGGCTCGCGATCCTGAGCCGCGGCACCGTCGTCGCCGACGGGACGCCGAACGAGCTGAAGCGGAACCTCGAGGGCGACTCGGTCACCGTCGAGCTCTCGGACGGCAAGGTCGCAGGCGCACGCGAGGTGATCGCGGGGCTCGAAGGCGTGCGGGAGGTCCGGGTCGAGGGCCGCCTGCTCCGAAGCCGGGTCGAGAGCGGGGCGCGGGCCATTCCCCAGATCCTCTTTGCGCTCGAGCGCAGCGGGATCACCGTCGAGGCGGTCGACACCCACCGCCCCTCGCTCGACGACGTCTACCTCCACTTCACCGGCCGCCAGTTCCGCGCGGAGGACGAGGCCGCGGCCGAATGACGGAAGCGATCCGCGACACGTGGTACATGGTCGGCCGCCAGGCCCGCAACCTGATGCGCGAGCCGATCTGGATCGCCCTCCTGCTCATCCAGCCACTCGTCTGGCTGCTCCTGTACGGGCAGCTGTTCAAGCGCATCACGAGCCTGCCCGGCGGCGGGTTCGGAACGACCTCGTACATCACCTTCCTCGCGCCCGCGATCGTCGTGATGAACGCGTTCTTCGGCGCCACGTGGAGCGGGATGGCGATGATCACCGACCTCGACCGGGACGTGATCCCGCGCTTCCTGGCGACTCCGGTCAGCCGCATGTCGCTCGTCGTCTCGCAGGTCGTCCGCTCGGCGCTGACGGCGATGATCCAGGCGCTGATCATCCTGCTAATCGCGCTCCCGCTCGGAGTTCGCGTCCACAGCGGAGCGCTCGGCTGGCTGATCGTGCTCCTGGCGGCGGCACTGGTCAACACGAGCTTCGCCGGCCTCTCTCAGGCGATCGCGCTCCTGACCCGGAGGGAGGCGACGATGATCGCGATCGCCAACTTCATCGGGCTCCCGCTGCTCTTCCTGTCGGCGACGCTGATCTCGATCCGTCAGGTTCCACCCTGGATTCGAGAGGCGGCGCGGTACAACCCGGTCAACTGGGGCGTGAGCGCGGCGCGGGACGTCGTGTTGCCCGGGACGAACTGGGCGAGCGTCTTCACCCATCTCGGCCTGCTGGCGGGGCTGACCATCGTGATGGCCATGCTCGCGACCTGGACCTTCCGCGTGTATCAGAAGAGCCTCTAGCTTCGTCAAGAAAGCCAGAGATTGCGCTTGTCCGAGCCCGGTTAAACTCGCGCCCACACGACCGAAAGGGGTTGGCGGTGGACGAGAGGCACACGACGCTGTCGGATGACGAGATCCAGACCACGAAGCCGGGCGAGACCCGGTCGCGCTGGTCGGTCACGGACGCCGACGGGTCCGACGACACGGACGGCGACGACGACGACTCGGACTCGGACAGCGACACCGAAGACTCGAGCTGACGCAGCGGCGGCGCTCCGCCGCTGCGTCGATCCGGTCGCCGCCGAGGATTTCCTCGCCGGCCACTGGGAGCAAAGGCCGCTCGTCGTCCGTCGGCAGGAGCCGGATCGCTTCCACGACCTGCTCTCGCCCGCGGACGTCGAGCGGCTGCTCTGCTCCGGCGCTCTCCGCTATCCTGCGTTTCGGCTCGTCAAGGAGGGCTCGAAGCTCGATCCCGGCTCGTACACGACCGATCTCTCCTGGAGCCCCGTGCCCTTCACCGGCACGATCGACGTCGAGCGGGTGCTCGCGGAGTTCCAGGCCGGCGCGACGATCGTGTTCCAGGCCCTCCACCACAACTGGCTTCCACTCGCGAAGTTCTCCCGCGGCCTGGAGGGCGCGCTGGGACATCCTGTGCAGGCGAACGCGTACTTCACTCCGCGCTCGGCGCAGGGGCTGGCCGTCCACCACGACACGCACGACGTCTTCGTCCTCCAGATCGCCGGCGAGAAGCACTGGCGGGTCTACGAGCCGGTACTCGAGCTTCCGCTCCGGAACCAGCGCTACTCGAAGGAGCTGGGGGCGCCGGGCGAGCCGGTCGAAGACGTGACGCTCTCCCCCGGGGACACGATGTACCTGCCGCGCGGCTGGCTACACGATGCGCTGACCACGGACTCCGAGTCGCTGCATCTGACGATCGGAGTCAAGGTCTACACCTGGCAGGACGCCGTCGACGCTGCGGTCCAGGAGTGCGGGGAGGAGCTCGATTTTCGCCGCTCCGTGCCCGAGGACGGCGAGCTGCATGCCGACCTGCTCAGGCTGGTGGAGGAACGCCTGTCGCCCGCCGAGGTGGCCCGCCGCAGGCGCGAGCGGTTCGTCCGGGGGCGCCGTCCGATCCGCGACGGGCAGCTCGCCCAGTTGCGCGCGCTCGAGAGCGTGACGCTCGAGACGCCGGTCGAGCGCCGCCCGACCGTGATCGCCGAGCTTGCCTTCCCGGCGCTCACGTTCGAGGGAAAGACGCTCAGGTTCCCGCCCCACGTCGAGGACGAGGTCGAGTTCGTGGTCTCGGCGGAGGAGCCCTTCACCGCGGCCGAGCTGCCGGGCGACCTCGACGACGAAAGCCGGCTCGTGCTCGTCCGCAGGCTCGTCCGCGAGGGCTTCCTGCTTCAGGTCTGAGCGACGTAGTGCCGCGGGCGCTCCGGCGCCTCGGCGTCGCAGGTGAGGTAGGCCGGCTCGCCCCGCTCGGTCGCGACGTCGATTTCGTGCCGCTCCCCGGCGGCCTCGAAGGCGACGCGCCAGCCGCCGTCGCGGCGCGCCACACCCACGAGCGTCAGCTCGTCGATCCCGGTCAGGCCCGTTCGGGTGCGGACGGCGCGCTCGGCCGCCTGGACGGGAAACGAGTAGGCGCTGCGGCCGCGGTACGCATCGAGGTAGATCCGGCCGGCCAGGTAGTCGTCGAGGAGCGGTAACACGTCCCCGAGGCCGACGCGGCCGAAGTACAGCCCCTCCGGAAAGCAGACGAGATTGCCCGCGAACCGGTCGCCGCCGACGTGCGTGCACTGCCAGACCCAGTCCGGATCGACCTGGTCGGAGACGGCGTCGTACAGAGGCCGGCCGTAGCGCGCACAGCATCGGTCGCGCTTTCCGTGCGTACAGACGGCGAGCAGCGGGTCCTCCAGCGGCTCGCCGCGGTTGTCCCCGAACAGATCGAGCCCCACCAGCTCCTCGTGGCTTTCGAGCTCGCGATGGAAGAAACGCGCGCCGTGCTCGGGAGTGCTGCCCGTGTAGCAGACGATCCCCGAGCTCTGCCTCCTCGGGCGCCGGATGAACAGCAGCCTCGACCGGGGCGCCTGCGAGAGCTGATCGGCAAGATGCGCTTTGACCGTGTCGGCGAGCATGCTGCCGCGCAACGGATCCGGGCTCCAGAGGCCGCGGTACTCGAGCAGGATCCAGCGATCGACGTGGCTCGCGGTGGCGCTCAGCGGCTCGCCGAGCTCGGCCGACACGTCGGAGCACAGCGGTCTACGCTCCTCAGCCATCAGCCCTGCGCGATCACGCAGATCACCTGACCCGTCTGCACCGGGTCGCCGGCTGCCACCGACAAGTCGGTCACGATGCCGTCGCGGTGGGCGGTGATCTCGTTCTCCATCTTCATGGCCTCGACGATGCACAGAACTTTTCCGGCCGAAACCTGCTGGCCCTCCCCCACCTCGACGGCGAGCACGGTCCCCTGCATCGGGCTCAGGACGGCGTCCCGCGCGACCGCATGGTGGCCGCCGCCCGCGCTTCGCTCCCGACGCCTGCGCACGAGCGCCTTGTGGGCCGGCTCCGGCACGAGCAGCCTCAGCTCATAGCGCTGCCCGTCCAGCTCGACGACCGAGGTGCGGGCCTCCAGCCGGGACGAGTCGGTCGGAGCTGCGACGCGTGAAGCGCCGAGCTCAGCCGCTCTCTGGGCAAGGAGCTCCGACTCGACGAGCCCGTGGCACGTCTCGCCTTCCACGAAGCACGGGTGCGAGAGCAGCGCCCGGTGGAAGCCGACCAGCGTCGGAACGCCCTCGATCACGAACTCGCCGAGCGCGCGCAGCATCCGTTTCCGCGCGTGCTCGCGGTCGATCCCGTGCACGCACAGCTTGGCGATCAGGGGGTCGTAGAGGCCGGACACCTCCGACCCCTCCGCGACCCCCGAGTCGACGCGGACGCCGGGGCCAGCCGGCTCGCGGTAGGTGGCGATCGTGCCCGGGGCGGGGAGGAAGCCGTTGGAGACGTCCTCCGCGTTGATCCGGCACTCGATCGCGTGCCCGTCGAAGTGGACCTCTTCCTGGCGGAAGGGCAGCGGCTCGCCCGCCGCGATCAGCACCTGTGCGCGAACGAGGTCTTCTCCGGTGACGAGCTCGGTGATCGTGTGCTCGACCTGGATTCGCGTGTTCATCTCGAGGAAGAAGTACTCGCCCTCGCGCGAAAGCAACCCTTCGATCGTCCCGGCGCTGCGGTAGCCGACCGCGCGCACGGCGTCGACGGCGATCTGGCCGATCCGCTCGCGCAGCTCGGGCGAGACAGCCGGCGAGGGCGTCTCCTCGACGAGCTTCTGGTGGCGGCGCTGGATCGTGCAGTCGCGCTCGCCGAGGTGGACGACATTGCCGTGAGCATCGGCGAGCACCTGCACCTCGACGTGGCGCGGATCCTCGAGGTAGCGCTCGACGTAGACGGTGGGATCGGAGAAGTAGGACTCGCCCTCCCGCCGCGCGGAGGCGAACGCCCGCTCGACTTCGTCCGGAGAGCGGGCGACCTTGAGGCCCTTGCCGCCGCCGCCAGCGGCCGCCTTGATCGCGAGCGGCCAGCCGTACTCGTCGCCGAGAGCCGCAGCCTCCTTCGGCGTCTCGACCGGCTCGGTCGTGCCGGGGATGATCGGGACTCCCGCAGCCTGCATCCGCTCGCGCGAGGCGACCTTCGAGCCCATCAACTCGATCGCCTCCGGAGGCGGGCCGATCCAGACGATGCCCGCTTCCTCGCAGCCCCGGGCGAAGGCCGCGTTCTCCGCCAGAAAGCCGTAGCCGGGATGGATGGCCTCGGCGCCCGCGCGCCCGGCCGTCTCCAGGATCCGCCTCTGGTTCAGGTAGCTCTCGGCAGGCGCGCCCGGGCCGATCAGGAAGGCCTCGTCCGCGTAGGAGAGGTGCAGCGACCCGCAGTCGGCTTCCGAGTAGACGGCAACCGTGCCGACTCCGAGCTCCCGCAGCGTGCGGAAGATCCGGATCGCGATCTCGCCACGGTTGGCGACGAGTACTTTCGAGAACGGAGGCACGGGCGGCATATTCTCCCCGAGCATGGGTCTCGCAGATCAGCTCACGCTCGCGCGCATCGCCTCGGTTCCCTTCGTCGTCCTCCTGTACGCATGGGACTTCAGCGGCCATAACTACTGGGCGACGGCCCTGTTCGTCGTCGCGATGACGACGGACTGGCTCGACGGCCGCGTCGCCCGCGCGCGTGGCCGGACGTCCCAGCTCGGCTCGCTGCTCGACCCCGTGGCGGACAAGATCCTCGTGATCGCGGTGCTGGTCGTCCTGATCGACCAGGGCGTCTTCCCGGGCTGGATGGTGGCGGCGATCGTTGCGCGAGAGTTCCTGATCTCAGGGCTGCGGCTGGCGGCGCTCGAACGCGGCGTGGTCGTACAAGCCCGAGACCTCGGGAAGCTGAAGACCTGGTCGCAGGCGGTCGCGGCCGGGATCGGCGGCTTCGCGGCCGCCGGGGCGTGGACCGACCGCGCGGCCTGGTGGGCCTTGCTGGTCGCCCTCATTCTGACGTGGGTGTCCGGCCTCGACTATGCCCGGATCGCGCCGAAGCTGCTCCGCGGGCGCGCCACGGCCGCCTGATCCTCCATCGCATCAAGAATCCCGGCCTGCCGCCAGGCACTCTGGTAAGCGGCCGGGAGCGGCCGCATCCCTTCCTGCCGCAGGAGCTGCTCCAGCCCCTCGAGCAGCGCCCGGCGCTCCTCCCCGCTCGGCTCCGGGCTGAACTCGATCTCCATGGCCCGTAGCTTTACCAAACACCGTTGATCGGCAACACTGAGCGTGTGGAGCCGCCGGAGATCCAGTACGCCCGCAGCGGCGACGTCGCGATTGCTTATCAGGTTGTCGGCGACGGCCCCGCCGACCTCGTCTACGTCCCGTTGAACCTCAGCATTGCAACGAGCTGGGATCATCCGGTCGTGGCGGGGTTCATCGAGCGACTCGCCTCATTCTCGCGTCTGATCCTTCTCGACAAGCGCGGAACCGGGATCTCGGACAGGCCTCGCACGCCCCCAACGCTGGAGACTCAAATGGACGACGTGCGAGCGGTGCTGGATGCGGTCGGCTCAGAGCAGGCGGCGCTCTTCGGCGGCGGTCATGGAGCGCAAATGTGCGCCCTGTTCGCGGCCACATACCCCGAGCGGAGCTCGGCGCTCATCATCTACAACGCCGTCGCCCGCTTGGCCGGTACGCCAGACGAGCAGCGGTCCTGGCTGAGAAACGTCCGGGACAACTGGGGCAGCCGCGAGATGATCGATGCGCTGGCGCGGGCACAATTCCCGTCGTTCGTCGACGACGAAGTCTTCATGCGCTGGTACACGAAGAGCGTTCGCGTCAGCGCGAGTCCAGGCTCCGCGGCGGAGTTCTTCCGTACCTGGATGGAGGCGGATATCACGGATGTCCTTCCAGCTATCCGCGTACCTACGTTGGTCATGTATCGAACTGGCGTGAAGGAGCAGCTGGTTCTCCTGCCCCGCGACCTTGAGGCTGAAGCTCGTCTTCTGGCCGACACGATCCCCAGCGCGCACCTTGTGCGAGTGCCCGGTCAGGACCTCGCTCCCTATGCGGGAGGCGAGGTCGCCGAGGAGCTAGAGCGCTTTCTTGCCTCTCCGCACGCCCAACGCGTTCCAGATCGCGTGCTGGCGACCGTCCTCTTCACCGACATCGTCGGCTCGACGGAGCGTGCGGCCACGCTCGGCGACCGCGGCTGGCGCGAGCTGCTCTCGACTCATCGGCAGGCCGTGCGCCGCGAGCTCGGCCGTTTCCGTGGCGAGGAGATGGACACGGCTGGCGACGGATTTTTCGCCACCTTCGACGGTCCGGCGCGCGCGATCGAGTGTGCCCGCGCGATCGTAGGGGCGGCCGCAGATCACGGGCTCGAGCTCCGCGCGGGGCTGCATACCGGCGAGTGCGAGGTCGCAGACGGAAAGGTCGCCGGTCTCGCCGTCCACATCGGGGCGCGCGTGGCGGCGGAGGCACGGCCTGGAGAGGTCCTCGTCTCGAGTACCGTCAAAGACCTCGTTGCGGGATCGGAGCTCGAGTTCGACGACCGGGGCGCTTCGGAGCTGAAGGGCGTTCCCGGCGAATGGCATCTGTTCGCGGTTCGCTAGCGATGGAGTTCTCTCGCGCACTGATCGATACATCCGGCTACGACCGCGCGGGGTTCGCAACAGGCTACGACCGCTACCGACCGCGGCCGCCTGCGACGCTACTGGAGACGCTCTGCCGCTACGCGCGCGTGGAGCGCCCGAGCCTCGTGGTCGACCTCGGCTGCGGGACCGGACTCTCGACGCGCGCGTGGTCGGGGACCGCCGAGCGCACAATCGGCGTCGAGCCGAACCCGGCGATGCTCGCCGCCGCCGAGGCTGCCCCCGGCGTTGAGTACAAAGCGGCATTGGCGCAGGAAACCGGGCTCGACGATGGCTGCGCCGACATCGTCACCTGCTCGCAGTCGCTGCACTGGATGGAGCCCGAGCCGACGTTCGCCGATGCGGCGCGCATCCTCCGGCGGGGCGGCCTCTTCGCCGCCTACGACTACGACTGGCCGCCGGTGGTCGATCCCGAGGTCGACTCGGCCTTCGACGCCTACCAGGGACGCCGCGGAGAGCTGCGACGCTCGCGCGGGATCCAGCGCGGCGCAGACCGGTGGGCAAAGAGCGGCCACCTCGACCGGATGCGCGAGAGCGGAAACTTCCGTTTCTGCCGCGAGGTGCTCCTACACTCGATCGAGGAGGGGGACGCCGAGCGGGTGGTCGGCTTCGCCTACAGCCTCGGCCTGCCCGCCGCCCTCGACGACGAGGAGCTCGAGCGCGAGCTGCGCGTCTCGGACCTGGACGCAGTTGCCCGCCGCGTGCTCGGCGACCGCACCGTCCCGTTCCTCTTTGGGTACCGGGTCCGGATCGGCGTCCGCTAGAGCGGGATGTTGCCGTGTTTCCGCGGCGGGCGCGGCTCGCGCTTCGTCAGCGCCGTCTCGAGCGCGTCGATCAGCACCGGCCGCGTCCGCCGGGGCTCGATCACGTCGTCCACGTAGCCGCGCTCCGCGGCGACGTACGGATTGGCAAAGCGCTCCTTGTAGTCGGCGATCAGCTCCGCACGGCGCGCCTCGGGATCGTCCGCTTCCTCGAGCTCGTTGCGGAAGACGATGTTCACCGCCCCCTCCGGCCCCATCACCGCAACCTCGGCCGTCGGCCAGGCGACGTTGAAGTCGGCCCGGATGTGCTTCGAGCTCATGACGTCGTAGGCCCCGCCGTAGGCCTTG